>JAZOSO010000121.1:0-11158 GCA_045657185.1 Victivallaceae bacterium | reverse complement strand
AAAACTCATATCTCCTTCTTTCCGTTTTTTATATTTTTCTGCATATTCCTGTCACAAATCGTCGATGAACCTATTTTTTGTACATCAGCCCTCCTTTATAATACAGCTGAACAAAAAATACCTCCCGCAGTTGTAAACGCTCACAGGATATGCTATATTACTTACAAGAAGATTAATTAAAGTACGGAAAAAGTGAATTATGGATATACCTGTCGATATAAAAGTATTTAATTGGATTTACGAAAGCGGAAAATACCTGCTGCCGTTTTTATTTGTGTTATGGCTGACATGGTTGATTACGGTTATAATTTTACGCAAAAAAAAGCAGTTTTTATGTACTTCTGCAGCTTTTATAATCTTCTGTATGCTCAGTGCGTTTTTTACATGGAGCGGTTGGCATTACCGTATGCAGCTGCGTGAACGTTATGCACTCATAAAAACGCAAACTGCCGACAGCAAGGAAAACCGCAGCCAAAAAGTTTACAATATAAACCTTATGCCTGCTGATATTCAAAGCGAATACGCCAAAGATGATTTTCGTCCGCGGCGCAGAGGAGTTATTGCTCAATTTATTTGGGTTATATTATTGACACCTTTTACTTTTTTGATACAATGGATTCTTTACCGTATTTTCTTCCGACAGAAAAAAACAGCAGAAATTACGGACTTTTCAGTTCCGCCGCCGGATTGGAAATACCGTCTCGCCCGCGCAGGATTTATCGCCGGAATTATTATGGGGGCAGGAAATTTTTTACTTGTCGGTTCAGCTACAAACTGGCTTCTTTGCAGCTGTATTCCATTGCTTTTGCCATTATGTTTCGGAACTTGGAAAAACTGGCGTATCCCAGCCATTATTTCGGCTCTGCTTTTTCTTTCGAGCGGCACTGTTTCATGTATCAAAGATATACAGCGTTCAAAAAATTTGAAAATGATACGCAGCATGTATCACAATCGTTCAAGGTTTGATTTTGAAAAAGTCTTTCCGCCTCTGCCTGAAAATATTGCAGTTGCACAGGACGGCGCAGACGGAGTGCGTTTTAAAAGTCTGAACGCCGATGCAGCACTGTATTATCAATTTTTAAATTCATTACCTGCCAAAGGTTTTAAAACATTACCCGAAGGGACTGTTGTCTGGAGGCGCAACGAATATAATGTTCTTCAAAAAAAGACCGTTTCCGGAGAGGCTTTTTATAAATATCTGGGCGAAGGGTTCGGTGCAGTTGCAGAATTCAACGGAGATTTCTGCGCACTTTATCTGATTTGCGGTATGGGAGATTAAAAATTAAAACTGCCTGCGGAGAAATTTATGCCTGTTAATATAGATAATCAACTCAAAGAACAAAATCCTTATGACCTTGCGGTTTTTCCGATTTCATTCTATCAACATGAGCTTGAAACACTGGTACAATGGAGCGGACCGCTGCATTGGCATCCCGGATTTGAAATCGCAACGGCTCAACTGGGAACTCTTGATTTTCAAGTCGGCAAAAAGCATATCACACTCTATGCCGGCGACAGTATTTTTGTAAACGGAAATGTCCTTCACGGTATAAAACAAATTGCAGGCGATATCGCCGACCCCATGCCCAATGTCGTTTTTTCCGGTAATCTGATTGCACCTGAGGGCAGTCAGATTTATAAAAAATATATCACTCCACTTCAGCAATGCGACGATTTACCCTTTATTGTGTTCCGCAAAAATAATGATTCTCTGCAAAATATAAATGCTCTTATTCAAGATATTTATCACTCTTTCCGCAAGCAAATGCCATGTTATGAAATGATTATCCAAAGAGATATAAGTCTTATTTTTGAGTATATTTATTCCAATATAAACTCATTTCCCCGTCACAAATCAAACCGCATTCAGCTGGTCAATCAGATACGGCTGCAAAAAATGCTGAATTTCATCAACTCTCATTACCGCAGCCGCATTTCCCTTGACGACCTCGCACGCTCAGCAAATATAAGCCGCAGTGAAGTCGGCCGCTGTTTCAAAAACTTTATGAACAGTTCTCCGATTGATATTCTTATTCAGCATCGGCTTCAAATGGCTCACAAAATGCTCTCCGAAAAAATTTATACCGTTGAAGAAGTCAGTAATTCATGCGGCTTCAACTCCGTAAATTATTTCCGTAAGCAATTCAGAAAAAAATACGGCATCACTCCCGGAAAATACTGTAATTTGGGCAAATAGTTATCATTTTTGGCTATTTAATGCATTGCTATCTCCTGTTTTCGGTGATATAGTATTTAAATTATCATCACAAAGGAGAATATTATGACACAAAAGAAAAATTATAAAAAAACATTAACTGCCTGTTATATCGGATTTATAACGCAGGCAATATCTGCCAATTTTACCCCGCTGCTTTTTCTGACATTCAAAGGAACATACAAAATCAATCTTGAACAAATAGCGTTAATTCCGCTCGTTTTTTATCTGACTCAGCTGCTGATTGATATCGTTGCGGCAAAATATGCGGATAAAATCGGTTACAGACTTTGTGTAATTGCTTCTCAGGTTCTGTCATCGGCAGGTTTATTGTTATTGACGGTTCTGCCCGATATAATGCCGAACGCATTTGCAGGAATTCTGATAGCAGTGGCTCTTTATGCAATCGGCAGCGGCTTGATTGAAGTGCTGTTAAGTCCGATTGTTGAAGCGTGTCCTTTTGAAAACAAAGACGGAGTAATGAGTTTACTGCACTCTTTTTACTGCTGGGGTGCAGTGAGTGTAATTCTGGGGTCAAGTCTGTTTTTTGCTGTTTTCGGCATAGAACATTGGAAAATTCTGACAGTTCTGTGGTCGCTTATTCCGTTGTATAATGCAATAAATTTTATCAACTGCCCGATAGAAAAACTCGGCGAAGACGGTCAATGCATGAGTATCCGTCAATTGTTATGCGTTCCGATGTTCTGGATGATGATTTTTTTAATGATTTGTGCAGGTTCATCCGAAGCAACAATGTCGCAATGGACTTCAGCTTTTACTGAATCAGCATTGAAAGTTTCCAAACTCACAGGAGATTTGGCAGGGCCTTGTCTTTTTGCGGCATTTATGGGTGTCGCCCGTATGCTGTACGGCAAATTGAGTGATAAACTTAATCTGGTAAAAACAATGTTTTTATGTGCAGTTGCCGCAGTGATATGTTATTTAACCGCCTCGCTGGCATCATTTGCAATATTGGGGCTGGCAGGCTGTGCATTGTGCGGTCTTGCCGTAGGTATCATGTGGCCGGGAACTATCAGTATTTCTTCGCGCAAATGCCCCATGGGCGGAACTGCCATGTTTGCATTTCTGGCATTGGCAGGCGATCTCGGAGCAACTGCCGGACCGGTGCTTGTCGGCAAAGTTGCTGAAGCGGCGAACGAAAATCTGAAACTCGGTTTGCTTACCGCAACATTTTTCCCGCTCTGCATGGCTATCGGATTATTCTTCCTTTACAAACACGGCAAAAAGAAGGATTTTAAACACTAAAACTGCTTTGCCCTGTTGCAAACAACAAAATAGAATGCTATATTATTCCTGCTGAACTCTCACTCTTAAAAGTCAAGGATATTATATCATGGAAAACAAACCGGTACTCTGCAAAGCCGTCCCCGACGGAATGACTGAACAGGAAAAAGCTGAATCGGGCTTGCTTTACAATCCCAATCGCACAACAGAAATGGCTGACTACCGCTTCAAAATTCAGGATGCCATTTACGAATATAATCTGTTGCGTCCGTCTCAAGTCAAAGAACGGAGAGATTTCCTTGCCAAAATTTTCGGAAAAATCGGAAAAAACTGCAATATTCTGCCGCCGTTCAAATGCGATTACGGATTCCGTATTGAAGTAGGAGAAAACTTTTTTGCAAATTACAACTTTATCGTGCTTGACGGAAATTACTGCCGTTTCGGAGATAATGTATGGATTGCACCCAATGTATCAATTTTAGCCGCAGGTCATCCGCTTGACAGTCAGGACCGCATTGACGGCTGGGAATATGCTTTCCCGGTAAATGTCGGCAATAATGTTTGGATCGGCGGCTCCGTAACCATCATCGGCGGCGTAAATATCGGAGATAATGCAGTAATTGCCGCCGGGTCAGTAGTTATCCGTGATGTACCTGCTGACACTCTGGTCGCAGGCAATCCTGCAAGGGTCATCCGCAAAATAACAGCCGAAGACCGCAAAAAATATCAATGGGCGGCACAGGACAAAAAAGACTGATTATAAACACTTTCCCGTATAACAAACTTATATTATCTGCTACATAAAAAGGGCTGCTGCAAAAAAATTTTGCAGCAACCCTTTTTTCATTCAGTATATTTCATATGTTGAAAAACTGTTGAATATTGTACTTTGCTGCAGGGAGGAATTGCCTCCTCTGCAACAAATCAATAATCTTTAACAACAGAGTGATGATTAAAAAATCACTTCAGATTGATACAGGTGCGGTAGTCATTGACTTCACGCAGCATGCTTTCCATCTGGCGGAGTTTCCATTCGATGTGCCATCTGTCGGTGACATATTCCATAGAGGGTTCCCAACCGAGGCGTGAGTCAAACTCAACATAAGGAATTGCGGCTTTGGCATTTTCAATTTCTTTATATGCGAGAGCCTCAATTTTGTCAAGCCATGCGTTGGATTCTTCAACAGTTTCAGCGGTACGCAGTTTCATATTGAGAGTGTACCATTCTTTCATATTGATACCGGTGATGATATTTGCACGGATGTAACGGCCGAGGTTGAGTTCGCGTTCGGCAGTCTCTTTTTTGCGTTCAGGAATAAGTTTGAGAGCTTCTTCCATTTTTGCAATACCTTTTTCCCAGAGTTCAAGCATTTTGCGCAAAGATGCAAGCTCTTCGGGATGACGGAGGTTGCCGGGAACCTGATTGATGTTTTCAAAGGGCTGATACATGGTTTTGATGATATGCCAGCCGAAGTGTGCGCCGTCTTTGGTCGGGAACTGGATTTCCTTGCCGCGCATTGTACGGGTGATATTGGGCTGGAATATGAAGGGATAACTCGGACCGACACGGAAAGGACCGTACTGGTCTTCATTGGTCGGAGTGAAATAGTTGATAGCTTCACTCCACAAATCGTAACCTTCTTCCATAAGTTCAGCACCTGCGCCGAAATCACGGACGAGAAGTTTTTTGAACTGAGCCTTCATATCGACCTGCGGAGCCCAGAAAGCGGCTTTGCCCAAATCACAGATGATTGAGGGTTCCCAGCCGTAGTGGTGGTTGTCGTAGAAACGGAGCAAATCCCAGTTTTCACGGGCTTCATTGAGCTTGTCAAACTTTCTCATCCACTGCTGCGGGACGGGAACATGACCGACACTGCCGAAGTCCCAGGTCAAACCTGCGGTATTAGCAGTGGCAAGCAGAGGAATTCCGCATTTTTTGGCGATTGCACATTCACTTGTAAAGTAGAAACCGGGTTCACATTCAGAAATGGTATAGTCCATAACGGATGCTTTGAATTTACCGCGTGAAATGCTCTTGAAGATTTCAAAAGTGACCTGAATAACAACATCGGTCGGCATTTTTTCAAGGAATTCACGGCGGACTTTTTCTTCAGTCCACCCCCAGTTGTAAGTATTGAAGATGACCAGAGCATCTTTTTTAACAGCATGAACAGCATCGGCAACGCCTTTAATCCAGCGGGGATAATCTTCGCAGGGGAACCAGCCGGGAGCGGGTTTAACATCAGGAATACCGTCAATGATGCTTTCGCTGTGGCGTTTACCGGTAGTACGGGGGTCTTTGCTCGGGAACTGTGCTGATTCACCGACGAGCATTACGCCGATTGCTTCGGGATAGTAACGGAAAAGATTGCCGTAAACGCTGTCAAAGAATTTTTCTGCATCGGGTTCGTCAGGATGTTTGTAGGCGGGAAGATAGCTGTAAAGAACTGTTCCCAGACCGAATTTTTTGGCACGGGCGATAAGGTTGTTGATATCAAGCACGCCGACATTGGTTTTGTCAATGCCGGTAACAAAAACTACAACTGCGTCAAAACCTGCATGAGCAATAGCGTTGAGGTGACTGTCGGGGAAAAGTTCAATACCCCAGCCGGAGTGAACGATACGGGGAGTAAACAATTTTTTGCGTTCAAGAGTCTGGACTGCGATATAAGGAGCTTCACGCAGATTCAACTGGTCTTCAAGATAAACTGAACCGCAGAAGGTATCTTTGGACATGTTACCTGTGATTTTGATACCTTTGTCAGTAACATCAAGAACAAAAGCGTCTTTGGTAACAGCAGAATTGACATCATAATAAATGGAATTGCAGCAGGCATCGCCTTTTTTGAGTTTCAAACTCATATCCATACTCTTGAAAAAGTAATCCTGCAAATCCTGAGCGGCAGTCATAATTGTTTCGTCTGCGTCAGCAGGAACAACGATGACGGTATCTTCAGTGATAACAAATTCGTTGCTTTCGGCTTTAAGAGAATAATCTCTGCGGTTGGGTTTGTGGACTTCGTCAAAACGCTGACGGAAATCGTAATTTTTTTCAATTTTCATTTGTAATACTCCGTTTCGGGGGTTGATATTTTAAACATTTTTGTTGCGCAAAATAACTTCGGTACTCTGACGGATGCGCTCTGTCAGGCGCACAACATCAAGAGCCTGTGCCATAGTGACCGGATAAGGTTCAATTCCTGCCAGTGCCTGATAAAGATAATGATACGCTTTGTGCATACTGTAAGCATTGGAGGGATTGACTTCAATTTTTTCTTCCACCCATTTGATATCTTTACAGCTGCCGTAACCTGTACTGCGGGGAAGAGATTCGGCGTGAGGATGTTTTTCAGGATATACAAAATCATCCGGAAGCGTGCGCATTTCAATAACTGTCTCGTCTTTGCAGCGCAAAGTCCCGCGCGTTCCCATGATAAAATAAACATCTCCGTAAAGCGTTGCGCCGTCAGAAATCTCTACATCAACAATACGGCCGTTACTGCCTGTCAGGACAAATTTGACATGGTCCTCAGCATCACCTTCACAATTTATGCGCTGCAAATTGGCATAGACTTTTTCGACCTGACTGTTCATAAAACACAAAGCATGGTCAATAAGATGCGGGCCCCAGTTATTGAGCTGACCGCCGCCGCATTCAGGCATAGTCTGCCAGTCATTGCGCATCTGGAAACGATGACGGCACAGCCTTACTTCAAAAATTTCGCCGAGTTTACCGGAGGAAATAATCTCTCCGATATGGTTGAATGCCGCTTCAAAACGGCGGTTGTGACGGACAAATATTTTATCAGGATACATGCGGTGAAGTCTGCCGAGTTCAGCAGCTTCATCCAGATTGAGAGCAATCGGTTTTTCCAGATAAACAATTTTGCCCGCCTCCAATGCAGCACGGGTATATTCCACATGCAGCAGAGTAGGTACGACAATTGAGACAACTTCAATACGGGGGTCTTTGATAAAATCAAAGTAATTTTCATATACTGACGCTTCGGGATAACGTTCTTTGAACTCTTTGCATCTCTCAGGAGCAATATCACAGCCGCTGACAATATTGAATTCATCCTGCAGTTTATCAAGTTCGCCGCAGTGCATATTCCAACCGGCTCTGCCGAGTCCGGCAATACCGACATTAAATTTTTTCATAATAAAATCCTGTACAAAATGATATTATTTTTTAACTTTATATATTATAGCTCACTTTTTGAAAAATTCCATAAAAAAACTGAAAAAGAGTTGTAATTTTATAGGTTATAAAGTATATTATATAACTTATAAAGCAAGAAAGGAGTTTTTTATGCCGAGACTTAATACAGATGCCAAAGCCGTTCTGGAGCAAACCATGCGCCGGAATATGCGCAATGCTGTTTTTGAACTCCTTGCAGAAAAAGAACTTAACTCCATAAGCATTGCCGATGTGGCAAAAAAAATCCGCGTCAGCTCCATGACGGTTTATAACTATTATCCGTCACGCCGATTGCTGATTGATGATGCCATGAATGAATCGCGCCGCACCATGACAGATAAACTGCTCCGTACCGCAGCTCAATGCGCCGACCCGATTGAACGGTTGCTCGCACTTGCCCGTGCCGTATGCGAAGATTTTGAGGCGCACCGTTTTCTGTTCATGGCCCGTTTTGCAGTCGTGCCGCAGGATGATGAAAATGCCTCCTGTGCCAAAGAGTATTTCAATACTATAATTGACTGTTTTTCCTCGGCGGTAAACGACGGCATAACAAACGGTATTTTCCGTCCGATGAATTCAAAATTTGCCGCCATGTCGCTTCTCGGCTCTCTGATGAGTTTCAACCGTCACGCCTCTTTCAACTGGATTTCTCTCTCTGTTGAAGAGCGGCTGGCAGAGATAAAAAATATTATAATTGAAGGTTTTAAAATAAGGAATTGAAAAAAATGATGATGGACATTGACAAAACATTATCCAAAGGCGCATTTGATTTTATCGATGACGCAAAAATCCACGGACTTATCGACAACACCGTTGAAGATGCAGGCCGTGTCCGTGAAATCCTCGCAAAAAGTCTGGAAAAGAAACCGCTTTCCGTAGAAGAAACTGCCGCTCTGCTCGCCGTAAAATCACCCGATTTGCTGGAAGAAATTTACGATACCGCCCGCAAACTCAAAAATGATGTTTACGGCAACCGCATCGTTCTTTTTGCCCCCCTTTATGTCGGAAATTACTGCATCAACAACTGCAAATACTGCGGTTTCCGTAACTCTCTTACGACTGCTGTCCGTCATACTTTGAGCGATGAAGAACTCAAAAATGAAGTCCTCGCTCTTGAAAATGAAGGTCATAAACGCCTTATTCTCGTTTACGGTGAAGCTCCGATTTACACCCCTGAATTTATCGCACACACCGTCAGAGTGACATACGGCACAAAAGTCGGCAACGGCGAAATCCGCCGTGTCAATATCAATGCCGCTCCCCAAAGTGTTGAAGGCTTCCGTATTATCAAAGAAGCAGGTATCGGTACTTATCAGATTTTCCAGGAAACTTATAACAAACAGGCATACCGCCTTTATCACCCCGAAAACACCATGAAAGGCGACTTTATGTGGCGTCTGGACGGTATGGACAGAGCTTTTGAAGGCGGCTGTGACGACTTGGGTATCGGTGCATTGTTCGGACTTTACGATTGGCGTTTTGAAGTCCTCGGCTTGGTCACACACGCACTGCATCTGCAAGATAAATTCGGTGTCGGTCCGCACACTATCAGCTTCCCCCGTATCAAACCCGCACACGGTCTTGACCTTGATTTGAAATATCAGACTACTGACGCACAATTCAAACAGCTTGTTGCAGTTCTGCGTCTTGCCGTTCCCTATACCGGTTTGATTATGACCGCCCGTGAATCTGCTGAAATCCGCGACCAGGTCATTGACTTCGGCGTTTCTCAAATCGATGCAGGAACCCGCCTTGAAATCGGCTCATATCAGACAAAACGCACCGGCGAACAGCAGCTCAACCGTGAACAATTCAAAATCGGCGACCCCCGCGAATTGGGCGAAGTCATGGAATGGCTGATGAATAAAGATTATATTCCGAGTTTCTGCACCAGCTGTTACCGTCTGGGCAGAACAGGTGAACACTTTATGGAATACGCCATTCCCGGCTTTATCCATAATTTCTGCACCCCCAACGCTTTGCTGACATTGTCCGAATATCTGGAGGATTACGCTCCCGAATCAACCAAAGCTGCCGGTTACGCTCTTATTGAACGCGAAATCGCCAAAGTTGCTGACGAAGCCAAAGCAAAACTCATCCGCGAACGCCTCGCAAAAATCAAAGCAGGTATGCGCGACCTCTATTTCTAAACAGTGTAAAACTGTTGCCCGGCGGGAGTCAGACAGTATCCACCTGCTCCCGTCCGTACACGACAAAGAACAAATATAAGCCCGCCGCACAACTGTTGCAAGAAGTGCGGCGGGCTGATTTATATATAACTGAAAAATACAAACAGTCAGCTTATTTTTTCACCTCAGGCACATACCAGATTTGAATATCTGAAATATAACCGCCTTTAAGATAAAATTCCAGCAATGTTGTATCATTGGGAACAACGATGGGTCGGAAAAATTCTTTATCAGCAAGAGTTACTCCTGTATTTTTACCGACTGCTTGCTGTTTTTCATTTTTCAGATGCATTGTATTGGTCTTGACCTCTTCCTGTGCAGAAGTAACAGCTTTCACGGTACAATTATAGAGTTCACCTTTAACCAGCATATAATACTTACCGCCGTTTCTGCCGATGTTTTTGGTAAAAGTATTATGCGCACGTTTCGGGTTGGTAAATGCTCTGATTACACAGACAGGTTTTGAAGCGTCACCGCCTTTAACAAGACGAACAGAACGGTTTTCATCTGCCGCCATATTGCCGTGGAAAATGATTTCTGCATTATTATTCAAAATTGCACGGTTGACCTTCTGAGAATCAAAAGATTCATTGCATACGGACATACCGGGCTGCTTGACAAATTCTGCTTCAAGCAAAGCACCGCCGCCCGCTTCAAGCATAATTGCAATTTTCTGAAAATTGCCGTCTGCGGAAGAAATTTTCAAATCTTTACCGCTGCCTATGTTGCGGATTTTTTTGACATTAAGCGGCAAAAGGACATTGACAATACGTTTTCTGTCCAAATCACGATTGACAACAACTCCGATATAACGCCCGTTTGAAACAAAAGTTGCAGTATCAGTATAAGCATCATCACTGAAAAATACAGGGAAGTCAGCTTTTTTGCGTTCAACGAGCAATTTTTCATTGTCACGGATAATTTTATTGACTTCTTTAGTAGCAATCATCTGTTTTGAAGGTGCGCCGCCGAGCAATAACATACCGCCCATTTGGTCAAGTTCCAATTTTTTGTCAGTAAGTTTCTGATTTTTCCATGAAGCCGCCATTTTTGCATAACGGTCCATGCGTTCAACACTATATTTTGCCTCTTTTGTCACAGCTTTTTCAGGCGGAATTTCCAGCGGGATACCGGGATGGAAAACATAAAAGAAAACACCTTTGCTGCCGAGACGGAGTATTTCCCATATCTGCCAGCGGCTTTCGGATTCAGTCGGCATACGCCAATGAAGATAACTGCCGGGATAAACTACAATTTTTCTGCCGTTGAAATAATGCCTTCCCCAGACATCTCCGAACATCTGCCCCA
>JAZOSO010000120.1:0-1794 GCA_045657185.1 Victivallaceae bacterium | reverse complement strand
CCGTAAAATTACTGCTGCCTTTTTATGATAAAATTTTTTTAAAAAACTTGATTTTAAATTAATGCTGTGCTATAATATATAATTGAGAGTTTTTCCAAAAAAATGAGGTAAAAATGAAAGTAAAAATTATGCCGTTATTGATTGCCGCCGGACTTTGCGGAGGATGTGCCACAGACAAAATTACCCCGGCCCCTGAAACAAAAGCGTACTCTTTTGAAGATAATGTACGCAAATACTGGAAAGCTTTTGCCGATACGGAGAAACATATCAATACAGTTTCCGGCAAAATGAATAAAGATGAGTCAGAAAAGGCATTTCAGCAATATACTGAATTGCACAAAAAATACACTCCCTATATGTTTGAGGATTTCAAAACCATTGACCGTATCCTCGGCTGGAAAGACGGTACTTATCTGAGAGTTTTATTTTTCGGAGTTAATCACAAAAATATCGAAAAGGAAAAACTTTTTGTTCCGCATGAATGTACAAGCTGGGCTGTTCTTCCGGATTTTGCCGCCGACAATCAAATTCTTATTCACAAAAACCGGGATACCGCTCTCCACAACCGCAAAATCGTTGCAATCAAACATCAGAGCAAAGGAAAATTCGGTTATATCGGACTTACCGGTTACGGCAAATTTACTCCCAATATGGGTATAAATTCAGTCGGCTTGGCAGTCGTCATGAACAGCGGCGACCCCAGCGGCAAAGTAAACAACGTCGGCTTCAGTACACCTATGCTGGCACGTATTCTGCTGGAAAACTGCGCCAATGCAGATGAAGCAGTTGAAAAACTCCGCGAACTTGTCAAAGGAAACGCTTACAGCCACGGCGATAAAGGCTCTATCTGGTTTATCGGCGACAAAGATATTGTTTACTGCATTGAACATGATACCGAGCGTTTCTCTGTTCAAAAAGCCGATTCCGGCGTAGTCATCCGTGCAAATTCATGGCGCAATCCTGATATGATTCCGTATTCACAGCGCAATCAGACAACATTGATAAATCATGCCCGCCGGGAAAATGCCGTCCGTCAGGCACTTTTTGAAGACGGTAAAAAATTCAACCGTCCGGTTACTCCTGAAATAATGATAAAAGCATCCCGTGTAAATCTCATTAAAGAAGACCCGAAATGTTATCCTGTCTGCGGCAACCGCACCGTTTGCAGTGCAACTTTTGCCATTGACCGTGAATTCCCTGCTGATTTGAGTACTATGTACGCCGCTTTCGGAGCTCCGCGCATGACCTTTGTAATTCCTGTTCCCGTAACTATAGATGAATTTCCGGCAGAATTGCTGAATTGTGAAGTCAGCCGCAAGGCATTTGCCGCCGCTGACGCCGGAAAAAAAGCAATCACTGAAGACAATCGCGCCGTTATCGAAAAAGTTATCAGTGCCGATTATCGTATCGCCCTGGCAAAAGCCCGTGAAATCCTCCGCAAAAGTTACAGCGAAGAATCCCGTCTCAAGGCAAGAAAAATACTGAATGATGCGTTCAGAAAAAACTGGAAAAAACTTGCCGGATATCTTTAAAAATAAACATGTTATAAATAACGATTGATTTGTTGCAGGGGGAGAAGAAAAAACTTGTTTTTTGGGCTCTTTACTAAATATAGACTGATTTTTATCATCTTTCCAATAATTTTCTATAAAATTGACTGAAGAAAATGTCAAATATAATTAAAAGGTTTGGAAAAAGATGAGGGGGTGCAGGGGGAGAAGAAAAGAACCATATAAAAAGGCGGGTGGAACGCCAAAAGGTTTTTTCTTCTCCCCCTGCAATAAATCAGTCATC
>JAZOSO010000119.1:0-5594 GCA_045657185.1 Victivallaceae bacterium | reverse complement strand
AAAAAAGCACAAGATACAGCTATCTCCCCATATTGGGAACAGAGCCTTTATAATACATAAAAATACTCCAAACGCAGTTTGTGTTTACTGCATAATTTGAAGTTTTATGTTATTGAAGGTGTCACGGGTGCGTTGAGTGAGAACAGGGATCAGTTCCTGCGGGTGTGAAATTGTAAGTTCATTGCCGTCTTTGCCGTATTCAACATGAATAAAACCGCAAGGAGTGGTGATGTCGGCTGACACATCGCCGTATTTTTCAACACGGACAATGTCAACTGCGAATTTTTTGAACCCCGCTTCAAGCGGAACTATGCCGCAGATGTAACGGTAAAAGTAATAAATCGGCAATGCACTCCAGCCGTGACACATACTGCCTGCTCCTCTGAAATCATCTGCACCGAGGGCTGTCTCCCACATCGTTGTTGAGTTTCTGTTGAGCATGTTGCCGAAAATATTTTCAATGATTTTATCGGCTTCAAGTGCAAAATTGCCGCCGAACTGCATGAGAATTTCAAGATAATAGCGCATGGAACTGGTGGAAACGGGAATGAATTCATCCGCACAAAGCCGTTTCAGCAGCTGTTTTTCGTCTTTTTCAGGTATTACATGATAGCGTAAAGCCAATGTCTGAGTAATGGCATGAAGCCGATTGTCGCCGAGCCGTGTCAGCATACATTTGCGTTCGGAGTCATAGAAAGTTTTTTGCAGTGCCGCATGTTGAGTTTTAAACATTTCAAGATATTTTTGCTCATCAGTCAATTTGTACATGGCATCAAACATTTCAAGCAAGTATAAATTGTAAATAGACTCCATGCGCGGACCTTTTACTGCTCTTTCATCTTTGCCGTTGCCGCTCAGACCGTCGCTCCATTCATAAAAATGCCACAATTCAGGTGCGGGATTGGTCAGATAGAGCCCCGTTTTTTTATCGACATTTTCAATACATTTGGCAACTATGTTTTCCGCAACGGAACGGAGGCTTTCAAAGAGTTCTTTTGAGCCTGAATAGAGGTAATGTTCATACATTGCAGTAATATATACTACTGAAAAATTGGCAATCGGCGGACCGAGTTTGCTCGGTGCATTGAGACGCAGAAAACCGTCAGGACGCAAACCGCCTGCAAAAAGTTTCCAGTTGGCGGCGGCATATTCGTAATTGCCCCAGAGATAATAACCGAACATCATCTGATTGCGGGAATCATAACTGTAAAGAGCCTGTTCACGCCACGGACAGTCTTCATAATGTTCGTGCATACAGCAGCGTAAGGTACGAATGCTGTTTTCTCTGAGTTTCAATGCTCTGTCGTAAGAACAGTTGAAAGCTGCGGTCGCGGGCAGGGGGAGCATTTCTTCCTCCATACCGCAGTGCAGCAGTGTGAAATCATCTTTATTACCGATAATGTTCAGCTGAATAAATCTGCATCCGAGGCGGCGGAAGAGAATATAACGCTGTTTTCCTTCTTTGGTAATATATCTGTCTGTAAAGTTGCGCCCGTCAATCAGATTGCGGACTTTGCCGTCGTCAAGGTGTTCACCGTGGCTGATATCAATGACAATGCCCCCCTGTTTGGCGTCACATTCAAGAATCATCAGACCTGTTCGTTCACAGCCGAGATCGTAAATTTGATAGAAGCCGTTGCCGTCGGTATCAATGAGGTCGGCGGAAACTGCTTCGGCATAGATCGGTTCATTGATTTTTTCAGCCGGTCTTGTGAGTTTGCCTGTTTTTACAATTTTTCCGTCAATGAAGCTGCCGCGTTCCATAATCGGCACAGGACGGGGGGCAAGAGTCGGATTTTTTTCAACAGTTACGGCGTTTGCCCAATTTTTATCATCAAAGGACGGATTTTTGAAATCTTCATCATAGCGGGCATCAAAACCTATGGCATAACCGAGCTGCGGAGTAATTTTATGGATGTTTTCCCGGAGAAAAGCGTCAGATAATTTGGCTTTCCAGCTTTCATCACTGACAAAAATATTTTCAAGTTCACATCGGAGTCCTGGCTGTTCGCTGTACCATGAGGTTTGGAAATCTTCTCCGGCATAATAGACTTCAATGCTTACAGTATGTTTGCCGGAATTAAGCTGTAATATGGATTCGGAAAAAGTTTTGGCTTGCGGATAATCTGAATACTGACCGCGTAAAAATTCTCTGCCGTCGCAGTACGCGGCAAAGTTCGCTTCGGCACTTATTCTGAAACGGAAAATTCCTGAACTTTTGACATCAAAAGTTTTTCTGAAATATGCCAGCTGATGTTTTGCTGACGGTTGCGCTGTCCAAATCCATTTTGCCATATTTTTTGCCTCTTTATAAAAAAACAGGAGTCGGTAAAAATTCCAACCCCTGTTGATTTTTTGAATATCTTATGCTTCTTTTTCAAACTTCTTCATGAAGTCGATAAGAGCCTGAACGCCTTCGATGGGCATTGCATTGTAGATACTTGCACGGCAGCCGCCGACAAGACGGTGACCTTTGAGGTCGGTTAAGCCGCAGGCTTTGGCATCAGCGACGAATTTTGCATCAAGTTCTTCGCTGGGGGTGCGGAAGACGACATTCATGCGGCTGCGGCTGTCTTTCTGAACAGGAGTGGTGTAGAAAGAAGTGCTGTCGAGATAGTCATAAAGCAGCTTGGCTTTAGCATCATTGACTTTTTCCATAGCAGCGATACCGCCGACTTCTTTGAAGTAGTCAGTGACCAGTGCGAGGATGTAGACTGCAAAAGTCGGAGGAGTATTGAACATTGACTCGTTTTCTGCATAAGTAGTATATTTGAGCATGGTCGGGACAGTTGCGGCAACGCGTTCCATGAGGTCTTTGCGGATGATAACGAGAGCGAAACCGCTGGGGCCGAGGTTTTTCTGTGCGCCAGCATAAATCATACCGAAGTCGTTGACATTGATAACGCGTGACATGATATCGCTGGACATATCAGCGATGATGGGAGCGTTGACTTTGGGGAAAGTGCGGTATTGAGTACCTGCGACGGTGTTATTGCTGGTGATGTGGAGATATGCAGCATTGTCGGTGAGGTTCCAAGTATCAAAAGCGGGGATGTGGTCGTACTTTGACTCTTTGCTTGAGCAGCAGATATTGACATTACCGAAAAGTTTAGCTTCTTTGGCGGCTTTGTTTGACCAGACGCCTGTTTCAGCATAATCGGCAGTACCGCCGTTGAGGAGGTTCATAGCGAGCATGCAGAACTGCATACTTGCACCGCCCTGAACGAAAAGTACAGCATAATCGTCGCTGATGTTCATAAGTTCACGGACATTAGCTTCTGCGCGAGCGATGATGGGAGCATAAAGTTTACCGCGATGGGACAATTCCATGACACCGCATTCAGAATTCTGGTAATTGCAGAATTCAGCTTGAGCTCTTTCCATAACTTTCTTCGGCAGCATAGCCGGACCGGCACTGAAATTGTAGACAGCCATAATAAATTCCCTTTTAAGATTGGTTGAAAAATAAAGCGTCTTATAATTTATCACAATAATTGATTTTTTCAAATGAAAATATCTTTATAAATGGCATATTTGCATTAAAAAACAAAAAAAACTTAAAAAAATAAATAAATCTCTTTACAAACTTTAAAAAAGAGCTATATTATAAATATGATGCACCCGTAGCTCAGTTGGATAGAGCGTCTGCCTCCGGAGTAGAAGGCCGTGGGTTCGAATCCCGCCGGGTGTACCATTTTTTTGCCAATTCTTTCGGATTCTGTCGGATTCATGCCTTTACAAACATGAAATGCCACATTTCTGCCACACAAATTCATTTCATCTGCCACATCAAAAAAATTTGAAAATTTTTTAATCGCACGTTCCTATTCATACGGTCACAAGAATCTGAATATTCCTATTCTTTAGTGTTGTAACGGTTTAATACATAGTGTTTTATGGTGTTTTTCAGGTGGTTTGCGAAGTTTTCAATAATGTGTTATATTAGGGGTAATTCGTTTGGACTGTATTGTCCATAATTTTTTAACCCCAAATATAGAAAGGGTAATTCAGATGGATGTTTATAACATCGAAAACAAGTACGGATCGCTGATCATTGATAGCGGTCATAAGCCCACACTCGGATTACAACCATTCGCGGAGTACTTCAGTTCGCTTTCCGGATGTGTTTTCATGCCCAATGAAAAACGATTTTACATCTACAATCGAAATAATGGTTTGTGGGAATCGCAGTCTCAAGAGGCCATGATCAGCAAAATCAGCGAAGAAATACTGGAGCTTGCCAGAGCAGAAGAAATCAAAGACGAATTTGCCAGCATGAGGCGTCTTGCTGTGATTAAGGATATTATTGTATATTTGCGTGCAATCGCCTCTGTATCAGAAGATTTTTTTGACAAGCGCGGGAACTGGATGCATTGTCTGAACGGGGTCGTTGAGTTTGAAAACGGCAAATGGATTCTGAAATCTTTCTCAGCAGAGTATCATAGCCGTAATCGTTGCAATCTCGTCTATGATCCTGAAGCAGATTGCCCACGTTTCAAAAAAGATTTGCTTGCTCCGTTGCTGAAGACGGAAGATATTGATTTACTGCAGAAATACTTTGGTCAGTGCTTGCTTGGACGCAACTTGACACAAACGATTATGCTTCTTACCGGATCGGGCGGCAGTGGTAAAGGAACACTCGCCAACATCCTTGAATTGATAGTTGGTGCTGCAAATTGTATGCAGATTCGTCCCGGCTGTATCGGTAGTCGTTTTGAAACCAGTTCCTTCATCGGCAAAACTCTGTTGACTGGGAAAGAATCACAGACATCATTTTTTACCACAAAGGGTATGGGAATTATGAAATCATTGGTCGGCGATGATGCTCTGCGGGTGGAACTGAAGCACTCTAACGAAACACAAATGATTCAGGGAACGTATAATGTCTTCATCGTGGGCAATGCAATTCCGATGTTGGAATTTGAAAGCGATGATGACATTTCTGCTTGGCAGAGACGTTTACGCTGGATCAAGTGCAAAAGTTACAAACCTGAAACTCCGGTGGATAACTTTGCCAATGTCCTTTTTGAGGAAGAAGGTTCCGGTATTTTGAACTGGTGTCTTGAAGGTCTTGCCGAACTCTTGACTGCCAAGTCCAGCCGGCTGCCCATATCCGACGTTCAAAAAATGCGTTTGGACTTTCTCTTCCGTCAGTCGTTCCAGTTGGAGAGCATTCTTGAAAAATTTCTGGAACCTTGCCACGGCAGCAACTTGACTACCGAAGAAATCTATTCAGTTTATGTTGAGGTTGCCAAAAATGTGGAGTGGCATCTTATCACCAAACGAAAATTTGAAATGCAACTGCCTGAACTCATGCAGAAGATTTTCGGACTTACCCGTAACCGTGACATCAAACGTAATGGAACAAATCGTTCCGGGTATCGCAATATTAAAATAAAGAATCCGCAGTAGGTCGTATGAAGCGTATGGACCGTATGTTTCAGTAACCATTTTTCTTCGGGATGCGGGAGGAAAATAACTCCCGCTGACCTTTGGGAGTATTGCTTTTGGTATTGGTTTTTGCGAGGTAACTTGCTCTCTTGAAGCAGGACTCTTTTTTATCGTATCTGAAAGGATCGTCATACCGCAACATG
>JAZOSO010000118.1:0-3257 GCA_045657185.1 Victivallaceae bacterium | reverse complement strand
CCGAACCCCTCCTATCTTTTTTACAAAAACTTTTAAATTAAAAAATACCCGTTGCTTTCTGTTCTCCACAAAACAATGATATAATATATAAGGTATATATGAATCAATTTTTTGAAAATTATCCGGTGGATAAAAAAGTATGTCTTTTTATCGGAGATATTACACGTTGCGGGGGGACGGAAGCAATATCCGTATTGCTTGCTAATGAACTTATAAATAAAAATACAGAAGTAATAATTGTCTCGTTATTTGAAAATAATTCAAAGATATTTTTTCAAATTGACAGCAGGATAAAACATATTTCCTTATTTAAAAAGCAATGTCCGTTTAAATTGATTATTCCTTTGGCGATTTGCAAATTACGGAATATTTTGAAAAAAGAAAAAATAACGCATTTGATAGATGTTGATGTTATTTTGTCTGTGATTTCAGTTTTTGCAAGATATAAACTTGGATGTAAACTTATTTCTTGGGAACATTTTCATTTTTATGAAAATCTCGGTTGCAAATTGCGTGATTTTGCCAGAATATTGGCAAAACGTTATGCGGATTTTATTGTTGTTTTGACACGGCAGGACAGTTTACAATATCAGGAAAAGCCGTCAAACGCAAAAATTTGTGTTATTCCGGATGCAATTATCAATACAGATATGGAAAAAAATGTTTTTGACTGCCGGATAAAAAGCCCTTTTATTTTGAGTGTTGGCAGATTGGCATATCAGAAAGGATTTGACCGTATTCCGGCAATGGCAGCTGAAATATTAAAAAAACATTCAGATTGGCAATGGATAATTGTCGGAGATGGAGAAGATAAAGATTTGCTTGAAAAAGCAATCGCAGATTTTGATTTGAATGATAAAGTATTGCTTGTCGGGCGGCAGAACCCTTTTGAATATTACAAATGGGCAGAATTTCTGGTCATGCCGTCACGCTATGAAGGTTTCGGCATGGTTTTGATAGAAGCGATGAATAACGGTTGTCCTGTAATTGCTTTTGATTGCAAATGCGGTCCGTCAGATATTATTGAAGACGGCAAAAACGGTTATTTGTGCAAGGCAGAAGATATTGAAAATATGAAGGAAAAGATTTTAAATTTGATAGAAAATCCTGATATCTTTAAAAAAATGTCCGAATATGCTCCCTGCAGCGTAGAAAAATTTTCTGTTTCAGAGTTTGTTCACCGTTGGGAAAATCTGTTAAATGAAATATGAGGTATCTATGTCAAGAGAAGCTGAAAAAACATGGAATATTTGGACTGATGAAGAAAAAAATATAATACTAAATGGAAAATGCATTGATATCGGATGCGGTAATTCTCCAATTCATCCTGATTGCTGTAAATTTGATGTGGAAGATGGAGATGCAAATGAAATTACAAAATATATAAATGAAAAGTTTGATTATGTATTTTCTTCCCATTGTCTCGAACATATGTTTGACCCATATGCTGCATTGAAGGAATGGTGGTGTTTGGTGAAGTCCGGAGGAACAATGATAATTCTTGTTCCTGATGAGGATTTGTATGAACAGGGAATGTTTCCGAGTCAGTTCAATACTGATCATAAATGGACATTTACAATTTCAAAACGGAAAAGCTGGTCTTCTAAATCTGTTAATGTTCTGGATTTGATAAATTCGCTTGATGATGTATGTTCAAGCAAGGTTGAATTACAAGATTTGAATTATGATCGCAGTTTGTTATGTTTTCGAAAATTAACATTTTTCGGAAGATGTCTTCGTGCATTTAAGTATCGAATTGTCAATAAGGTAAATCTTGAAAAATATTTTCCGCGTTTAGCAAAGAAATTGGATGGCTTTTTTTCCCATTACTTTCCTGTTGATCAAACTTCCGGTAATGTTTTGGCACAAATTCAAATAATACTGAAAAAAAGTAATAAAAATACATGAATATAAACAAAAAAATTTTAATATATCATGTCGGCAGTATCGGTGATACGATTGTTGCGCTTCCGGCATTTAAAACATTGAAACATAATCTGAAAAAAGATATGGATTTGTTGAATTTGTCTGTTGTACGTAATATGGTTCATACAAATTTGTATACAAATGATAATATTTTCAGTAAAAAGATATTTTTGTTGCCACCCCAAAGTTTTCCTGGTAAAATCTTTTTATACTGGCAATTTTTTAAAGCATGTATATTAAATAAGTACAGTGAATTGTATTGTTTTTCCCCAGAAATCCCCAAAGTTTTGGCAATATTTTTTAAACTCTTTTGTTCAAATAAAATAAAACATTGTTTTTCCGGTATTGATAGAATGGATAATATCCCAATCTGGCAGGATTATTTGAACAATCTCAAAAAGTTTGGAATTACAGATGTTGCTGAAAATGCTTTTGATTTTCCTCTTTCGCAAGAAGATATCGAAACAGCTCGAAAAACGGCAGAAAAATTTGATAAAAATCTTGTTGCTTTCGGCATCGGGGGTAATCAGAATGTGTGCCAATGGGGAATTGATAATTATTCGGCTTTATTGAATATTCTGCTTGAAAAATATGATTTTATTCCGGTATATATCGGAGGGGAAAAGGACAGAGCAAATGCAGAAAAACTACAAGCAAAACACGGCGGATTTTTTCTCGGAGATACAGATTGTAAAAGTTTGAACAGCACGATTGCATTTTTGAAACATTGTAAATGTTATATCGGCAATGACTGTGGCAGTATGCACTTGGCGGCGGCGGCAAGTGTTCCGTGTGCGGTAATAATGTCGGCACATAATTTACCTGAAAAAATGTGGTACCCATACGGAAATAATAATATCGTTTTCAGAACCAATATCGAATGTGCCGGTTGTCACTTGCGAATTTGTCCGAAAGGAGCTTGTGCCCCTTGTATTGAGAAGATAAAAGTTGAATATGTTTCAGAAAAAATAGGTCGTTTATTTTAGTTCGTTCATAGTTGCCGGGAATATTTTGCCCCGTAAAAAATATAACGCATAACCAACATAGATTGAGGCAAAAGGAGCAAAAAACGGATAACGGTAACGGATTATCATCAGAAATGGGATTGCCATAACTAATACTGATATCATAGGCAATAGCAATAACAGAGTTTCTTTATGTTTCAATGACAGGTAAAAACCATAAAGCAGCAGAGGAATAAAGCAGGCAAAATATATGCATAGCATAATTATTTTATTTGATGACAATGAGGCTGTGTTTGGATATATCCTGAAACAATGCAATAGACGTTTTTGAATGATAAATAACATTTTTTCGGGATTGTTTTTTAT
>JAZOSO010000117.1:0-1278 GCA_045657185.1 Victivallaceae bacterium | reverse complement strand
GTAATTTGCTCCGCTTATTGTTGTGTTTACAGCATTTCCACCGGAGTTAACTAATATTTCACCACCTGAAATCACTTTTGTATCCGTTGCCATGCCGCCATTGGAAACAATCATAAAACCGCCATTATTGACAGTAGTATTATTTGCAATGCCGCCGCTGGAAATGTGCATTCTGTTGTTACCTCCGCTGACGATGGTTGCATCGTTTATAACAGTACCGGAAGAAGTCAATATGCCGTTGCTGTAAATAAAAACTGAAGGTTCTGCCGCAGGCGGCGGTGCTGCATTTGCACTGACCGTTAAAGTCAAATTGCCGTCAACTTGGTCGAGGCTGTAAATACGGTCTTTCCAGACAACATCTTCGCCATTAACAGTGATTGTTTCATAAAAATAAAAACTTCCACTGCCGATACTGAAATTATCATCATCATAATAATATTTTTGAGCAAGTTTATAAGTCCCGACTGCCTGATTGTCCGAAACTGTAATCGTATAAGTCGGTTTTTCGGTAATAAGCGACATGTCATTCAGCAAATAATCATCAGATACACTCCGTTCTGATACAGTAAAATCAATAATCCCGCCATCTGCAACTATAACTTCTGATGCAAGAGTCAGAGTCCCTTTGTGAACCGCACCGCTGGAAACATGCAAATATCCTCCTTCGTTTACAATAGTATTTCTGCCAATTACACCGTCTTCAAGTTTTATGATACCGCCGGAATGTACAGTAAAATCATTTAAAAGAGAATTATTCATCACAAATGCGGAATTATTGTATTGCCCTTGAATATCAGTATTTGAATCAAGATAAATTTCATATTTTGCGCCGGAAATAATATTAAGCTCACGGGCTGTAACACTGCTTTCAATCCTCATACTGCCGCCGCTTGAAACAGTGACTTTATCAACCGAACATTCATCCAGATACAATGTTGCACCTCCGGAAACAACAGTATCCGAAGCATACCCGCTGCGGGAAACAGCCATGCGCCCGTCAGAATTCAAAAAAGTTTTAACTGCACTGCCTGCAGATTCAACATTCAGCCATCCCCATCCTTTGACCGTTGTATCGCTTGCAACGCCGCCGGCAAGCACTTCAATTTCACTGTCCGAGGAAATGGCAAATCCCGAAAGTGAAGCATTTTGCATCACAAAAGCCGAACCGTTTGACTTTCCCTGAACATAAGTATTTGAAGCAATCTGCATGGTGATTTTTGCACCGTTTTCCGCAGTGATATTTGTTGCACTTGCCCCAGAGGAAATTTCAATATGCCC
>JAZOSO010000116.1:0-14327 GCA_045657185.1 Victivallaceae bacterium | reverse complement strand
CGGAATGTTCGTTTTGTCCCTCCTCATATAAAAGCGGGTGGAACGCCGGAATGACGAAACAAATCTTTCGCCGGACTTCGCCATAATTGAGGGAGAGCAAGCTCTCTTTTTATATGCTGTCGCATTGGCATACCCCGTTGTAAAAATATACTTTGAGATTTTGCCAAGGCGATAGCAAATAAAAGGCGATGAAACGCCCCGTGTTTTGCTTGCGCAAAACACTATACCCCCAACCCCTCAATTTTTTATTCTCAAAAAATAATTTCATTATCTACCCTCAATACGAACAGAGCGTTTTTATTACACTCCTTAAATTCCCTATATCTCATCAATTATATTATTTTTTTCTTTTTTGTATAAAAATTATGATTTAAAACACTTGAAAAATAAAAATATGATGTTATTTTCTTTATGTATGTTTTTTTATAAAACAATTTACATTAATCATTTTTTACAGGAGAGGACAATATGAAATTGTTTTCAACACTCGCAGTTACTGCCATTGCCGCAGTATCAACCGCACTCAGTGCTGCAGAAGTTATTGACATGAGCAAAAAAGAATTCTGGATTCCTGTTAAAGGAGTTGAATTCACCGAAAATCAATTCGTTGCAAAACGCGCCATGTTCCGCAGTCTCAAGCCCATTGAAATTGACACGACTAAAAAATATACTATCTCAATGAATGTCTCAACAGGTGAAGGGAAAAAAACAAGTACATTCCACTACGGAATTTCTCCCATTGCCAAAACCGGCAGAACATGTCTTGCTCACAACATCCAGAGCATTCCCGGAACTTTTACAGAAATTGTCGCTGATGCCCAAAAAGGCGCAACCGAAATCAAAGTCAAAAACGGAGCCAAATGGAGTACGGGCACTTCTAATGTCATCGCTCTCAATGCAAAAGAAGACTTTTCTGATATCCCCAACTTCAACACTGTCAATATTTCTGTTGCCAAAAAAGCTCAAGACGGCGATGCCTGGGTTCTGACTCTCAGAAAACCTCTTACCGTAAATCTCAAAGCAGGCAGCTTTATCCGTCAGCATGCAATGGGCGGCTTCTACTACTTCAGCTCCCGCAACGTCTCCCCGAAACAGACCTTTAATTGCAAAACTACTCTCACCGGCAAAGTTTCTCACGGGTACTACAGCACCAGAGGTTTCCACCCCGCAGTCAATCGTGCATACATCATTATTATGACTGACTGGAACGGCGCAGGCGTTCCTTTCACAATCAAAGATGCTAAATTGACTATTGAATAATTTTTTGTATTCACTTCATACGCCGCAGTTATCATGATTGCGGCGTTTTTTTTATATCCGCCCTTGAAAAAGCATTTTTCTATGTTATTTTAGCAGAAAGAAAAATACTGTCAAAACAGCAATTTTTGTAATTGCTTTATACTTACGGAATAAAAAATGAAACTGAAAAAAATTTTATTGCTCTTTGCCGCAGCGGCAATAACCGGTGGAGGCTGTACAATGTTTAAGACTGTTGAATATCAAACTGCGGACGGAATTGCACTTGAAAAACTTGATTTTGACTGCAACTATGATAAGAATACCCGCAAAATTTATCTGTCAGGAGCAAACGGTACTTTTGTCATGGACTTGAACCGCCGCATATCACTTTTCAACGGAACAAAAGTATGGCTTTTTTCGCCGCCGAAGTTTGATAAAGAAAATGTCCTGCGTATCGGCGTCAGTGATGTACAAAAAATAATCAATCCGCTGCTGCTCAAAAAATATTCTCTCTCTCGTTCTGTAAAACGCATTGTCGTTGATGCAGGTCACGGCGGACACGATAACGGCGCAGTAGGATTGAAACACAAAGAAAAAGATTTGAATTTGTCTCTCAGTTTGAAAATAAAATCAGCTCTTGAAAATAAAGGTTTTGAAGTCATTATGACCCGCGCAGAAGATAAATTTCTTACCCTTGATGAACGGAGCGAATTTGCAAAACAGCAGAAAGCCGACCTCTTTTTATGCGTACATCATAACGCAAGCGGAGGCACTAAAAAAGCTAACGGAACGGAAACTTTTTCTCTCTCCGCCGCAGGCATGAACAGCACGCAGGACAGAAAAGGCATAATCCCCGCGGGCACGCTCCCCGGCAACACTTTTGATGATGCCAATATCAATTTGAATTATCAAATCCAATCACACATTATAAACAGTATCAAAACCAACGACCGCGGCATGAAATTTGCCCGTTTCCGTGTTCTGGTCAACGCCCCCTGCCCCGCCATTTTGCTGGAAGCAGGTTTCGTCAGCAATCCTGACGAGGAAATTGCCTCTGCAACCGAAGACAGACAAACAAAAATCGCCAGAGCCGTAACTGATGCAATCCTGCAATTTACCAATCAGAAGGAACAGCATAATGAATGATAAAAATTCTCTTTCTCCGCTTGAATTATGGGAAGAACGCTGCAAAAACTGCCATAACGGTATTCTCTCCGATAATATTATGAAAAAGCAAAAAGATGAGTGGAAAGACAATCAGCTGGCAAGAACTTTATTGCAGAGCGAAGCATTTATTACCAATTTACTTTATCAGCTGTTGAAAAAAGGGAAACTGTCAACAAAAATTTTTTATGACGGCGAAGTTGATGAAATTCTTACTGAAAGTCAATACAATTACGGCAAAGACAAACTTGATATTGAGTTTAAAAATAAAGGTAAAACCGTCTGCATTATTGAAAATAAACTTACTGCTGAATTCGGCGAAGAACAGCTTGTCCGCTATTACAATTTATTAAAAAAATCAAAAGGTTCACCCAAAAAACTTGTCACATTAACCAGATTTAACGTCTCCGAAAACGAACAGGTTAAAAAAATAAATGACGAGTCTTCCCCCGATATCGCTTTTGAAAATATCTACTGGCACAATATCGTAAAAGAAATCAAAGATGCCGATGCTTATGAAGTTATGACCTCACGCTATTTCAGACTTCAGGATAATATGCTTGATGTGAACAAACGGGATTTTTACATTGACAAAATTACCGCATTTCTTGAAAAATTCAGCAGGGAGAAGTCTCTTAAAATGCTCAAACCGAACAAAACTTCCGGCTGGTGCAATATCACACTTGCATACGACCATTCTGCGCCTGAAATTTCAGGTTCTTACTCAAAAATTGCAGGAGTTATGGGAGCAATCAATGTCTGTCTTGACGGTTTTGCCATCCGCCGCACGGGCAAAACTTCAGTTCTCCCGCTTGCAGAAAGACATGACATGATGCCTTACTTCTCCCTTTCACTCATGGTATTTTACTACCTTGCAAGAAAGAGAGAAAAAGATATTCTGATTGCTGAAAAAATCGCCGATAAAAACGGCAATCTGCAAATCCCTATTCCGGACAACTGGCACACTGACGAACAAACAAAAACTCCGACAAGCGACAGGATTTCTGAACGCTTTATCAAAATTTCATTTCCCGTCAGCTCTCAAGCTGAACTTGATTTAATGATTGAAAATGAAAATTCATCTCTGTTCCAATTTCTCAAAAAAGAAATTGACAACTATCTTAACACAGTAAAACCGAAGCAAAACTGAAATCATTTTTGATTATTTTTTTAACACTCTGTTCCAGATATGGGGAGATAACTTTAACTTGCTTTTTTTAGCAAATAAAACTTGAAAAAAGCACAAAAAGAGTGTATAGTACCAGTTAATAAAAAAATATATGAAAATATGGAGACCTTTATATTATGGATTTTGAATTTGATAAAATTGAAGATGTAATCGCCGCTTTCCGCAACGGCGAAAAAATAGTCGTCACCGATGACGAAAACCGAGAAAACGAAGGCGATGTCGTTGTCGCCGCTGATTTTGCAACCCCCGAAGCAATCAACTTCATGGCACAGAACGCCAGAGGCCTTATCTGCGTTCCCCTCGCAGAACCTATTGCTTCCCGTCTCGGATTGAAATCAAACGCCTCAATGAGTGACCCTTTCGGAACAGCTTTCACACAGAGTGTCGATGCCAAAGAAGGCACTACTACCGGTATTTCCGCTTTTGACCGTGCACAAACTGTCAAAGAGCTTCTGAATCCTGATAACACATTAAATAATTTCATCACTCCCGGTCATCTTTTCCCGCTTATCGCACGCCCCGGAGGTGTTCTCCGCCGTACCGGTCACACCGAAGCGGCAGTTGACCTTGCCGCGCTTGCAGGTCTTACTCCTGCAGGTGTTATCTGTGAAATTATGAATGATGACGGCACTATGGCACGCATGCCCCAGCTCAATGAATTCCGCAAAAAACACAACCTCAAGTGGTGTACAGTTGCCGATCTGATTGAATACCGCCGCCGTACGGAAAAACTTATTGAACGCGGCGAAACAGCCAATTTGCCCACTGAATTCGGTGATTTCAAAATCACTCCATACCGTTCAAAAATCGACAATCAGGAACATGTCGCACTCGTTTACGGCGATGTCAAAGATAAAGAAAATGTCATGGTTCGTGTCCACAGCGAATGTATGACCGGTGATGTTTTCGGTTCTCTCCGCTGCGATTGCGGACCTCAGCTCCATTCTGCATTGAGACAAATCGTTGAGAACGGCTCCGGCGTTCTCGTCTATCTCCGACAGGAAGGCCGCGGTATCGGTATTTTCAACAAAATAGGTGCTTACAAATTGCAGGATGACGGCTGTGATACCGTTGATGCCAATGTCAAACTCGGTTTTGCTCCCGACCTCCGTGACTACGGCATCGGCGCACAAATCCTTCACGACCTCGGTGTCAAATCCATGCGATTGCTTACCAATAACCCCCGCAAAATCGTCGGTCTTGACGGTTTCGGATTGACTGTCACAGAACGCGTTCCGCTGGTCATCCCTCCCCGCAACGAAAACGCTTTTTACCTTAAAACCAAAAAAGACCGCATGGGTCATTTGATTTAACAGCAATATAAAACATTATCGGACATGCCTGAAGCGGTCAGGCATGTCCGAATATTATACTGTTGCTGTTGTTTATTTTGCGTCTTCAGAAACAGTATCTGCGGCAGTTTGCGGAGCGATACCGATGACGAACTCGCCTTTCCATGAGCGGTCTTTGCATTTTTCACAAACTTCAGAGGCAGAACCTTTTATGACTTCCTCATGGATTTTTGTAGCCTCTCGGATAATGGCAATTTGAACATCATCTCCGAAAAATTCACGGATAAAATCCAGAGTTTTTGCAATACGGAACGGAGACTCAAAAATAAAAGAAGTCATATTTTTTTCTTTTATTTCCTCAAAAAAAGTTGTTTTCCGTCCCGATTTGACAGGCACGAAACCGAAAAATGCAAACTTATCAACCGGAAGTCCCGATGCAGTGACTGCAAAAGTTACTGCCGACACCCCCGGCACAACAACGATTTCAAGCTCTTTTTCCTGCGCCGCACGCACCAGGAAAAATCCCGGATCTGCAACAGACGGAGTTCCCGCATCGGTGACAAGTGCGATGTTTTCTCCGTTCTCAATTCTGCTGAGAAGTGCATCTGTTTTGTCATGTTCATTGAACGCATGATAACTTATCAGCTCAGAATGAATATCAAAGTGACTCAAAAGCTGACGGCTGTGACGGGTGTCTTCAGCTGCAATAACATCAACTTCTTTCAAAACCCGCAACGCACGCAATGTGATATCTTCCAGATTGCCGATCGGCGTTGTTACCAAATATAATTTACCTGCCATTGAAAAATCATCTCCTGTGGTGTATAGTATGTTATTTTCAATAATATATCGGCATTTCAGGAAAATAGCAAGAAAAATGAGTGAAAATAACGATAAAATCCGTCTGGTAAAATTTATTGCCGCCTCAGGAGCAGCTTCAAGACGCAAAGCCGGCGACCTCGTAAAGGATGGCAAAGTCCGTGTCAATGGTTGTGTCTGCATTGACCCGTCATACGCCGTCGGCAAAAACGACAAAGTTTATCTGAACAACCAACTCCTTGCAGTTGAAGAAGTTAAATATTATATAGCCCTAAACAAACCGCGCGGTTACACCTGTTCTAATGCGGACACTCATGCGGACAGACTGGCAGTTGATTTAATAAAAACACCAACACCCGCAAGACTCTATTCCGCGGGCAGACTCGACCGTGACAGTGAAGGTTTGATTATCTTTTCCAATGACGGAGATTTTGTTGCCAAACTCACGCACCCCTCGTTTCAAGTAACCAAACGATATATTGTTGAAACAGATATCAGTTTGAATGACAACATTTTACAACGATTAATGCAGGGAATTACTGACGATGGGGAAAAACTCCATGCTGATTTGATTGAAAAAATCGGTCTGCGTAAATACCGTTTCACTCTTTCAGAGGGCAAAAAGCGTGAAATACGCCGCATGATAAAATTCGCCAATGCTCAAGTCCTGCGTTTGAAACGCATTCAAATAGGAAATTATGTCCTGCCTGCAGATTTACTTGAGGGAGATTTCCGCATTTTAACACCTCAGGAAGTTGAATTTTTACAGAAAAACGGAAAATAAAAGCTGTCTTAAGCTTTTTTTTATTGTAAATTACTCCTTACGGTGTATATTACAGCGTAATAATTATATATAAGGAGTTTTTAATTATGATTTCAAATAAAATTATGCTCGATGCGGCCGAAAAATTCGGCACTCCGCTCTTCCTTTATGACATTGACAAAATCAAAGAGTGCTACCGCTCACTTTTCAAATTTATTCCGTACAAAAATCTGAAAATCCACTACGCACTCAAAGCCAACTACAATATCGCCATTCTGAAAGCCCTCCGCGATATCGGCTGCGGACTTGACACCGTAAGCCCCGCCGAAGTCGCTCTCGCTCTCGAACTCGGTTTCAAAAAAGAGGATATCATCTACACCGCCAACAACATGACTGACGCTGAATTTGCCGAAGTCTATGCAACCGGCGTAGTTATGAATATCGGTGAACTTTCCCGTCTGGAAAAAGTTGCCGCCAACTATCCCGGCAGCCGTGTCTGTCTGCGTTTCAATCCCGATGTCAAAGACGGCGACAGTGAAAAAACCATGACTGCCGGCGATTTGACCAAATTCGGCATTCTTCTTGACGATGTTAACAAAGTTCTGGAAATCGTCAAAAAAGGCAGTTTGCATGTCGTCGGTCTCCACGAACATACCGGCAGCGGTCTGCAAAAAGCAGAATCCGTTTATCAGAGTATGCGCAACCTCATGCAGATTGCAACTCCCGCCAACTTCCCCGAACTTGAATTTCTGGACTTCGGCGGCGGCTTCAAAGTACCCTATATGCCCGATGAAAAACGCATTGACTATATCGCCATGGGCAAAGAAATCGTAAACATTTTTGAAGATTTCTGCAAGTCATACGGCAAAGAACTCAAAATGTATTTTGAACCCGGCAAATACATGGTTGCTGAATCAGGCCATTTGCTCATTGAAGTCAATACTATCAAGAAAAACCGCACCCGCACTATTGCCGGATGCAATTCAGGTTTTCCGCAGCTCATCCGTCCCGTACTTTATGACGCATATCACCACATTACTAATTTGTCAAATCCCGACGGAGAACTGAAAAAATACGATATCTGCGGCAATATCTGTGAAACCGGCGACCGCTTTGCCGAAGAACGCATGATGCCGGAAATCCGCGAATATGATATTCTGGAAATTCAAAATGCAGGAGCTTACTGCTACTCTATGGGCAGTGTTTACAATCTGCGCCCGATGCCGTCCGAAGCTGTACTGGAAAACAGCGAACTTAAACTTGTCCGCAAAGCTCAAACCAATGCGGAACTGGTAAAAGAACTCGTATCAAACGCATTGTGAGGTCAAAATGAGTAAAGTTCATGCAGCATTGGATTTTTCAGGCCCTCAAGCTGTTTTCGCTGTTGAAAAAGACGGAAACAAAATTTTTGAAGTCAGCAAACTTATGCAGCGGCGCGATGCGGCATCTTTTGCGGAATTTCTGCAAAGCAATCTCAAAGCACACGGACTTGATTTTGCAGATATCACTCACTGGACTGTCGGTTCAGGCCCCGGAAGTTTTACCGGGATGCGTATTGCCGCCTCTTTTGTTCAGGGATTGACTTACGGCAAAGATGTTCAGACCCGCACCGTTCCGAGTGCAGAAGCAATTGCCGCAAGTGCAGGATTGCAGAAAGGAAATGCCTGTATAATTTTTGACGGACGCAACAAAGAAATCATCCTGCTTGATTTGAAAAACGGCAAAGATGCAATTCTCAACAAAGAACAGGCAAAAGAATATTTCCGGGAGAATAAATTTGAAACATTTGCCGCCATGGAATATGACAAAAAAGCAGTTGAACTCATCGTACCGCAGGAAATTTTTTCTGAAATAAAATGGGCCCCTGCCCTTGATACAGATGCTTTTTTTCAATCAGAAAATGTTTTTGACAACAATTTAACCAATCTTATCTACATCCGCCCGTCAGTAGCAGGAGCAAAGGAGTAAAAAATGGCAGAAAAAAGCAAAGCAAAAAAAATTATCTTGTGGATTATTGCAGTATTGGCAGTACTTTTACTTTCGACAGCGGCTTTGTTCTTTTATCTTTTTGTCTCAATTTCTCCGGATTTCAAATCTGCCGCATTAAGTGATGTTGATTATTTTGCAGGCGCACGCATTACCCAAACCGTTCTCTATCGGGCAATGCGAAGTCAGAAAGAAACCGATGTGCGCGAACTCAAAATCAGTAACCGCGAAATGCACTCATTGATGCGCATTGCCGAAAATGCAGACAGTCTGCTCTACCTCATTACCGGCGCAAAACCAAAAATGAAGGACGGCAAAAATAATTTTTATAAAATCAATTACGACAATGGAGTGTTTTCATTCAAAGTCCGTCTCCGCGATTTATTCGGCAAAATGTGCATTGTCGGTCACGGTCAGGCAAAACTAAAATATGAAAACGGCAAACTTGATATCAACTTTATTTCTCTCAAAATCGGCAGATACGAACTCTCTGACGCTAAAAAAGAAGAAGTAAAAAAATACATTTATGATTATCTCAAAAATGATTCCACTTACAGCATTATACGCTCCGCAGTTCTCAAAGTTGACTTTGTTGAATACGGTAATGTCAGAATTTATTACCTCCCATACCGTCTGCGTGAACATATCAGAAGTACAGTAATAAACTAAAAGGAAAACTTATTATGAGTAATGAACTTTCACTTGAAAATATGAAATCTGCTTTGGAGGAAATGGGCAAAAAAGCCGTTTCCGCCTCCCGTATGCTTGCAGTTATGAAAACTGAAGACAAACGCAAACTCCTCAACGCCATGGCAGATGCAATTCTTGATGATGCGGCAAAAATCAAAGCCGCCAATGCCATTGACCTTGAAAACGGCAAAAATAACGGTCTCTCATCTGCTATGCTTGACCGTCTGGCTCTCGATGACAAACGCATTCAGGGAATGGCTGACGGTTTGAGAATTGTCGCCGCTGAAGACGACCCCGTCGGAAAAATTTTAAGTACAACTGAACGCCCCAACGGTTTGAAAATTGAAAAAATATCCGTTCCCGTCGGTGTAATCGGTATTATTTACGAATCCCGTCCCAATGTTACTGCTGATGCAGGCGGTATTTGTCTTATGGCAGGAAACACCGTACTTTTGCGCGGCGGCAGTGAAGCATTCAATTCCAATCAGGCGATTGCAGCAGCAATGAACCGTGCAGGTGTATCATGCGGTCTGCCCGACGGCGCAGTTCAGCTGTTGCCGTGGACAGACAGACGGGCTGTTTCACTTCTGGTTACTCTGGATAAATATGTTGACCTCATCATTCCTCGCGGCGGTGAAGGTCTTATCCGTGCAGTCATGCGTGATGCAACTATTCCTGTAATCAAACATTACAAAGGTGTCTGCCATACTTTTGTGGATGAAAGTGCCGATTTGGATAAAGCGTTGAAAATCGTTGAAAACGCAAAATGTCAGCGTCCCGGTACTTGCAATGCGCTTGAATGTCTGCTCGTTCACCGTGCAGTTGCCGCAAAATTTCTCCCTGCCCTTTTTGAAAAAATCGGTGCAAAAGTCAAAATGTACGGCGATGCTGAAGTCCGTTCAGTTCTCAGCGGCATTGAAACAGATGAAGCAGATTACAACACCGAATTTCTTGATTACGCCATGAATATTAAAATCGTTGCAAATCTCAATGATGCTATTGACCATATCAATAATTTCAGCTCAAAACACAGCGAGAGCATCATTACTGAATGTCAGCAAAATGCCGATATTTTCTTTGCCGCGATTGACTCATCATGCGTTTATCACAATGCTTCAACCCGCTTCACCGACGGCGGGGAATTCGGTATGGGCGCAGAAATCGGTATCAGTACCGACAAACTTCACGCCCGCGGTCCGATGGGCGCAAAAGAACTTACGATTTACAAATACATCATTCACGGAGACGGTCAAATCCGCTGAGGAGCACAAAAAATGTCCTGGTATCACAAGCACAATGAGAGAGAATTCGGTCCGATGGAGGAGCGGACTGTAATTGCCAAACTGATTGACGGGGAAATAAATTCCCGTACTTTGGTCAAAGACAGATTTGACGGCAATTACCGTATGCTTCTTGAAACAGATTTCAATGCCATTTTAGGACATCTCACTTCCCGCTGGCGTTACAATATCGGCGCATTAAAACGGGAATTTATCTATCTTATGATATCTCTTGCTGTGTGGCTGGTACCGCTCCTGACCTATCTCGGAGGTTTATTCAACAGTGAAGTCAGAGAGTTTCTGTTTCACTACGGCGTAATGGGGATATTCGGCTTTCTGTCATTTGCGGGATTTTTCAGCACCTGTTATTTTACATGGATATTTGCTTACCGTCTGTGGCGAGTCGTTCCCAAGTCGCAGTACAAAATTACTCCCGGCTGGCGGATAATGCTGACCTATATTCCATTTTTCCGCTTCGGATGGAATTACTGCATGTGGCTGCCGCTGACAAATAAACTGCGCTCATTGACCAATTATTCCATGAAAACGGGCAAAGTTGCAGCCTATTTTTACAGCACCTCAGCAATTATTTTGAGTTGCTCAATTTATGCCATACTTATTCTGCCGTGGAGTTATTCTTTGCTGAACGGCAAATGGCATGATGCATTATGGGAAAATATTCTCGGCTGGCTTTTTATCGGACTGCTGGTTTTGTCATTTTTCATAACAGTAATATCATTTATAGTTATGGCGCAGAAAATGAAATTGGCGGCTCTGGCAATCATCCGTCACCGTTACGCTTACAATGTCTGTACGCAGACAAAAAATTCAGCATTTCTTGAATCCACCCTCAAACGCCAGCGGCATTATGACAAAGTTCACCGCTGGGGTCACGGTCTCGGTATCGGCGGTGTGCTGGTCGGCTGGCCGTTACTGCTCATCGGCGTACCGACACTGATACTTTTCATCGTCGGTTCATGCAAATATGAAAAGAGCAAAACTGCTTTGAAGACCTGCGGTATGCCTTCAGCTTTGGTGGATTTGTATGCTTATAACAATGTATCTGATAATGCAATTGAAGATATCCGCAAAAGTGCAAAAACTCTGACCGATAAAGAATTGGAAAAGATTTTCGAGCATGGAAATCTGGCTGTTCCTGCAGAATGGGTGGAAGTAAGAGGCGATATAAATGACCTCAATGCGGTAATAAATTTGTGCAATAAAATGTATGAGCGTCTGCAAAAAAATGCAAATTCTAAAAATACAACACTTTATTTTGCTGATATTGCAAAATATACCAAACTTATAATTTGGCTGCAGTCTTCAGCCGTATCTGAAGTGTATTTTCTTTGGACAAATGAGTTTTTCCGTCTGGCGGATGTGCTTGAAAAATATCCTGTTGCCGATGCCGCAGCGCGGAATGAGATTTTGAAAAATCTTTCTGCAATCAAGCGTAATTCCGATATGTCATTTTTGCGTCAATTTGTCGTGCTTAATCTGATTGAGGAGAAACTTTTTGATAATGCACCTCTGCCGTTTCCGCCGCCTGAAGTTCCGGGTGAATTCTGGCGTCATGTTTACAAGAAGACACCGTTTATGTATTTCAGCAAAAAAAGCATTTATGATGCTGTGCGCAAAATTTGTGAAACAGTAAGAATATCAGGAGAATTGAATACTTCTCTTTTGAATGAATATGAGAATTCAAGTTTCATAGTTACGCAGACTGCAGTATCAAATTCAAAAGAAATGTTCAATCTCGTAAAAAAATGTAATGAAAGATTAAACCGTCTGATAAAAAAATTTAAATCCGATAAGCAGGAAAGGGAAAATTTATGAAAAATAAATTGAAAAAATTCACTCTGATTGAACTTTTGATTGTTATTGCTATTATCGCCATTCTTGCGGCATTGCTTATGCCGGCTTTGAACAAAGCCCGCGAGCGTGCCAGAGGTGTTGCCTGTCTCAACAATTTGAAACAAATTCACTTTGCATGGAGCAAATATACCTCCGTCAGCCGCGATTACATGCTCTCTACCAACAAAATCGGCGGCAGAATCTGGTACAAATACCTGATTGATGCCGGTTATCTCAAAAAGAACAATGAAGGTAAAACCAACCTTATGAGCTTCAAATGTCCGGCTGATAAAACTCAAATTGCAAAAAACAACCGTGACGGCTATTGCAGTTATGCTTACAACAGCTGGATTGGTTATATGGGCCCCGAAGGCACTCCCAATACATATAATGACGCCCGTCGTCCGTGGCTCAAAATCACCCGCCACAATCCCAAAACCAACGATACAATTATCATCACTGAAAAATGGAGCAGCTTCAAACCCAACAGCGAAACAGATTTGTATGAAACAGCCGACCAGATGCACTTCTTTTCTGATAAAAAATCTCTCGCCATCGGCGACAACGGCGCACATAACGGCAAGATGGTCAACAGTCTCTACGCTGACGGTCACGCCGAACAGACCTCAACCGTCTGGATGCTGAACGGCTATCCCGCCATCTGGAACGTCCAATTCGGCGGCACTCTCGCAAAAATCAACAGCAATAAATAACAGCCGTAATCTGATATTTTATATTGAACATGACTGATTTGCTGCAGGGGGAGAAGAGAAAAACTTTTTTGCAAAGGCTGTGTTCTAAACATAGACTGATTTTTTAATGGATTTCATTTGATTTTTACAAGATATTTGTTATATTAGTTTTCACAAAGAAGAACTATATGACAACAAACATTGAAAAAGCATTGGAAATCGTAAGAAATTTCACAGAAGAAGAATTTCATTCTTTCATGGAGCAACTTTATATCAGTGAAAATGTGGAATCCAATGTTTCTTTCAATGACCTTATCGGCAAAAACCGTTTTAAAAACGGTATCGTTTGCCCTCATTGCAATTCTCATTCAGCCGTAAGAAACGGCAAGCGTAACGGCTTGCAGAACTACAAATGCAAAGAATGTGGCAAATACTTTTCCAATACGACAAACACCATTGCCTTGAGAAGCAAATATGGACTAAATGTATGGCAAGAATACATTGAATGTATGATGATGGGGTTAAGTGTTCGCAAATCCGCTTCAAAGTGTGGCATTTCTAACGCTACTGCCTTTTACTGGCGTCATAAAATCCTTGGAGCATTGCAGAACATTACAGAAATCAAGCAGAAACTTTCCGGTATAGTTGAAGCTGATGAAACATTTTTTCCTTTGAGTTACAAGGGCAATCACAGTAAGGATGGATTTGTTATGCCACGCAGAGCAAAGAAACGAGGAAGTTCAGCCAAACAGCGTGGATTAAGTCATAATCAAGTATGTGTGCCTTGTGCCGTTGATCGCAACAATGGCATTGTTGCTCTTGTTTCTGGAACCGGAAAAACTTCAACCGATAAAGTAAAAGCCGTTTTGAATAACCGTATTGCTGAATCTTCTGTACTTGTTACTGATAAAGAAAGTTCTTACCGTAGATTTGCAAGAGAAAATAACATTGAACTTATTCAGATCAAAACTGAACAGAGAACTTTCAAAGGGATTTACCATATTCAGCATATCAACGCATTTCACAGCCGTTTGAAATCGTTTATGCGTCCGTTTCAAGGTGTTAGTACCAAGCACTTGAACAACTATCTTGTTTGGTATGCTTGGATGCAAATGAATAAAGAGTTAAGTGAAGAATCACTGGAAAGAAACATCCTTAATTCTTCAACGAGTCATAATTTCCGTTTATATACTTCGGAAATTTCAAGGAAACCTGTATTGCCATTGGTATCATAAAATAATATTTTTCAAAAAAGGAAAGCGTTGAAAGAAAATGACACAAAAAGAAAAGGAATTGTATCAAGAATGCCGACAGATGATCTACGATGCTTATAAAGACAAGGTATGTTCCCCATGGGAA
>JAZOSO010000115.1:0-2990 GCA_045657185.1 Victivallaceae bacterium | reverse complement strand
GAAATTCAATGCCGTCGTACCAGTACCAGTCAAAGATAAAACCTGTAATACCGCTGTCAACGGCAAGGTCGATTTGACGCTTCATCATTTCAGGGGCGGATTCGTCAAAATATCCCCAGCTCGGAACGCGCGGCTGATGATGATTTTTAAAAAGCGGTTTGGTAGTCTTTACCAGTTCCCACTCCGAAAAACCTTTGCCGTACCACTCCTCATAATGCTTATCAGGATGCCAGCTCGGAAAATAAATCGCAAAAACTTCCTTTTTCATTTATACTCACTTGCTGTTGTTTTTTATAAATTTTATCAACTCATCAAGCGGACATTCTGCCAATGCTTCAACTGTATCTGCCGCACCGTAATAAATCCGTACATTATTGCCGTCAATCAATGTTCCGCACGGAAATATTACACCCCCGCGGAAACCGTTAAGCTCATATTCTGCTTCAGGCACAAGCAAAGGAACTTCTGCTCTGGCAATAACTTTTGACGGATTTTCAAGATCAAGCAGCATTGCACCTGCATAATAACACTGATTCCAGTCACGCTGCCATGCCTTAAAGTTTGTCTCCTGAAATTCAACCGCATGAAACAGCACAAGCCAGCCTTCGGGAGTTTTCACCGGAGGTGCGGCAGGACCTGTTTTATTGGAGGCAAAAGCAACTTTTTCAGCGCCGACAACCAATTCAGTATTACCCCAGTATTTCAAATCCGGAGAAGTTGAAAGCCAGATAGACTCACGCCTTGAACCGAAAGGCCGCTCCAGACGGACATATTCACCATTGATTTTTTCAGGGAAAACGACCATATTGCGGTTTTCAGGAGCACTGAAAGAAACCAGTTCCATTTTCTCAAAATCCTGTGTGATGCCGATACCGCCGCGGGTACCGTGATGTGTATCTGCCGCAAAAGTGAGAATATAATCTCCATCCGGCATTGCCGTAATTCTCGGATCATAAGTACGCCAGACTTCGCCGCCTGACATTTCAAAAAAAGGCTTGTCAGTCACTTCAAAATTTATTCCGTCTTTGCTGAACGCCATTCCCCAGTTTGTCGGAGGAACTGTTTTATCAGCGATTCCGGCATAAAAATCATCAAAATCTTTCGGGCATATATCATAATCATTGCGGAACAGCATCACATAACCGTCTTTGAATCGGGACACTCCTCCGTTAAAAGTCAAAACAGACGGATGCGGGACAAGTCCTTTGTGCATGACAATTCCCTTGCGTACGATAAAATCCGGAGTTGAATATTTCATAAAAAATCCTTTCAGCAAATAATTTTCTGTGGTAAATATACATTAAAAAACATTGTTTGAAAATGTCATTTTCAGCCAAAACATATCCATTTTTTATAAAAAACTGATATTTTTTTTAATTATACTGCAATTGTTAATTGAAAATACTGAGTATATATGCTATTGTTGTTTTCAACAGGCGCAAAAAGGAAAAATTTATGAAAAAAAAACAAGATTTCATGGATATCTGTGATATTGTCGGCAAGGACAGCGGAGAATTACGCATTAAGTATATGTCGTGGTCGCTGACACTCACCAACTTTCAGGAAATACGACCTAAAATTAATAATAATTTTCCGCCGCATGTTCATACTTGTTTTGAGCTTATAATCCCGATAAAAGAACGTTATTGCTGTACATTGTGCAATCGTGAGTTGATAGTTGAACATGGGGATTTTATTTTAATGCAGCCGGGCCAATCCCATACTGACCATCTGTCTCAAAACGAACCTTTTCTGTGTATTCACTTCAATATCTCATCAAGAGACAGTAAAAAAAACAAAAATCAGCTTTTCGTTCCCGGACTTCTGCCGAACAGGCAAATTGCCCAGATTCCGTCTAAAGATTTTGTCCGTGATGTTTTTGCTCTGGCAGAAAAATATAGAGACCAAAATATTCCGCTATATGTTTTTGACCACTTTTTTCTGGCTCTTTTTCAGCTTTTTATAAGTGCATTCCCGCTTGAATGTCTGACTTTAACTACAACACAGGAAAATATTCAGAATTATACATACCAACGCATATTCAATTACTTCAATGACTGTCTTGAAAATCATGATTTTTCAATAGCCGAATTCTGCAAAATTCTCAACTGTTCGCCAAGAACACTGACAAGAATATGCAATGAATATTTCTACCAGCCTCCGCACAAAGCATTTCAAACTTACCGTCTGCATGCCACACTGCGCTATTTACAGGAAAATCCGAATGCAACAGTCAAGGAAACCTCAGAAATATTCGGATTTCCGAATGAATTTTATTTTTCAAAAATCTTCAAAAAAACATTCGGCATACCGCCGTCTGAAGTTAAAAATAAACTGAAATAAGAACTTTTTAAAAATCAGGAGTAAAAAATGATTGAAATTATAACCGCTGACATTACAAAACTGGAAGTAGATGCCATTGTAAACGCCGCCAACTTTGAATTTTCACTACTTTTATATTATTACTTCCATCGATAATTGACACTTTGTCAGGGCCACAACATTTTTTTCAGTACAATAGAACCCATTGGCAGAATCTATTCCAAAACCTAATTCATCAAATTCCGAGCCTTAAAAAACTCTCCTATAGGACCAATCAATTCCTTAAATTGCAATAAATCATCATCTTTATAAAAATGCTCTATACAGAATAACTGTTATTTTGACCTATGGCCAGGCACAGGAATTTCAAATGAATAAACATTGCTATTTCCCCACGTTTTATATTGTTTGTCTGAATCTCGCAAATCTTTAGTTTCATCTGGACGATCAGAGTCTGCTATAAAAATGATCTTTTTTTCATAAATACTTCTTGCATAAAACCTTGCCATTTTTACTAAGTTATCATATCCCATGTCAAATTTCAGATACGCTTCTTCTGGATAATTTTTAGGGAAATATTCAAGAAAATCAAATTTATCTTTGAGTTCTGGATAACGATCTTGTAGGACATACCAAGCACTTTTGAGATGTATCCAATCGATAGGGCC
>JAZOSO010000114.1:0-2659 GCA_045657185.1 Victivallaceae bacterium | reverse complement strand
GGCTACCAAGTAAGGGGGGTTGATTTTAAGGGGAGCGGAAAAATTTTTTTCTTGATTAAAAAAAAAATAATTTTTCCTCTCCCCTTGAACCCCTCACCTTTTCAAAAAAGAAAAGGGTATTTTTTATATATTATGCAAGCTCTGTCATAAAAGACAGGGCTTTTTTTATTTAAGCTATATTCCCAATATGTGGAGATAGCCAACGAAAAAAATATTTATTTTTTTAGAAAAAATCATTTGCCTTTTGATTTTTTTATGTTATACTCAAAGCATAAAAACAAAAAAAAGGAGTTGATATGAAAATATTACACACATCGGATTGGCATTTGGGAGCGTCTGTCGGACAGGAAAAGCGTTATGATGAATTTGAAAAAATTCTTTCTGCTCTTTCTGATATTGTAAAGTCGGAAAAAATTGAAGCGATAATTGTTGCCGGTGATGTTTTTGACAGCGGCTTGCCGTCAAACCGTGCGATGGAAATGTATTACAGTTTTCTTGCGGAACTCTCAAAAAATTCAGATGTAAAATCTATAATTATCACTGCCGGAAATCACGACTCAGCAAGTTTTCTTGAGGCACCGAAAGCACTTCTCAAAGCATTCAAAATACACATTGTCGGCAAAGTTGACCCGGAAAATCTTGATGAATTGATAATTCCGCTCAAGGATGCCAACGGAGATATTGCCGCAGTTATATGTGCGCTGCCGCATCTCCGTGACCGCGATATCCGCAAAGCAGTCAGCGGTCAGGATGTTGCAGCCCAAATCAGCAGCCGGCAGGAAGCGTTTATAAAAATTTATCATCAGACTGCCGCCCGTGCTGCGGAATTGTATCCTTCAAAGCCGTTGATTGCTACAGGACATTTTTATCTGGCCGGCAGTGTATTCTCTGACAGCAGTCAAATTGTCGGCACACTCAATGATATCAATCCGAATTCTCTGCCTGAAAATATCCGATACTATGCCCTCGGACATTTGCACAAACCGCAGAATGTCGGAAAATCGCACCGTTTCCGTTATTCAGGCTCTCTGCTGCAAATGAGTTTCGGCGACAGCAATACTGCAAAATCCGTAACAATTCTTGACAGTTCTGCACTTGACGCTGAACCGAAAATCATTGAACTTCCATGCTTTATTCCGATGTTCAAAATTTCAGGCACGGCGGATGAACTCAAACAGCAGCTTGATGATTTGAAAACCCAAAATACACCGTGCCGTATCCATGCGGAAAATACAGGAGATTTCGAACATGAACTTTTGCAAAAACTCAATAAACATTGCGAAAATTCACAGTTGACAATTCTTTCCTGCTCAAATCTGAAACCCAATCCGGCACTTGTAAAAATCCGTCCCAAAGCTCAAGACTTGAGTAAACTCACGCCATCTGAGGTTTTTGCCACATTACTTGAAGATTTTGACACTGAACGCAAAGCAGAACTGACTGCAGCTTTTAACGAAGCTGTCACCGCACTTAATGAAGAAGACAGAAACGAAAACTGAGGGAGCCAAAAACTATGAAAATTAAAAAACTTATCATTGAAAATATCAACAGCCTTTACGGACATTTTGAAATAAATTTTGAAGATAAAAGTTTCTCAAACGGAATTTTTGCCATTATCGGACCTACCGGCAGCGGCAAAAGCACCATTCTTGACGCTATTTCACTGGCTCTTTACGGAGAAACTCCCCGTATCAAAGGCGGCAAAGAAACCATGCTTGAAATCGTTTCTCACGGGGCAGCAAGCGCGTTGAGTGAACTTACATTTGAAGTTGACGGCAAAGATTACATGGCATCTTTCGGTTTTGCGCCATATACCAGAGGTTCAAACAAGGGACAGGTAAATCCTGCAAGCATACATCACACCTTGAGTCTCGGCGAAAATATCATAAGCCAGCAAAAATCTGATACCGCAAAAAAAATCACAGAAATTACAGGCATGAATTCTGTTCAATTTTATCGTGCCGCAATGCTGGCACAGGGGCAATTTGCCGCATTTTTGAAAGCCGGCAAAGAAAAAGCCGACATACTTGAACAGATTACAGGCAGTGAAATTTATTCCCGCATCGGCTCTGTCGTTTTCGAGAAAAACAGAACTCTTGCAAATGACATAAAACTTAAAGAAGCCGCACTTGCCTCCTTCAAACTGCTTGACGAAAGCGAAAAAACAGCCAAAGAAAATGAACTTGCCGCTCTGCAACACGAAAATATCACGATTGAAAACAAACAGCAAGAACTCAATATTATAAATACTGCATATATTAAGCTTACTGAAGCAGAAAAAAAACTTGCGGATAATACAGCAAAACGCAATGAACTTGCCGAAAGTATCAAAAACTTTGCGCCGGACGCTATTCGTCTGGCTCAAGGTCTCAAGGCTCTTCAGGTACTTCCAGAGTTCAAAGAATTTACTGATGCGGATAACAAATTGCACGCAAACAGGGAAAAACTTGCTCAGCAGGAACAAACTCTGCCCGCACTTGAAAAACAGCGTGCAGAAAAACTTTCCACCTATGAACAAGCAAAAAATGAAGATGAAACAGTAAAAAAATCTTATGCGTCATTCAATGATACAGTTAAAGAAGTTCGTAAACTTGATGGCGACATCAAAGAAAAATCTTCAAAAGCCGATACATTTGCTGTCAATTTGAAAAATACAGAG
>JAZOSO010000113.1:0-4436 GCA_045657185.1 Victivallaceae bacterium | reverse complement strand
AAAAACGGTGTAAGATTTCAGGAAGTGTGGGTAGTATGTTTATATAGAAAAAAATTGCAGAATTTTTTTCAGCTCGGACATAAAATGTCTTATGGGTGAAGTTATGTTATTTGAAGATTCAAAAAAATGGAGGTTTTTATGAAAAAATTTATGTTTGGAATTTTGGTCGCTGTTGTTTGTTGTGCCGCTTTGACCGATTGTGATGATTCCGGTCAGAAAATCGGCGGCGGCGGTTTGATGCAATCTTTTGACAAGGCAACCGGAAGATATAACTGATTTACAATATAACAAGAAAGGAAAATATTATGGCACTTTTTAATTTTTCAAAGAGAACACAGGCTTTTGAAGAGTTTGAAACATCACTTCAGAGGAACTGTTCAAACGTTTGAAACTTATTTTCACTAATGTAACTGTTCTGGGAGATGATTTCATCCGCATTGAAGATTTGGATATTGATATCTGGCATGAAAAAGGAGGTTATTTTATCTTTATCACAAAATTTAAACTCCAGGATTTCATGCAGAATGTATCAGATGATGATATTATCAAGTGCTGCAATGATATAAATAATGAGAATTTGCTGACCTGTTCTTTTTATAAAACTGATGATTCAATTCGTGTTTTAGCATTCCGTGACCATGAATATTTTATTCGAAATATCGCCGAAATAAATCAATTGGCTATTGCGTTTTCTCGAAGTGTAGATATGACTTTTAAAGACCTTGAGAAAAAATTCGGAAAGAATGAAAATAACTCACAAAAAGATGGAGAATGATTATGGATGTTGAAGTGCCGCAGGTTAAAAATTGTTGAATTTTTCTTGATGGCTTTTCAACGTTGCGGTGATGGTATTATTAAAATTGTATTGAAATTTTATTGTTGATATTGCACTTTTTAAAAATAGTATTCTGTTTTGTGAAAAACAGAATACTTACTTGAAAGTGTTTGGAAAAAGGGGTGCGGGGGAAAGAACCTTTATTCATAAAAGTTTTTTCCCCGCAAAATTCCTTTCCCCCTGCAAACTATATTTTTGCACAAATTTTTTTTTCTTTCTTGACTAAATTTGAAAAGGTTGTATATTACTGTGAATGTAATTTTATATATTATAACCCTCAAAAGGAGAAAATTATTATGTGTGCAAAAGCTAAAAGTGAACTTTACAAGGCGGCAGGTGTTGACATTGACCTTGCAACCAATCTGCTCGGCAAAGTTAAATCCAAGATTTCACAGTCACGCCGTCCTGAAATGCTTGCCCCTATCGGCGGTTTCGGCGGACTTTTTCAGATTGACCTTTCCAAATACAAAAATCCTGTCATGGTATCAAGTATTGACGGTGTCGGCACCAAACTTATGATTGCTATGATGATGGAAAAATACGACACAGTCGGTCACGACATCGTAAACCATTGTATTGACGATATTTCCGTTCAGGGTGCTGAACCGGTTTATTTTATGGATTATATCGGTATCGGCAAGCTCCGCAGCCCCTTGTATGAACAGGTACTCGGCGGCATTGCTGACGCATGTATTGCTGCAAACTGCGCCGTTCTCGGCGGTGAAACTGCTGAAATGCCCGGTATGTACGGCAACGACTTTGACCTCGTCGGCGTCATCACCGGTATCGTTGAAAAAGACAAAATCATCACCGGCGAAAAAATCCGTCCCGGTTATGTAGCTATCGGTCTCGGTTCCAGCGGTTTGCACACCAACGGGTTCAGTCTTGCCCGCAAAATCGTTTTTGACCAGTGCGGTTATACTGTAAATACTCATCTGGACGAACTCGGCGAAACCGTCGGTGAAGCATTGCTCAAACCCCATATCTGTTATTACAGCGCAATCAAACGCGCTATGAATGAAGGTATCAATCTTGACGGTATCGCTCATATCACAGGCGGCGGTCTTTATGACAACGTTCCCCGTATCCTTCCCGAAGGTACTGCAGTCCGTTTTGATGTCAGCGACATGCCTGTTCCTCCGATTTTCAAACTTCTGGTTGAAAAAGGCGGAGTTGACAAAATGGAAGCCTACCGTGTCTTCAACATGGGGGTCGGTATGGTCTGGTTTGTTCCTGCCGCAGATGCAGATGCTTCTCTCAAAATTGCCCGTGAATGCGGTTTTGAAGCTCATATCGTCGGCGAAGTTGTCAAAGGTGACCGTGACGTTACCGTACTCTGAAAGGAGTAAAATATGGAAAAGAATCGTATTCTGCATGCAAAGCTTGAGGATTCGCTCGGTCGGGTGAAAAAAGTCATTACTGAGTTTGCAGATTCGGTTCAGTTTTCCGCCGGCGGCGAATCGCTTGAGTATGTGATTGCCGCTCTGGTGAAAACTTTTATTGCCCCCGACCGTGAAATAAGCTCTACTGATGTGGAGAATTTCCGCATGGTCTGGGGTAAAAATTTTAATGTCGCTGAAACTGATAAAGTTATAAGTTATCTCTATAACAGTACGGTAATTACTGTTGCGGAAGCGGCAAATGCTTTGAAGCTTACATCGGTTGACTATCGCAACACTCTGCTGCTGAGTCTTGCGGAATTGCTTGACAACAGCGATGTTCCGGAAGATGCGGAAAAATTTCTTTTCTCACTTGCTGAAGCTCTTGATATCAACGGAGATGATTTCAAAAAAAATCTTGAAATTGCCAAGCGCAAAAGCGAAAAACGCAAAAAATTGTTAAGTTCCGGTGCCGGAATTTTGGCGGCTCTGATTATTCTTTTTATTTTTATTCTGACTGCTACATGGCTTAAATCGGTAATTTTCGGATTGGTTCTTGCCTCTCTGATGTTTCCTGTGGAACAGTATTTTGAGCGTAAATTCAAACGGAAAAAGGGACTGCTTTATTCTTTTTTCAATATCTGCGGCAAGTTTGAAAATTCAATTAAAAATAAACTGAAACGCAAATCTGACAGCCGTGGAGTTACCGCCGCAGAACGCAAAAAACAGGAAAGTGAACGTTTGGTACGCAATTCAGTATCAATGAGTTGTGCAGTCCTTGCAATTATAGTTATTGTTGTTATAGGCTTTTTTGTTTTTCTGTCTGCAGGTTATCTTAATTCCGCCCGTCTGGCTGTAAAGAAATTTCTCACTCCGCCGCCGCAAGCGCAAGTTGCTGTGCAGGAAAAAGATACAAAAGTTGATGCCGGTACTGCAGTTGCAGAAAAATCCAAGAGAACACAAATTGCCGAAAATACCGTATCTACGGTTACTGACAATGTGCAGATTTTTCTGGAAAATAATCGTAAACGCTTTGAGTCTCAACCGATTATACGCGACATATTAAGTGAACTTTCTGCCGCATTGCAGCGGCCTGATACCAAAAGCAAAATTCTTTCAGCTATCGTCAGAAAGACAGGCGGTATTGTCAATTTTACGACTAACCTTATCGGAGCTTTTGCAGGTTTTCTGCTTGATGTGTTGATGACGGTTTTCTTCTTTCTGCTCTTTTTAACTAAGCTTGCCCAGTTTGCGCAGGTGCGCCGCAACCGCAAGCAGAATTATATTGTCAGAACGCTTTTCAGCGGTAACTGGCTCCCGCGTACCAGTGAGGAAAATATTGAAGAAACAGAGCGTATCATTGATGAAATCGGTCATAAACTCAAGGTTTGGCTGCGCGGTTATCTGTCGCTGATGTTTATTGACTTCAGTGTTTACAGTATTGTTTTTTACTTTTTGAATGTGCCGTATTTTCTTATTCTCGGTGCGATTGCCGGATGCGGTATTCTGCTGCCTTTCATCGGACCGATTTTGAGTGCGGTAATCACTTGTCTTGTCACTCTGGCATGCGGCGATGCAACTGCTATGCAGATTATCGGTATTATTGTTATCTATCTGATTCATAACGGAATAACGGAGCAGTTTATTTTGTATCCGACAGTAATCGGAGAGTCTCTCGGTTTGACGACTCTTGAAACAATTATAGTCGTACTGCTGGGCGGTATTTTTGCGGGGGCAACGGGTATGATTTTCTCTATTCCCGCCGCCGCAGTTATGAAGTATCTTGTTCCCCGCATTTATCATTGTCTGCACACTGCGCAGAAGTCTTAATGCTGTTTGGCTGAAAGCGTCAAACAAACAACTGTAAAGTCTGTCTGACATGACCGGCAATTTAATAAATGTCTTTTGCTCGTCTGTTTATCCCGCCGCCGGGTACGACCCGGTGCGATGTGACGCTGGCGCGTGAGTGTCAGCGGCTGTGTGCGTCAGGCTGTTTTTCGGCGGAATGTTCGTTTTGTCCCTCCTCATATAAAAGCGGGTGGAACGCTGAGGCGTGACAAATCAAATCTTCCGCAGAATTAGCCACAATTGGGGGAGAGCAAGCTCTCTTTTTTTATGCTGTCACATTGGCATACACGTTGTAAAACATACAACGAATTTTTGCAGAGGCGATAGCAAATAAAAAGGCGATGAAACGCCCCGTTCATTGCTATCGCAATTCA
>JAZOSO010000112.1:0-4379 GCA_045657185.1 Victivallaceae bacterium | reverse complement strand
AGACGGAAATCCTCAGGAGAGCATGCGATTTGAATTGCAATATGATAAGAATTTGGGGCGGCGGTATTTATGAAGATGAGAGCTTTTATGATTTCTGTGATAAAAACGGCATCATGGTTTGGCAGGATTTTATGATGGCATGCAGCCGTTATCCCAATGATGATGATTTTTGTAATGTTATTGCCGCTGAAGCTGAAAGTGTAATCAAACGCTTGCGTCATCATGCCTCTGTTATTATGTGGTGCGGTGATAATGAGAGTGATTGCACGACACATTACAGTATTCCGCGCAATCCGAATGAAAATATTTTGACTCGGAAAATATTGCCGGAAGCAGTACGGCTGCATGACGGTTCGCGTCCTTTTCTGCCGAGTACGCCATGGTGTTCAGAAGAGGCTGTTGAACAGGCGGCAAAACTGAATGATTTTCCGCTGTTTCAAGTTCCTGAACAGCATTTATGGGGCGGAATGTATTTTAAAGATGCTTATTATCAAAATTCTCCGGCTTCATTTTTTTCAGAAATCGGTTATTTCGGTTGTCCTGCATTATCTTCTTTGAAAAAGTTTATTTCTCCTGAAAAAATCAATGACCGCAGCAGTGATGAGTGGAAATATCATGCCAGCAATGCTTATCTCGGCATGTCTGACGGATGGAGCGGGCGTATTGCAGGAATGGAAAAGCAGCTGACTTATCTTTTCGGCAAAGTTCCTGAAACGCAGGAAGATTTTATTCTGGCCAGTCAGATAACTCAGGCGGAAGCCTTGAAATTTTTCATTGAATTTATCCGTTCAACAGCCAAAAGAAGCGGAATTTTGTGGTGGAATCTGACTGATTGCTGGCCTGAAATATCCGATGCGGTAATGGATTATTATTTCACGGAAAAACTTGCATATCATTATATCAAACGGGCGCATAGCGATATACTTGTTTTGCTGTCAGAAATCAGAAACGGTATGCGTCATGCAATAATCAGTAATTATTCAAATAATGCTTTTAAAGGTGAATACCGCATTTATGATGCCGATACTGATAAGCTGTTTGACAGCGGCAAGTTCTCTGTTTGCGCTAATGAGACTTTGATTATGCCGGCACAGCAGGATGATGATGTTCAGAAATTGTATCTGATAGAATGGTTGCTTGAAGACGGATCACGGCATTATAATCATTATCTTGCCGGAAAACCGCATTTTGACCTTGAGCAATATAAAAAATGGCTGCCGAAAATATCTTCAGGCGATTTTGATGCATTTGAGCTTATTAAATAATGCTCTGTTCTCAACAGCGGGAAGATAGTTATACTCTGCGTGTTTTTTTGTGCAGTGGTGACAGATGGTGTGTACAGTTTTTATAATGCAAGATTTTTGCCGCATGTGCCGGATTTCAATGCGTTGGCAATGGTCCAATAATCATTAGTCAATATGGTATCAATGCCCATATCCAGATATTTCTGAACTTTTGCCGGGTCATCGCAGTAAAACAGATTGCATTTTATATTGTTGGCATGAGCTTTGTCAATCATTTCCTGATTTATGTAAGGGAGAAATATCTGAGCTTTTCGGCATTTGTATTTTATTGCGCGGTCAATAATTTCCCATGGTTCAGGATTTGCGCCCATGCAGCGGGCTATTTCCGGTGCTGTTTCCAATGCTTTTTCCATTACCATGTATGAGCCGACAAAATAGACATGTTCCTGCTGATTGTATTTGTAGAGCAATTCGACGATTTTTTCCATAAATTCTTGGGGGTAATGATGGAGAGAGGCCGTGCCTTCTCCTGGATTTTTCAAATGCAGATTAAAAATTACATGTCGGGAAAATTTGCTTAAAACCTCCTCAAAAAGAGCGATTTTTGTGTTGGCAAAACGCTCGGAGAAATGACTGCCGAAATCATACTCATACAATTCAGTAAGAGTTTTTTCTTCAATTTTGCCGCTGCCGTCGGAAACCCGTTCCAGTTTACTGTCGTGAGCAACTACCGGAATTCCGTCACGGGTAAAGCGTACATCCAATTCAATTTCATTTGCTCCCATGGCGATGGCGGCACCGAAAGCGGCAAGAGAATTTTCCGGCGCGACAGTTTTAAAACCGCGGTGAGCGCAAATCCTGGGATAAGGCATAGATGAATCGTTGGGAACGAAAAACGGAAATTGAGATGTTGAAGAATTCATTTTTTAGCTCATTAGTATTCATTCATGATAGAATGGATAATTTTTTAGTTTATATTTGTTCTGCTTCCATTAATATATCATTTGCTGCAGGTATTTGCAACTGAAATACAATTATTTTTTTGCTAATAGTAACAAGGGGGAGTTCGGAGTATATTCAAATACCATATCAAATTTAGATATTTCAAAACCGCAATCTTTGAGAATCGGTTCCAATGCGGTTGCCTGTTCCGGAGTTGCCCGTCGTTTGCCGGCAAGAATTTGAGACACTATAGGCTGACTTATCGGTGTGCCGTTTTTTAATAGTTTACGAACAATCTTGCTCTGAATGCCGTCATGAGCAACCATGTGTGTTGTTTTCATATTGTTTCTCCGTGTATTGAAAACATATATTAGTTTTTGATATAGCGGATAATATAATTTATCATTTCAGAAAGTCAAATAAAATATCAAAAAAACATATATTTTTTTGACTTTTCGCAAAAAAGCATTATATTATATATAACATATATACGAAAAGAGGCATAAAATGACAAAACCATCAACAAAGCAATGGAATGAATTTGATAAAAAGATAAGCGCCTTAATTATATCTGCAATGCAGCATTGCAACTTGACTCAGGTGGAACTTGCTGAAAAAATCGGAATGTCTCAATCTAATGTGAGCTGCTTGCTTAATCTGGAGCGGAAAAGACGGGACCGCCACTGGACTATTCCGAACTTATTGAGGTTGTCTGATTTATTCGGTACAACTATTTATCATTTGATATATGAGGCAGAAAATTTTGAAGGTAATGTGCCTTTGTTTTTTGCAACTGCAGGAACGGAACCTTTTAGTAGAGAACGACTTCAAGCGTTGATACACTCAGCGGTTGTGTATAAAGAAGAGAATGACCCGCGCGGTACTACCAGAAAGGCGTACAGCCTCGTTGCTGTTGAAGCGGATGTTCCGGAGTTTTGTGAAGATTATTACGCAAAGAAAGTATCTGATATGCAAGCACTTGCGTATTTCAAGAAAGCAAATCATGCGTTTATGGATCCGAAGTATTCTGACCGGTTGACTTTCGGTGGGGCTGTTAAGCTTGTTTATCTCGGAGAGTTGAATTTGCTGGGGTGATTTTATTTGGCTCTGTACTAAATATAGACTGATTTTTATTATCTTTCCAATAATTTTCTATAAATTTGACTAAAAAAAATGTCAAATATAATTAAAAGGTTTGGAAAAAGATGAGGGGGTGCAGGGGGAGAAGAAAAGAACCTTTCCTCAAAAGGTTTTTTCTTCTCCACCTGCAATAAATCAGTCATCTTTTATAACACAGCCTTTTATTTTTCTTGAATTTGTTATTAAAGATGGCTGTTGCTGAACCTTGGAAAGAGGGGAAACAACAGCCGTTTTTTTTATTGTTTGAGCGTAAAAACGGAATTTTGGCTGTCGTGTCGGAGTGTTGTTTCCTGGGTATATTTATCAGAATTTTTCTGTCAAATACCTTGCAGTAATTGCCTGTTTATATCAAAAACTTATAATTATCTTTGAGAAAAAATCATTTTTCTTCTTGCAATAATATTCACAAATGATATATTAGTTCTCGTAACCTGCCAGAAAACGAATAAAAATCAACAACCTAAAACAGGCAGGCAAGACAGGAGAAAAAAATGAACCACACAGAACAGAGAACAATGATTATGCAAGAATTGATGAGAGTACATTCACATGTAACAGCAGAAGAACTTTATGCAACATTAAAAGTAAAACTTCCGCAAATCAGTCTCGGAACCGTGTACCGTAATTTAAACAATTTGCATAATCACGGTTATGTCAACAAACTGATCCATGGCAAAAACAAGGCATATTTTGAATGGGGCAAGGATCCCAATGCATTGCATGTTACCTGTCCGAAATGCGGAAAAATTACCCACCTTATGTCAAAAGAAATTACTGAGTTGTTGAAATCAATTCAGACTATTTCAGGTAAGGATGGTTGTGAAGCTGTTCAATTTGAATTGATAAAAACCTGTGACGAATGCAAAAGAAAATACGAAGAGCAGCTGCAGGCAGCAAGAGCTGCAGAAGAAGCGCGTCAGGCAAAAGTGCTTAAATGGACAGGTCCCAAACTTGTTTCATAATAAAATCTGTTTGCGTATAAAACACCGGGCCTCCCCGGTGTTTTTTTTATGTATCTGAATGAGATATAAACTTTTATCACAAGTTCCGTTT
>JAZOSO010000111.1:0-18347 GCA_045657185.1 Victivallaceae bacterium | reverse complement strand
GAGAGGGTTCCGCCGTCGCCGAAGGCTATGGCGGGACAAGACAGGGGGAGAAGAAAAGAACCATATAAAAAGGCGGGTGGAACGCCAAAAGGTTTTTTCTTCTCCACCTGCAATAAATCAGTCATCTTTTATAACACAGCCATTTACAAAAAAAACTGCCGTTCACGTTTTATTGTGAACGGCAGTTTTGTGGATGAATTTATATAATTCAGGAGAGTTTCAAAACCATAGGCAGGTTTGAAAGGAGCTGCTGCTGAACATAAATAACTCCGTTTTCCTCTCGGACGGGAACTTCAGTCCATTCACCGTTAAAGGCAAGGATTTTGACACTTGCGGGAGCTTTTTTGCAAACAAGCGGAATTTCTGCCATTGCATCATAGCTCAAGTTGATAAGAGCGGCAAGAATTGAGCCGTCGGGAAGTTCACCGCAGCGGAACATGATATCCTGTTCTTCGGTGCATTTGACGGGAATATCTGCGGTTTCATCACAGACATTTTCAAGCCATGTCTTGCGGGCGGGGTCAAGTGTATAATAGTCACTTGTAATCGGTTCGCACCAGACAAAAACGAGTTTTCCGTTCTTGTTGCGGAATTTGGTCATACCGGGAGCAATAACATTGACTTCAGCGGCACCTGCAAACGGAGGTTTGACAAGTTCAGTAACACTTTCTGCGCCTTCTTCAGGGATAAGGAGACGGGTTCTTGAAGTGATGAGGTGACGCATTTTCAAAGTGCTGCCGACAACGCGTTCAAATGAGAAGTGCGGTACTTTGCCGAGCTTGACACCGAGATATTCACCGTAACCGCGGTCAATAAGCATTTGAGCGGAAACAGCATCGAGGATGAGGTTCTTTTTGACAATTTCATCAAGTTCTGCATCGGTGAAATGTTTGACCATATCTGCGCCGAGCATGAAACATTCAGCTTCGGGGTCATCGGGTTCACGGAAAGAGAATGAAATACCGAGTTCACCGACAACAGAGCAGAACCATTCGGGTGTGGTGAAATAGTCAGGATATTCACGGGGAGTGAACTCTTTTTCCAGATTGACAAGCGGAATTGAAACGCCTTTCCAGCGGATATTTTCTGCGACTTCAGTCAAAGTGTCGTAGAAAGGCATATATTCTTTCATCTGTTTTTCATAGCGGACATTTTCCTGACCGCAGGCAAAGTTGATGAAGTTTTCAATCCATGTTTTTGAACCTTTAAGACCGCTCAAAATAGCATTGGTCAAATGGGTATGCAAACCTGCGCAGGTCTGGCTGTAACGGTGCTGAGGATAAGTATCAGATTCGTCAAGGATGAATTTGACACTGCCGCAAGCCTTCTGCATCAAAGCTGTTTTATAAACATTCTGCGGATAATTGATGGCAAAAGTTCTGCCGTAGAAAGCATTGCCGACACGGATAAAAGGTTCTGTATTCGGACCTGCAGCGGCAAGTGCCATACGTTCAAACATCAGATGTTCGCGGCCGGGACCTGAAATACCGCAGGGAATAGCAGGATTGACACTGTCAATAGCTTTGCGGATACGGGCGCAGAAGTTTTCAAGAGAATCACGGCGGATTTTCTCAAATTCTTTCATAATGGGGTCATCTTTTTCTGCATGAGTGACCAGTTCAATGAGTTCTTCCTGAGTGTACTGTTTGGAGAACTTGGCACGATGCAGGGGGCAGAAACATTCAATTTTATCATTATCCAGCAAACGGGTATCATCATCAAGCAGGAATGTTGCAGGATTGTGTGCAGCAAGACCTTTGATGGTAAATTCGCAGTATGCAAGGAAGTTTTCATCCAGCGGACACATTCTGCCTTTGGTAGTGCCGGTATGGTTGATAGTGGGCTGGAAAAGGTGAACGGAAGGAGATGATGAACTCCAGCCGTGACCGAAAAAAGCCTGGATAAGAATACCGAGTTGGATATCGGTATCTTTGAGTTCAGCTTTGAGTTCGCCGAAAGCTTTAATGAAACTTTTGGGTTTTGCGTAGGGGTCATCGCCCTCGGGATTGAGAGTCATACTGCACATCAGGAGTTTCATTCCTGTTGCTTCGCTGTATCTTTTGTACTCTGCTGCCATTCTTTTTACGTCAGAAGGCATAAACGGCATGATGTTGTAAAACTTCATTTTTCTTTCCTTTTTATTTATTTTTCTTCGACTTTAAAATCGTCGAAAACGGTTATACAATTTGCGGTTTTTCCTGCGCCGAGAGTGACCATTACTCCGTCGCTTTTGCCCCATTTACCTTTGGTCGGGACGGTGAATTTGAGGGTAATTTTCTGCCATTTGCCGTCAGCATCAATAATAGAGTTTACCGGCGGCAAACCTGAAAAAGCGGCACCGTTACGGGCTTGAATAGAGAGAGAAATTTTGCCTGAAGCAACACTTTTCTTTGCCATAACGCTGAAAATGTAAGTCTTGCCGGGAGTAATCGGCAGATTTTTGAGGAAACAACCGCCGGGATTTTTGCCGACAGTCATCTGAGATGCAGCGGAAGAATTGACACCGCCATTCAGCGACTGACTGAATTTTGTATCATGTTTTGAAGTTTTCCAGCCGTTCCAGACTTTATCCATCGGGTCATGGTGAGGATAAAACTTTTTCGGCGGGAAAGCTGCGATACGCAAATTTCTGGCGGGGACGGTGATTTCAAATTTGCCGTCTTTGGCATTGAGAACAGTGCCTGTCCATTCCTCGGCAAGTTCAAAATTGCCTTTGCCGATAACAGAAACATCAATAACTGCATTTTGAGCTTTTTTGGTACGGTTGGACAAAATCAAAAGATATTTGTTGTCAGGACACTTGTAATAAGTGACACGGACATCGGGATTGGAACTTACAATGCCGTTGTTTTTATTGTAAAGATAACAGACAGTTTCAGGACTGTTGACCTTATATTTTTCCAGAATATCCCAGAATTTGATCATAACTTTTGAACTGGCATAGAAACTGCCTGATTCAATGTCATTCAATGCAAGCATTGCAAGCATGGATTCAGTAGGTTCGGGAGTACGGAAAGCAAGTTTTTTGTCGTCATGATAACCGATAGCGGGCAGAATTACCACGCCGATACCGAGAATGTCGCGGTTGTATTCACTCTGATAAATTTCATCCGGAACTTCATCGGTGTAACACCAGATATTGCGTTTGACGGCGACGGTATGCTGTTCGCCGGGGAACCAGTAATCAGCCATACCGCACTGGAAGGGATAATAAGAACGCTGTCCGTGACACATGACAGTTCTGCCGTTGCGGTGAGCGAGAGCTACTGTACGTTCAATGAGTTTGCGTTTGCTGAGCATTTCATTAGGATAAATTTCTCTGCCGAATTTATCTTTGAAAAGACAGTTGTGATTTTCACTGCGGCACTCAACAGAACCGCAATGGTCATAATAGATTTCTCCGATGCGGTTGCCGTAAGGATGTTTATACAATGTCTGCTGATTGTTGATAATATAATCCTGGAAAGATGTTTTGTTGCAGAAGAGCAGCAGAGCATGACGTTCAACTTTGTATTTACCGTTGCCGATCGGATAATGATGCGGCATCAGAGTTACAGCACCTCTGGGAATTGCCCAGTACTTGCGGAAATACTGCACATATTCATTTTCTTCAGTCAAAGCGTTTGCCAGACCGTAAAGTGAACGGCTCATCGGGCGGGCGTTTCTGAGACGGACTGCAAAATCAGTCGGATGCGGCAGAAATGTTCCGACACCGGTTGTACCGCCGTTGCCGCCTGCATCATGGATGGGATAATTGTTGCCGCGGCGCAAAATACGGTTATGTACAGGCAGCGGTCTGGTCGGAGTGGTTATAAAAAGAACTTCATAAGGCACTGCTTCGGGCATCTGCACTTTTTTCTGAATGATTTTTACTTCGCATGTACCGTTATCACGGTCAGCAAAAAGCAATGGGCTGTACTGATCAAAAATCCAGTTGGCATTATGTTCTGTTGAAAAAGCGAAACCGCCTTTTTCAGAAACAAGCCAGAGCATATTTTCTGAACCATGGGAATTGAAAGCGAATTTGCTCTTTTTGGGGTTCTGCAGACTCGGAGCCATAAGGAAACGGCGATATTCGGGAGCAAGCTGCCAATCCAGAGACATTTTGTCAAGCACCGGTTTGCCGTTGACAGTCCAGTTGAATTTGATCATGCCGTCATATTCAACAGTGGTTTTGTAATCAACAGTGAAATTATCGGCTTTTCCTGTTCCGGTAAAAGTAACAGTGCGATTGGTATTTGAAGTTTTGCCTGCGCTCCAGACAATTTTGGCATCGCCGATTTTGAGTTCTGGAGCTTTGAGGAAAATTTCTTTGCCTTTGACAAGGATTGATTCAGGCAGCGGACCTGCACCGAATTTGTAAACACGGTTCCACAAAGTTACAGTGCGTTCTGCACCGCAGAAGAGTCTGCCGAAAAATCCTCTTTCTTCCCAGCGGTAATCTTTCCACAAAGCGGGAACTTCATCTTCATCAGCAAGACCGTTATAAGCAAATGAGAGGTCGGGGCGGTTGATTGAAGCGACAATTTTGTGTTTGCCGTTGATTGTGCTTTCAAGAGTATATTTTCCGGCTGCGGAAATATTGTGAAGCATGCGGCATCCGTTTCCCTTGAAAATCCATGAGCCGCTTTGATTTTTGCCATCGGGAGAGATGAGTTTGTAATCAATCTTCAAGCCGGATTTTTTCATTTGTGCGGCGAGATTTTCAGGGAGTGCTGAAAAATCATATTCCGCTTCAATGCGGTCAAGTTTATCACCGCGGCCCATGTCAACACCGTGAAGTTTGACTTCATAATCCTGAATGGCAACCGCTGTTTTGTCCTTAAGAATGCGGGCGTACATGTTTTTGATTTCAGCGTGAGACAATTTGCGGGAATAAACCTTGAAATCGTCGATGCCGACACCGTATTTGTGAACATCTTCATAAATGATGCTCTTGATACCGATAAAACCTGATTTGACCGGCATATCGGCAATGTCTTTGTAAGTTGAATTGACTGCGGCTTCAAGTTTCAATTCACCATTGAGATACATGGCAATTTTACCGTCACCCCATGAAGCGGCAATCTGGCACCATTCATCCTGTTTGATGCCCTTCATATTCATCTGAATACGGGAGCAGGAGCGGGACAGACTGTTGCGGTAGTCAAAATAGATGTAATCGGCATATTCATAAAGACGCATGTCAACCTGGCGTTCGCCTGTCTTATTGCTTTTATAGGAATGACCGTCGGGCGGATTTACTCCCCATGACGGATTTTCACCGAAAACAATATTGAAAAGACCGATATTGCCGCGTTTAACGCCTTTGGTATCTTTTGAACCGGGAACATAATCGGTGGCTTTGTACCAGAAAATTACGGTTCCTTTGTTATGGTCGGCATTTTTGTCAATCGGCAGTTTGAGATTTTCGCCTGCCTGCGGCAGATAGCCCTGCCTGCCGTCAAAACCGATAAACATACGAAGCATCAGATTGGTGTCACGCATGACAGGTGACAATTTACTGCCTTTGGCGAAATCAGCATTGACTCCGTAAGAGTCAAAAGTTACAGCCATAGACAAATCTTTATCCGCCAATTTCTGCTTCAGCGGCAGCTGCTCATACTTCTGAGCCATTGCTCCGAGCGAGAACAATGCCATACAGCATAACAGAATTTTTTTCATTTTTACTCCTTTTTATTTTTCTTCAATTCTGAAATCATCAAAAAGCGTTGTGCAATTTGCCGTATTTCCCGCACCGAGAGTAACAAAAATATTATTGCTCTGTCCCCATTTACCTTTGGTCGGAACGGTAAATTCAAGTTTGAGCTTCTGCCATTTGCCGTCAGCTTTGACAGAAACATTTTTTACAGGTGCGCCGAGAATACGGTTTCCTTTGCGGGCCTGAATACCGAGAGAGATAACACCTGCTTTTACGCTTTTTTTTGCCATAACGCTCAAAGTGTAAGTCTTGCCGGGAGTTATCCTGTAATAATTCATCCAGCAGCCGCCTCCGACTTTGCCTGTTGTCATTTTCAGTGCTTCGGAATTATTAATGCCGCCCTTGGCAACATGCTCAAATTCAACATTATGTTTTTTATCTTTCCAGCAGCGCCAGATGACTTTCATCGGGTCAGATTTCGGATAAAAAGACTGTGGGGGGAAACAGACAATACGGAAATTCATTGCGGGAACGGTTATTTCAAACTTACCGTCTTTGACCATGACATCTTTGCCTTTGTATTCTTCAACAGCTTTGAAACTGCGGCTGCAGACAGCAGTAAGGTCAATAACAGTTTTTACATCTTTTGCAGTTTTATTGGCAAGGAAAATAACATATTTGTCTCCCGGCATTTTGTAATATGTCACGCGGACATCGGGATCGGATGAGAGAATTTCTTTCTGTTCATGATACAAACGGCAGACAGTTTCAGAAGACTGCACATTGTATTTGTCAAGAATATCCCATACATCCTGAATGACTGAACCGTTAGCATAATACTGTGCGGTAGCAATATCATGACTCTGAAGCATCATCATCATAGATTCGGTGTATTTCGGGTCACGGAGGTATTCAGCTTTGGCCTGCCCGTAAGCTGGCAAATGGATAACACCGATACCGAGGACATGTTTATTGTACTCTGCACGGAATATTGCATCAGTTGCCTCATTGGCGTAACCGAAAGGATTTATGCGGAGCATAACGCTGTACTGTTCGCCGGGGAACCAGTAATCCGCCAACCCCTGTATCATCGGATAAAAATGACGCTGACCGTGAAGCATGACAGTTTTGCCGTGCTTGTGGGCATAAGCAACAGTTCTTCTGATCAAATCGCGCTCGGTAAGCACTTCATAGGAGTCAACTTCCCGTCCGAATTTATCCGTATAACGACAGCCGTGCAGACGATTTGTGCAGAGCTTATTGCCGCAGAGGTCATAATAAACCTGCCAGATGCGGTCGCCGTATTTGTGGTTATAAAGTTTATGCTGTGAATTAAGGAAAAAGTCATTGACAATCAATGAAGTACAAGTTGAAATCGAAGGATTGTAAGTTTTGACATATTTTCCTTTGCCGACGGGTTTTTCATAAGGCATATTGTAGCTGTAAGCCCCGGGAATTTCCCAATACTTGCGGAAATAGACAGCCTCAGGTTCAATTGCAGTAAGGGCGATACCGCCGTAAACACTTGCAGAGTGCGGACGGGTGCCTTTGTGACGATACTCAAAATCGTATTCATGCGGTGCATGATGGAAAATACCGGCAAAGCCGCCGTTGCCGCCGCCATTGGTCAGGAACTTTGTGCCGCCGCGGCTGTCGCCGAATTTGAGCACCCGCTGTTCAACAGGCAGCGGACGGGTCGGTGTAGTAATAAAAATAACACGGTAAGGTGTATCAGCAGGCAGTTTAACTTTTTTGGTAATCATTTCAATTCTGACATCACCGGTGGATTTATCAGCAAAAAGAACATTTTCTCCTTTGTTGAAAACCCAGTTGGCATCATTTACCGCAGTAAAAGCAAAACCTGCTTTTTTCTCTGAAACAAACCAGAGCATAGGCACGCTTTTGCCTGAAGAAAGTGCAGGATATGCGAGTTTACTTTCTTTATTTTCATTGACAAGCGGAGTCATCAGGAACTGATGATTTTCAGGTGCCATTTTCCACTCTATTTTCATATTTGAAACAGTAGGTTCACCTGAAACTGTCCAGTCAACGAGTATCATTCCGTCATATTCAACACGGGTAGAGTATTTTATAGCGGCTTTCCCCAGTTTGCCTTTACCGTAAAAAGTTATCCATCGTTTTTCAACTTTTACATCCGATGATTTCCAGTCGGGCTTTTTGCCGTCAATGAGAATTTCGGGAAGTTTATCAAGAACCGGCTTACCGAAAGCAGTTATCTCAATCGGCAAAGGTCCGTTGCCGAATTTGTAAGTGCGGTTCCAGAGACGGACAGTTTTTTCAGAAGGATTGAAAATTTTACTGAAAAAGCCTTTCTCCTCCATACCGAAATCTTTCCACAAAGCGGGAACTTCGTCTTCATCGCCGTAGCCGTTGCCGACCCATGACAAATCGGGTTTAACAAAATCCTTGACTACTTCGGTATTTTTGTCCAGCCATGTTTTCAGAACATACTTACCCTTTTTATCAACTCCGCCGATAATGCGTGAACCTGATTCTTTGAATGTAAAAGAACCTTTCTGTACAGAGTTGTCAGGCTTTTTAAGCTCATAAAACATGCAGAGCTTGCCTGCATCAAGCATTTTCTGCTGTGCAGGAGTAAGTGATGCAAAGTCAATTTCCGCCTCAATGCGGTCAAGTTTATCATTTCTTGAAGTATTAACTCCGTGAATATTGATAGAATAAGCGACAACTTTTTCGCCGCCTTTGTCCTTGAGCAGATTCAGATACTGATTTTTAATTTCCAGCGGAGTCAGAGCGCGGTCATAAACAGCAAAATCATCAATGCCTACGCCCCATTTGTGGTCATCTTCATAAAAGGGTGATTTTATGCCGATAAAAGACTCTGCATTATTGACAGCTCTGACATCAGAAACTCTTTCAAAAGCGGCGGGCAGACTCGACTCCTTGATAAGTTTACCGTTGAGATAAACAGCAATGCGGCGGTCCTTCCAGGTACATGCAATCTGGTGCCATTGACCCTTTTTGATACCTTTACGCGAAGCATAAGTTCTGCCGCAGTTGTTCGGCTGAAATGAATTCCAGGCATCAAAATAAATCATATCGGCATATTCATACAGACGATACTCCAGATATTTCTGACCATCTTTGAAAAAAATATGAGCCAATGCAATATTACCGCGCTTTTTGCCGTCAGTCATTTTGTCGGTCGGAGCATAATCAAGTCCTGCGCACCAAAATATCATGGTACCGTTATGAGGGTCAATGTTTTTTTCGACATTAAAACGGAGTTTTTCACCGGGTTCGGGTTTGAATGCACTGTTTTTATCAAAACCGATGAGACCGCGCAGCAGCAGTCCGGTATTTTTCATCGTAATTGACTCAGTAAGCCCCTTACCGAAGTCAGCATTCACACCTTTTTTATCAAAAGTAACAAGAAAGCTCAGATTTTTATCACTTTGCTTCTCCTCAAACTTGCGGGAAATATATTTTGCCTGCATAACAGCAGGCAAAAACGCAAGACCGAGCAGAGACAGTAAGATCTTTTTGTTTATAATCATTCCTCTGCTTCCTCTTCAAAAATTTCAAAATCATCAAAATAAACAGCACCCTGTTCAGTGTTGCCGCTGACACCGAGAGTAATGAGAATATTACGCAGCTTTGCCCATTTTCCCTGAGTTGTGATTTTGCGTGTCAACACAATCTGTTTCCAGTCGGAACAGTTTTCCGCAGTCGTGTAAGTGGAGGGAATCGGCAGACCGAGATACTTGAAGTTTTCATCTTTTGACTGAAAGCCGAGGGAAATTTTTGTTTTAGGAGCAACGCCTTTGGCTTTAACAAAAACACTCAAAGTATAAGTTCTGCCGGGCAAAACGGAAATATTACGCATAAGAGTTGCGCTGGCTCTGCCGGAATTACCGGCAAGAAATTCAATTTTGGCAGCAGGCGCGGCAGTTTTGCCCTCGCTTTTGTCAATGCTTAAATTCACTTTTGCGCCTTTTCCTTTCCACAAACTCCACTCGTTTTTGAATTCAAAAATATCTTTTTCTTCCAAAATTGATGCCTTGGCAAGTTTGAAATCATCAAAGAAAGCGGGGACTCCGGTTTTGGTTCGTACACTGGGCAGCACACGAACAAATGCAGTTTTGCTGCCGGTCAGAAAAGTCATTGAAATTTTCTTCCATTCAGCACTGCCGCTGAATTCTTTGCGGGTCATAATTCTTCTGAATTTGTTATCCTCTCCGAAGTCATGAAAAGCAAGTTCAAAAACAGCATCCTTATCGGTGCTTTTGACCATTATTTCAGCAGTATAGAATGTATTGGGTTCAACGGGAAAATTTTTAAGCAGACCGCCGCTTGTACCTTTGGGATATACTATTTGCAATGCCCCTTTAGCTGTGCAGCCTTCCTCTTTGTTGATTGATGCTTTTACGACAGCACCTTTGCCGTTCCATGTAGTCCAGACTTTTTTAGAAAAATCATCTGTTGCATCCGCAAAAAGTCTGCATGCAGCAGAAAATACCAAGACACTTGATAAAATATATTTCATACTTTACACACTTTCTCTTATTTTTCTTCAACTTTGAAATCATCAAAGAGAGTTTCACACTCTTTGCCCTGACCGCTCATGGTGACAAGTATGTTATTGACTTTGCTCCATTTGCCGGTGGTCGGTATTTTGTACACAAATTTCAATTCCTGCCATTCACCGTTGGAAACAACATTTCTGCTGACTGCACCTGTACCGGTAAAGCGGTTGTTTTCACGCCCCTGAATAGAAACACCTATCTTTCTGCCTTTAACATTGCATTTAGTCATAACGCTGAATGTATAAGTCTTGCCGGGAATGACGGTATAATACTTCGTAAAACAGCCGCCGCCTGAAGTTTTGCTTATCATCTTGCTTGCGGAACTGTTGTCAATACCCTCATTTGCAGCAATCACAAATTCAGTATCACACTTGCTGCTGCCGCGCCATGAACCCCACTGAACATTCATTTTGTCATGCATAGGATACAGAGACTTCGGCGGGAAACAGACGATACGGAATGAGCGGGCGGGAACGAAAATATCAAATTTGCCGTTTTTGACATTGATATCTTTTTTCTTATATTCTTCAATTGCTTTAAAATTACCGTTCGGAATCAACCCGTTAAGGTCGATAGTGCTTCTGCGGCCTCGGTAAGTTTTGTTGACAATAAAGAGAATATACTGATTGCCTGTAGTTTTGTAATAAGTAATACGGATTTCGGGACGGGAACTTTTGACCTCTTTCTGTTCATGATACAAACGGCAGACAGTTTCGGGTGCGTCGATATTGTACTTAATAAGAATATCCCAAACCGCCTGAACAATTTTTCCGCAGGCGTATGATTCAGAAGTTTCAACGTCATGACTCTGAAGCATTGCCATCATCGCCTCGGTATATTCCGGAACGCTGTGGAATGACGGATCAGCCTGACCGAGTGCCGGCAGATGCAGCACACCGACACCGAGAACATGTTTATTGAATTCAGAACGGTAAACTGCATCAGGAACTTCATCGGCATAACCGAACGGATTTCTGCGGAGAAGAACATTATACTGCTCGCCGGGGAACCAGTAATCCGCCAAACCGTGAATCATCGGGAAATAGGAACGCTGACCGTGCAGCATTACGGATTTACCGTGTTTGTGAGCATAAGCGACAGTACGGCGAATCAGATCGCGCTCACCGAGAACTTCGTAGGAGTTGACTTCACGACCGAATTTATCGGTGTATGAACAGCCGTGGATTTTGCTGCGGCATATACTGTTGCCGCAAAGGTCATAATAGACCTGATAAATTTTGTCGCTGTATTTATGCTGATAAAGTTTATGCTGAGAATAAAGGAAGAAGTCCGCAACAACACTGCTGGTACAAGTTGAAAGTGACGGATAATATTCCTTCTGATATTTGTCATTACCAAGCGGTCTGTGCCACGGCATATTATAACTGTATGCACCGGGGACTTCCCAATATTTTCTGAGATATACCGCTTCGGGTTCAAGTGCAGTAAGAGCAATACCTCCGTAAACGCTGCTGCGTCCGGGAACACCGCCTTTATGTTTTGCTTCAAATGCAGTCGGATGCGGGGCATGGTGGAAGATACCGGCAAAACCGCCTTCTCCGCCTGCATTAGTCATAGTTTTACCGCCGCCGCGGCTGTCATTGTATCTGAAACCGCGCTGTTCAACAGGCAGCGGACGGGTGGGAGTGGCAATAAAAATGGCACGATACGGAGTATCGGCGGGCATTTTTACTTTTTTGGTAATCATTCTGACAGTTGCTTTGCCGTTGGATTTGTCTGCGAAAAATACTTTTTCACCTTTGTTGTAAATCCAGTTTGCATCATTAACCATAGTGAAAGCAAAACCGCCTTTTTTCTCGGAAACGAACCAGAGCATACTGCCGCGGCCGCTTTCAGGATATGCCCAGGAAACAGCGGATTCTCTGTCTTCATTAACGACGGGAGTCATCAGAAATTGATGATTTGCGGGAGCCATTTTCCAGGTGAATTTCATATCAGAAACGGTAGGTTCGCCTGAAATTGTCCAGTCAACGAGCAGCATACCGTCATATTCAACACGGGTAGAATATCTGATAACGGCTTTACCGAGTTTACCGGTACCGTTAAAAGTTACCCATTTAAGTTCTTTTTTGACATTTCCTGCTTTCCAGACAGGTTCTTTACCGTCAATCAGAAGTTTGGGAATTTCAGCAAAAAGCGGCTTGCCGTAGGCGGTGATTTCCACAGGAAGCGGACCGTTACCGAATTTGTAAGTACGGTTCCACAGTTTGACTGTGCGGTTTTTGACAGCAAAACTTTTCCAGATTTCAGGCACATCTTCATCACCGAAACCGTTACCGACCCATGAAAAATCGGGACGGACAACAGATTTAACGACAGTATCATTGCCGATTTTTGTTGTCAAAGTATATTTACCGGATTGATTGATATTTTTGAAAATACGGGTTTCAAACGGTTTTTTGAAAGTGAAAGTACCTTTCTGAACTTTGCCGTCGGGAGCTTTCATTTCATAAGTCATTTTGAGTTTGCCGTCTTTCAGGAGCTTTTCCTGTTCACCGGAGAGAGATGACAAATCAAATTCAGCCTCAAGGCGGTCAATTTTATCGTTTTTGCCGATATTGATACCGTTGAGGATGATTGAGTAGGCTTCGATTTTTTCGCTGCCTTTATTTTTGAGTTTTTTTACATACTGGTTGCGGATTTCCAGAGCAGTCAAAGCACGGTTGTAAATGGCAAAATCGTCAACACCGACGCCCCACTTGTGATTATCACCGAGGAAGGGAGATTTGATACCGATAAAAGATTCTGCACTGTCGTCAGCTTTGAAATCGGCAAGTTTGGCGATTTTTGCAGGCATAGCTTCTTCTTTCATAAGTTTGCCGTTGAGATAAATCGCCAGCCGTTTGCCGTTCCATGTACAGGCAATCTGATGCCATTCACCTTTTTTGATACCTTTGCGTTGAGTATAAACTCTGCCGCTCTGACCGAATCCGTTCGGGGGAACGGAGCTCTTCCAATCAAAATAAACATTATCTTTATATTCATAAAGATTTAATTCAACTGTACGGTTTTTGGTATCGGCAAATTTCAAATGAGCCAGAGCGATATTGCCTCTGCTTTTTCCATCGGTAAATGCTTCAACAGGATTGTAATCCAAAGCATTTACCCACAAAATGAGAGTGCCTTTGTGAGGATCAATATTATTTTCAACATTGAATTTCAGTGCTTCACCGGGTTCAGCTTTGAAAGCACCGCGATTGTCATGACCGATCAGCCCCCTGAGCAGAAGTCCGGTATCTTTCATGGTTGTTGAATATTTATTTCCTTTGGCAAAGTCCGCATTTACGCCCTTGCCGTCAAAAGTGACGAGGAAGGTCAAATCTTTGGCGGCAGTTTTTTCTTGTAATGTCTGCGTAATGTATTTGGAACTGCCGCAGAGCGGCAGAGCCAATACAGTCAAAATAGCCGGCAGTAAATTTTTACTCATAAAAGCATCCTTAAATTATTTTTCGCTGATGTGGAAATCATCAAATAATGTTTCACAATTTTTTCCATTGCTACTGAAAAGTACGAAAATATTGTCAGCCTGTGTCCATTTGCCGGAGGTCGGAACAGTGAATGTCAAAGTGATTTTCTGCCATTCACCGTTGGAGACAACAGATGCAACCTTCTGGATGCCGATCTGTTTTGCACTGCTGCGGCCGCGGGCGGTAAGTGTAATCTTATTGCCCTTGACATTCTGTTTTGCCATGACGCTCATGGTGTAAGTCTTGCCGTGAACTATCGGGAAAGACTTGCTGAAAAGCCCGCTGCCGGTCTTTTTTAAAATCATTTTCAAAGCGGCAGAGTTTCCGATACCTTCTTTGGGAGCCATGCAGAAAACAGTATCTGAACCTTTACTTTTCCAAGTCCCCCAAATCTTGTCCATATTGAAGTATTTGGGATAAGTCGGAACAGGCGGGAAACAGACGATACGGAATGAACGGGCGGGAACGGAAATGGTGAATTTACCGTTTTTGACCTGAACATCTTTGTGTTTATATTCTTCAACTGCGGTGAAGTTGCCGTTTTTGACCAAAGCGTTAATATCGTATTCAGCCTTGCGTGAACGGTAGGTTTTGTTGACAATAAAGAGGACATATTTGTTGCCCGGAGTCTTGTAATAAGTGACACGGATGTCGGGATTGGAGCATTTGACCTCTTTCTGTTCGTGATACAAACGGCAAACCGTTTCGGGAGACTGAACATCATATTTTTCCAAAGCGTCCCAAACCTGCTGACAGACTTTGTTTGAAGCCCAGAGACTGGTTGTTTCAATGTCATGGCTCTGAAGCATTGCAATCATGGCTTCAGTGTACGGGTGGACACTGTGGAAAGCACGATCTGCCTGACCGAGTGCGGGCAGATGAATAACACCGACACCGAGGACATTCTTGTTGAATTCAGCACGATAAATGTCATCAGAAACTTCATCTGTATAGCCGAAAGGATTTCTGCGGAGCAAACCGTTGTACTGTTCGCCGGGGAACCAGTAGTCAGCCAATCCCTGAATCATCGGGAAATAAGAACGCTGACCGTGAAGCATAACAGTTTTGCCGTGTTTGTGAGCATAAGCAACAGTACGGCGGATCAAATCACGGGAGAAAAGAACTTCATAAGAGTTGACTTCTCTGCCGAATTTATCGGTATAGCGGCAGCCGTGCAGTTTGTTGCTGCATTGACTGTTGCCGCAAAGGTCATAATATACCTGCCAGACACGGTCGGCAAGTCTGTGATTATAGAGCTTGTGCTGTGCATTGAGGAAGAAGTCATTGACAATCAAGCTGGTACAGGTTGAAATTGAAGGATAACGTTCAATCTGATATTTTCCGGGACCGACAGGTTTGTGCCAGGGCATATTGTAACTGTAAGAGCCGGGAGTTTCCCAGTACTTACGGAAATACAATGCTTCAGGTTCGTGACCGGTAAGAGCAATACCGCCGTAAAGACTTGCAGTGTTGGGCAGACGGTTTTTGTGACGGTATTCAAAGTCGGTAGGATGCGGAGCATGGTGGAAAATACCATCAAGACCGCCGTCACCGCCGCCGCTGACCATAACTTTTGTACCGCCGCGGCTGTCGTGATATTTAAGTACACGCTGTTCGACAGGCAAAGGACGGGTGGGTGTGGCAATAAAAACAGCACGATAGGGAGTATCGGCGGGCATTTTTACTTTTTTGGTAATCAAATCAACACGGGCTTCACCGGTGGATTTGTCGGCAAAAAAGATTTTTTCACCTTTATTGTAAACCCAGTTGGCATCATTGACCATGGTAAAAGCAAAACCGCCTTTTTTCTCTGATACAAACCAGAGCAAACTGCCGCGGCTGTTTTCGGGATAAGCCCATGAAATTTTAGCTGCTTTGTCTTCATTGACAACGGGAGTCATCAGGAACTGGTGATTTTCGGGAGCCATTTTCCATTGAAGATTCATATTGGAAACAGTCGGCTGACCTGAAATTGTCCAGTCAAAAAGAATCATGCCGTCAAATTCAACACGGGTGGTGTAATTGATAGTAGCTTTGCCGAGTTTACCGGTTCCGTAATAAGTGACCCAGCGGGTTTCTTTTTTTATTTTACCTGCATTCCAGACGGGTTCTTTTCCGTCGATGAAAAGTTTCGGGAGTTTGTCAAAAAGCGGTTTACCGTAAGCTGTGACTTCAACGGGCAAAGGTCCGTTGCCGAATTTGTAAGTACGGTTCCAGAGTTTGACAGTTCTGCCGTTGACGGAGAAATCTTTCCACAAAGCGGGAACTTCATCTTCATCACCGTAACCGTTGCCTACCCATGAAAGGTCGGGACGGACGATTTCCTTGACAATGACATCTTTGCCGACTTTGGTGGTCAAAATATATTTACCTGCAGTATCAACGCCGCTGATGATGCGTGATTCGGAAGATTTTTTAAAGGTAAAAGAACCTTTGGTAATTTTTCCGGTCGGAGATTTGAGTTCATAATCCATTTTGAGTTTGCCGGCATCAAGAAGTTTCTGCTGTTCAGGAGAGAGAGCGGCAAAGTCAAATTCGAGTTCAACACGGTCAAGTTTATCATTTCTGGAAGTATTGACGCCGTGATATGCAATGGAGTAAGCCTCAATTTTTTCATCGCCCTTGTTTTTGAGCAGATTGAGATATTGATTGCGGATTTCCAGCGCAGTCATGGCGCGGCTGTAGATAGCAAAATCGTCGATACCTACGCCCCACTTATGATTATCTTCAAAGAAAGGAGATTTAACACCGATAAAAGACTGTGCATTATTGGTAACTTTGAGGTCAAGAGTTTTGGCAACTTTTTCAGGGAAGGCTTCTTCCTTCATGAGTTTGCCGTTGAGATAAATTGCCAGGCGTTTGCTGTTCCATGTACAGGCAATCTGATACCACTGACCTTTTTTAATGCCTTTGCGGGGGGTATAAACGCGTCCGACATTACCGAAGCTGTGCGGAGGTTCGGAACTTCTCCAGTCAAAATAGATATTTTCGCCGTATTCATAGAGCTGATATTCAAGAAAGCGTTTGCCTTCCTGAAAACGCAAATGAGCGAGTGCAATGTTGCCGCGTTTTTTGCCGTCAGTAGTTGCTTCATTGGGGTTATAATCCAAGCCTGCAGCCCACATGATAAGTGTACCGTTGTGCGGATTGGCATTTTTGGCAACATTGAAGCGGAGTTTTTCGCCGGGTTCGGGTTTGAAAGCACTCTGAGTGTCAAAGCCGATAAGTCCGCGGAGCAGCAAACCTTCATTTGCCATGGTAATTGAAGTTTTATCACCTTTGGCAAAACTTGCATTAACATCTTTTTTCTCAAAAGTTACGAGAAAAGAAAGGTCTTTGGCGGCACATTTTTCCTGTAATGATTTTTTGATATATTTTGCCTGCACGCACATAGGCAGTGCAAGCAATGCGAAAGTCATAAGTTGAAATTTTTTAAACATTTTAATTATTCCTCATCGGTTTCTTCTACAAAAAATTCAAAGTCATCAAACCAGGCAGTACCGGGTTTTACTGAACTGCTTACTCCGAGAGTTACGAGGAAGTTGCGGCATTTTGCCCATTTGCCTGTATTGGTAATCTTACGGGTAAGAACGATTTGTTTCCATTCGGTACATTCTGCGGCAGTATAAGCTCTTGAAGGAATGGGCAGACCGAGAAAACGCTGTTTCTCGTCCTGAGCCTGATAAGAGAGAGAGACTTTGGCATCGGGGTCGAGGCCTTTGGTTTTGACATTAACTACGACAGTGTAAGTTTTGCCGGGAACGACAGGGATGTGAAAAGTAGCACAACCGGAATATTTTTTTGTTTCGTTGCCGGGAAGAATATCTATTTTGAGAGAACCGGGAGATTTTTTACCGACGACGGGGTCGTGACCGAATTTCATTTTGGCTTTTGTGCTTTTCCAGCTGCCCCATGTATTGGCTGCGAATGAATCATAAAATTCATTCAAACCTTCAACTTTGGTCATTTTGAAATCGTCAAAAAGAACATCTGCCGCAGCGGGAGAATTGCAGTCAAGCAGAACCTGAACAGTTTTTGTTTTGTCTGAAGTGCGGAAAAAATAGCTGACTTTCTGCCATTCAGGAGTAACAGCAACAACGGATTTGCCGATAACTTTGACAAATTTCTTCTGCATGCCGAAATCCTGGAAAGCAAGATTTGCCTTGATATTTTTTCCTGTTGATTTGACCATTACTTCTGCCTGATAAAGAGAAGAAGGTTCAACATCATAGCGTTTGAGGAAACAGGCTGCTCCGGAATTGAGAATAGAGATCTGAGCGGCACCTTTGGCAGCTACGCCTTCTTCCTTGTTAAGAGAATATTTCACCTTAACTTTGGAAGTGTTCCAGTGACTCCAGACTGATGAGGTGAAATCATCTTTGATTTCAGTTGCGGAAGGAGCTGCATCTGCGGCAAACATTGAAGCTGCAGCAAATACGGCGGACAACAAGATTGTTTTTTTCATAATTTTTTCCTTTGTTTATGTTTAACAATAACTGTTATTGAAAATATCAATTGGGATCAGTTCCGGTATTTGCACTGCTGTAATAAGCGTATGCTTCAACTTTCTTGACCAGAATGTTATTCTGAAGTGACTGAACATGACCGTCAACGAACCATACATTGGACATTTTGCCATGCGGCGGAATG
>JAZOSO010000110.1:0-5348 GCA_045657185.1 Victivallaceae bacterium | reverse complement strand
TTTTTGAAATGATGATATATTAACCGAGTAATCAGATAAATTACAACGTGCGCCCATAGCTCAGTCGGTAGAGCAAATGACTCTTAATCATTGGGTCCAAGGTTCGAGTCCTTGTGGGCGCACCATTTTTTTTGCCCAAATTCTGGGATCTCACCTCCGTTTTTCAAAGATATTGAGTGTAAAAGCTTCTTGTATCAATGCAATCCGCCTTGTGTTTCATATTTTTCGCACCTCGTTCCTGCGACCTCCTTTTGTGTCCTGTTTTTGAGTTCAAATGTCTTGCTTTTCATCTGACATAGGTACCACATAGGTACCACGGATTTGAGCTGTGCAGATAATATAACTTTGTTGAGGCATTTTGCAAGAGCGTATTGAAAACGCGCATCTTATCGTCTCTCCTGAGCCATGCGATTAGCTGGGTTGGGACTCGCTTGGGAAAGAGCATGGGACAAGCATGGGATGATCATGGGCAATAGAAAGAGGGCTTTTTGAGCTCATCAGGGACGCTTGGGACAGTTGGGACAATATTTTGCAATTTCCTCTTACGCGTGCGCGCGTATAGTACCATGAAGATATGTAGCCTCCCTCCCCTGTTGTGCGAGAAGAGAAGTCCTATTTTTACTCGATGACAGCTTCTGATGTTGCTCCCCTCTCTGTTATGTTGACGAGATCTATATCCAGATGGTCTGATTTTTTAAGAAGCTGGTGAAATATTTGTCATAGCGGCTCGTATCATTGTTTGAAAACATACGATGCTATTTTGATAAAACTAAAAATTCTGCAATTTTTCAGGATTTTGGTGAAAAATTTGTCATGACTGATCGTACTATTGTTTGAAAGCCCATATGGATGGGCTAAAAAAATTCCAGTCGTTCTGGAAGGAGCTGTTTGAAAAGTAAATTGAAGATGGATGTCTGGAAAGAGATTGTGTTGGTTTATCATTAATCACAATTCCTAAATTTTAAGGAGATAATCAATATGATTAAAGCAAACAATTTTGACTGTATCAGCACAATCACAGAATCTGACATCGAACACATGGAAAGCAAAGTTGGTCCGTTCTACTTTGTGGATAAAAAGCGGCTCAATGAAACTTTCTTTGCAAACATGTATCTGAAATATGAGAACTCTTCTCGTTGGCTTCTTTGCAATACGTTTATTCGCTATTGTCTTTATCATATTGATGATCATCCTTATTATCAATATGTTCATAAAGCTGTCGTTTATCAGCGCTGCAAGTCAGAAATTCAACAGTGTGGGGAATTATACAGTAAAATATGAACTTGAAAACGGGGTTGTTATCAGCAAATGCGTGGATGGAATATTCCGTAACCGCAATGGTCGGCCGTATGTAGCATTTGAAAATGGTTTCATACCCGTAGATTAATACGCCGTTCAGGAAGCGGGGCAGCTGTATATAAAAAATTTGTTTCACAGTCCTGTACGGAGGGTGAGTTGGCAATAAAAATTACCAGAGAGCTGAAAAGAAATATTTTTTTGAGAAATCAGCTGGCAATACGCAAAAATGCCATGCAACATATTTAATAAGGTTGATGTTACGGGTATTTTCTGCCGCAGCGATGCGGAAGCCTGCTCGGTTGAACTGGCGGTAAAGGTGTGACTGATGTCAAAACAGATCATTATCATTCTGCTCAGGCATATACAATTCTGGCAGAAATCTGGTTTCCACTCCCGTTTTTGTCCAAATCGCAGTATTCAGCAATTTGTCGGAAATGCTTTCAAACCTTTTGTACTCATTCATATACAAGCATGGAAAACGGGGATCTATTTCATGCGGCTGGCGGGTGAAAGTCAATATCTTTGTTCCGACAACATCGGCACTTTTCAACAGGTTATATAAATGCGATGCCTGATAATCGGTGTTTTCCATAACATAAAGTGTATCTTTTTCAAACGCCAGAGAAAACGGTGTCTCCCATTGCCAGTTTTCGGTACAGGCATCAAAGACAAGTCGGTTCTTGAAAATTTTCAATTCGATTTTTTTATGCTGGCATGCTGCCGAAAGTCCCGCTTCCACTTGCTGAAAATGCAGATTTACAGGGGATTGATTGAAAAAATACAAGCGTATGAAATTATATTTTTCCGCAAATTCTGCCACTTGTTCTCCCAGTGTTTGATATTGCAGAGTAAAATAATGCAGTTTCCCTTTATACTCGGGCAGATGTGACAACAGAATACAGCGGCTGCCTTGCGATGCCATTCGCTTGATCATGGCAAAACTTCCTGTATTACGGGGATGAGGTTCCAAAATAATCCCCCAGATACGGCGTTTCAGCAAAAAATTCAGAATTTCCTGTTCATACTCAGGATCATCATGCGGAACATTCAACGGCAGCAGACTTAATTTATGCTGGAGCAGCTTATAATGCAGGTGGTTGACCAGACTGGAATTAAGCAAGTTCCCTGGGGATATCAATGCCACACTGTATTCAAACGGTTTCCAGATCATTTTCCGCCCTGGAACATAAAAACCTGAACCGTGAACAACCTCTAATTTTTTTTCGCGGGCAATCTCTTTCATTATCTGATATATCCGATATTGACTTGCCCCTGTTTTCCGCTGGATTTGGGCGATGCTCGGCAGCTTGTCGCCCGAAGCCAAATGCATGCCGTTGATATATTTCAGTATGATTTTCTTTAATTTGCTTTCCATAAACCACCTTCACCGTTAGAGTAATATAGCATCCCAGTCAAACGATTTCAAACACTTGTTATTGTTTTTTTTCCAAAAAAACACTTGCCTTTTGTTCTTATTTATGTATAACCATGAGAGAAATAATAACTCGGGAATGTCCCAAATCTTGTGAAAAGTGCATATCAGGCTGCAGAATCACGGTTTTGCGATGTATCAGAACCTATCACAAAAGTTCTGATTTGTCAACAACCCTGATGTGGTTTGTTTGCAAACGCCTGGTGCATCCGTTTTCGCTTACGCTGCGCCGTGACAAGGCGTATGACTGCAGTACGCACAGGAGCAAGGCGCGAGATTGACCACGATGCGCCACCGCAGGTTTTATTTTTTGCAAAAATTGAGACTATAACTTAAATGCAGGGAAAAACATGAGTATTGAATTGACCAGAGATTATCTTGTTATTGACGGTAAAAAGAGCTTCATCTACGGCAGTGATCTGTCGTATTGCCGAGTGCCGAGGCGTTTGTGGAAACAACGTATGATGCAAATGAAAAAAAGCGGTATGAATACGATCACTTTTTATACGCTTTGGGCGTGGCATCAGGGCGCAGATAAACAATTTGATTTTTCAGGTGAAAAAGATATCGATCATTTCCTCAGTCTGATTGCTGAATGCGGAATGTATTGCATCTTCCGCCTGGGTCCTTTTATTCACGGGGAATTCCGCAATGGCGGTTTGCCGCAATGGCTTATTGATGAACTCGGCGATAAAGTTCGTACCAATGATCCCCGATATCTGGAATATGCAGGCGCGTGGTACGATGAATTGCTTCGGATCGCAGAAAAATACTTCCACAGTAACGGTGGTCCGATAATTATGCTGCAGTTGGAAAATGAACTCGGTGCCGCAGGATGCAAGGGTGATGACCTTGCACGGGGCGCAGCTGACAGTGATGAAAACATAAAACATCTGCTTTTCTTCTATAACAAAATCCGTTCCAGAGGAATTGATTTGCCGCTGATTGATATCAATCATATTCCCGATAAGGAAAAATATATAGAAAATTTTGTCGATACAGGCGGTTTTTATCCAGTAAATTGTTTCTGTTGTGATGGTGAAATGTGTGATTTCGATCAAACTTCATACACCACGCAGCAGCGGCCGAAGATCACCATTGAAACAGGCGGAGGAATGTTTGCCCGTTACTTTGATACCCCTGCATACCGCAATACAAACTCTTTTCAAGGGCCGCTGGTCAAACCTGAAATCATTGACGGCAGTATCATCTATCATCTTGCCGAAGGTTGTTCGGGAATAAATTTTTATATGTTTTGCGACGGTCAGAACCCTGATAACTGTAATGAGAGCATGATTCCTGCAAAGAATCTGAATTTTCAAGCTCCAATCACAGTTGCTGGAAGGTTCCGTGACTCCTATTATGCTTCAAAACTGCGTGGCTGGTTTTGAAGCTCCTTTGAACAGGAAATTCTCGGAAGCATCCCCGATGATTGCTGGGCGCAAGTCAGAAACTGCGGTATCGCTCATCCTGGTGCGGCAAATTCAGGAGACCTGTTCAAACACTATGGTGAAATAAGCAATGATGAAACTTCAAAAAACAGCAATGGCAATAAAGTGCTTTCTGCTGCGAGAACCACTGCGGGATTGAACTTGAGCGAAAGCAACTTTCTGTTTATCAGAAATGTTTTCAACAGCAAACAGGAGTGGCTGCGGGATATAAAAGTTCTGGCATCACCTTCAAAACTTGCCTGTGAGGTTTGGCACGAATATCCGAAAAAAATTCAAATGGAAATGCTGCCGGGGACCATGAAAATAATGCCATTTTTCGTGAGACTGTGCAAGAAAAACTTTTTGGAATATGCCACTTGCGAATTGCTCGACCGACGGGATTTCAACGGCAAAACACAGGTTGTTTTCTATGAATCCGAAGAGGTGATGTCGGAAATCCGTCTGGTCATTCCCGATACGTAAAATGTTACATCGTGCGGCAATGTGCTGATTTTGCGGGAATCTCCCAATACGCTGACTCTGCTTGCCAAAGCTGAAAGAATGCCGATATGTGTTGAAACGGATGATTTGCGGATAGTGCTGGTCACAAAAAAATATGCCGAAAATCTGTGGGATGTCGGAGAGAGTTTCGCATGGAGCAACTCATTTATTGATGGAAGTTTGCAGGAAATGTCCGTCGTGACGGAAAAAGATGATTTCTGCATGGAACTTTTCTCATCGCAGAAACCTGTACTGCGCTCATGTGATCTGATTTCATATAATGAATCATTTGATGCCGATCGCAGTATCTATCGCCTGCATGGAAAATTTGACCTTGAAATTCCCCGAATAAAGTGGCATAAAGAGTACAATCATAACAATATCATTCTGACAGCGGAGTTGTCTGACCAGCTTTGGCAAAATGCTGAAGATGTTATTTTTACTTTGCATCAGAATGGCAGTGTCGGCAAAGCGTTCTGGAACGGAGAACTGGTCAGTGACCATGCTTTCGGCAGATTTTTGCCGTGGGAGATATCCTGCCGTGATTTGCATGGACATTGCGGAACTTTACGGATCGTTTCCGATAAAGCCTCATATTGCGATGTGGAAACTGCCGTCAGAAAGAAATTCAATCTGAAATAATCTTGCTTAATTTTTTGTGGAAAGCCGATATTTCGGCTTTCCGC
>JAZOSO010000109.1:0-4809 GCA_045657185.1 Victivallaceae bacterium | reverse complement strand
AGCGAGGTAGTCACACACGTTCCCTTCCCGAACACGGTAGTTAAGGACCTCAGCGGCGATGGTACTGCAAATTTGACTGTGGGAGGGTAGCACGGTGCCGGATATTTATTTACGAGAACTCAAGTATTCGCACTGCTTGAGTTCTTTTTTTTTGTGTTGGTGCGAGTTGGGGGGACGGGGTGGTGCGGCGTGTAGAACACGCCGTTTTTTGCTGTCTTGTTGTAATAAAAGTGATTGAAATAAATTTCATCACTTTTATTCCTCCAATCCATCACCACCCCTTGTCGTCAGGTACACCGTCCTACTCCGATTGGGGGACAGTGCCTTGCGGACGGCAAAGCCGCCCTCAGGCTCAAAAAGCCCTTTGAAAGGCTTCGCCTTTACCGATGCTTCGCATCTTCTCGGACTTTTTGTGGGAGAGCAGCACGGCATGATGAATTTTGATTGATTGCAGATGAGATTTGATAGTGGCGATAGCAAATAAAAAGGCGGGGGGAACGCCGCGGAGAGCTGCTCGGTTATGGCGGATAAATCAGACGGGGCGGATAATAACTTACAACAGCAGATTGCAGTTGCCGTGTAAAAATTTATGTATCACAAATAAAAATAGCTTGTATTTTAGATTTTATGTAATATAGTATGAATATTATTTAAAAGGAGATTGGACATGGATTTTTTAATTCGGATTTTGCTTTGTTTTATTTTTCCGCCGTTAGCTGTGTTTGATAAAGGTTGCGGATCAATGCTGTTGATTTTATTGTTGACTGCACTTGGTTGGCTTCCGGGAACTATTGTTGCTTTAATAATTTGTCTGGCTGACAGAAATAAAATCGGAGAATAAAAAATGAGTGAATCAGGAGAAGTGAAAATCAGTGGAAATGACTTTTTTGTTTTGCTGGTGCGTTACTTGTTGTGTTTGATATTTCCGCCGCTGGCTGTATTTGATAAAGGCTGCGGAACGATGCTGCTCGTGTTGCTGTTTACTTTATTCGGTTGGCTGCCGGGGACAATTCTTGCTTTTTTGATATGTTTCAAAGATAAGAATTATTACAGAAAAGATAATTGACAGTTGGTGAAAAATGGCGCAGATGATACCGGTGGAATGCGATTTGGCAAGAAGGCCGACTTCTGAACAGATCGTGTTTGAGATGATTAAAAATAATTTGTCTGATGAATGGAAAGTTTTTCATTCATTTGATTATTTGACCCGTGATTTGAGTTACAAATTATGGGATGGAGAAATTGACTTTCTGCTTTATCATCCGGTTCACGGTTTTCTGGTGATTGAAGTCAAAGGCGGGACGATTTCTTATTGCAACGGTCAATGGTATCAGGAAGACCGCAAAATTGATCCGGTAGAACAGGCAAAACGCAATAAATATGCAGTACGCAACTTGTTGGAAAATAAACTTTTCAGAACGGCTATTCCTATGAGATTTGCCCATGCAGTTTGTTTCCCTTCATGTTCAAGCCATACAATTTGGCCGGCTGAGGCTCAAGATGTTGTTATTACCGGTGATGATTTGGAGTCGATTGAGCAGTTTGCATGTCATCTGCTTGCCAATACACCGATGCCGTCATATGTTCAGGGTGTAGTGTCTGATGCGGAAATTATGCAGGTTTTGTCGCCGATGTTTGAGTACGGTGCGAAACTTTCCGAACGCATGGATATTGAAGAGAAACAGTTTTTCCTTTTTACTGAACAGCAGTGTGCAATTCTTGACGCTTTGGAACATTTTCACCGTCTGCAAGTCTGCGGCTGTGCCGGTTCCGGCAAGACGATTATGGCAATCAAAAAAGCCGAACGGCTGGCAAAACAGGGGAAAAGTGTTTTGCTCTTGTGTTATAATCAGATGCTGGCAAAATATTTGAAAAAAGCGGTTAAAAAATATTATGAAATTGAAGCAGATGCTTTTTTTGAATATTGCATAAAACTTTTGAATGTTCCGAAAGAACAAATTGAACAGTATCGTAATAATCCGCGTCTGTACAGTGAGGCTTTGCCTAAATTGATGAAATCCTATATTTCGAAAAAAGGCCTTTGTTATGATGCAGTTATTGTTGATGAGGGGCAGGATTTTATACCTGAAGCGTGGGATATAATTTCCATGCTGGCGGCAGAAAGCGGAGATTTTTATATTTTTTATGACCCCGACCAGAATATTTATACTAAGGAATTGAAGTTGCCTGATTTCGGAATTCCGCCTGTCGTTTTGAATAAAAACTGCCGTAATACCAAAAAGATTTTTGAGGCACTTCAGCCTTATCAGTCAATTCAAAGCCAAATTCTGGAAAATACGCCTGCCGGTACAGATGTAAATATTGTGCGTGGAGATTGCCTTTTAAATCTTGAACGCAAGCTTGATAAACTTCTGACTTACGAAAAAATTTCTTCTCAGGACATTGTAATTCTCGGAGCACATTCGCTGGAACATACATCCATCGGCGATAAAACGCAAATCGGCAAATACAGAATTATTACGCAAGACAAATGCCCTGCCAAATCTGAAATCCGTTATTTTACTTATATGAAATATAAAGGCTGTGAGGCAAAAGTCGTGATTTTGTTTGAAGTTGACGACAACGACCCGCGCTGGAATGACCGCCACGGAATTTATACCGCCATGAGCCGTGCCATGCACGAACTTATTATTTTGCGAAAAGATTAACAGCAAAGTTTGATAAAATCAGTTATCTTTTATAACTCATCATTTTTTCATTGCAGTTTGATAATATAAAAAGTTGGCATGAAAATTGCTAATATATTGCAAAGTTTTATTACAACAAATGGAGGTATTTATGAAACTTTGCGGATTGGATTTTGAAACTGCAAACGGCAAGTCCGGCAGTATTTGTGCTGTCGGATGTGCTGTTGTTGAAGACGGAAAACTTATCGAAAAGCGGGAATATCTCGTCAGACCGCATAAAAAGCTGGATTTCATGGCGGCTGAGTGTTATATGGTTCACGGCATAAATTATTATGATTTACGCAATGCTCCGGAGTTTTCTGAAATCTGGAACAACTTGAAAGAATTGCTTATTTCTGCTGATTATGTAGTCATGCATAATGCTTCTTTTGACCTGCGGCACTTGCGGGCGGTGCTGGAAATTTATTCTGCCAAAAGCATTAAATTTCCCTATCTCTGTTCGCTTGAAATCAGTCGCAGGAATTTTCCTGATATGCAATCTCATTCGCTTGACAAAATGGCGGCACATTTCGGTTTTTCATTCAATCACCATGATGCTTTGGAAGATGCTTTTGTCTGTGCGGCGATTTGTACAAAGATGAATTTTTCTGAAAATGATGCAAAATTATTTGAATTTTCAACATTTTTGCAGTAGATTAAATTTTGACCAATTATTGTCAAATTTTGAAAGGAGTTTTTATGGATAATTTGATTATTACCGGTTGGGGATGGAAAGATTATGCAATCGCTGCCGCTATTGCTTTGCGTCATTACAACAAAGCACACATCATGGGGATGAGCACCCGTAAACTGCCGGAATTTCTGAACGAAGTTACTGAATATAAAGAAATTGCGATTCTCGGCGTCGGATTGACCGGCAATGTTGAACTGCTTGAAAAAGCGTTAATCAAACTCAAAAAGAAAAATATTTGCGTCCGCTGGATAAGTGCGTTTGATATGCCGCCATGTATTCCTGACACGATACGCTCAAATCTTGATATTTTTATTGGTAACTGCGACGGAATTGCAGAAGCAACATCTCTCTGTTTCAAACGCAAATATGACGATATTGCACCGCTTGCGGAATACAAAGTTGCAAAAAATCTGCAGCATTATCATGACTTGCTGGCAGCGGCGATGTTCGTTTACCGCAACTATCAGGATGAAAAGGCATACGGTCAGGCGATTTATCATATTGCCCGTAAAGATCCGGAAGCCCAATGGTCGGATAAAATGAAACAGATGGTTGCACATTACTACCGTTTCGGAAATCGTGAACTTGTCGGCAAAAGCGACCTAATCATGGATTTACATTTCCGCATTGAAAAAATTGCCGCCAAAGATCAGGCAAGAGTTTTTATTTACGGCGAAAGCGGAACCGGCAAGGAGACGATTGCCCAGAATATTCACAATAAATCGCCCCGATGTCATGAAGAATTTTTGTCTTTCAATTGCGCTTGTGTTACGCCGAACTTGCTTGAAGACCGTTTTTTTGGACATGAAAAAGGAGCATTTACCGGTGCGACAGAGACTAAAAAAGGACTTTTTGAACTTGCTGACGGCGGAACGCTTTTTCTGGATGAAATCGGCGAAATTCCGCTTGAGGCACAAGGGTTATTGCTGCGTGTGCTTCAGGGCGGCAGATTTATGCGGCTCGGCGGCAAAGAAGAAATTTCCGTCGATGTCCGTTTGATTACCGCCACCAATAAAGACCTCGCTCAAATGGTTCGTGAAGGAAAATTCCGTGAAGACTTGTATCATCGGCTTTGTGTGATTCAGATTTATGCACCGCCCCTGCGTGATCATCTGGAAGATATTGCACAAATCGCCAACGGCTTCTGGCTCAAAAATCACTTCCGCCGTCTCGAACCTCAACAGATTCAGGATTTGAAAAATTATAACTACCCCGGCAATGTGCGTGAATTGCAAAACATCCTTGAGCGTGCCAGCGTTCTTGATGAAACAGATTTTGCCAAGCTTATCAGTGAACAAAAAGCCCTGACCGCCGGCTTAAAACCTGAAATAAAATCTGATGAAGAAATCCCCGACGAGCTCGACTCCGCCATCCGTTCACACATCAAACGCGTTTATGAAAAGTATGACCGCAACCTGACCAAAACCG
>JAZOSO010000108.1:0-7257 GCA_045657185.1 Victivallaceae bacterium | reverse complement strand
AAAATCAGTCTACGTTTAGTACAGAGCCTAATCTTTTATCGTATTACTTATTCAGAGTCGCCGTTTTCGGCGGCATACTGTTTGATAAGTTCATTTGCGAGATTGGCAGGCAGCTGTTCGTAGCGTGCAAGCTCCATTTGGAAGGAGCCGCGTCCCTGAGTCATACTGCGGAGTTCGGTGGCGTATTTATACATTTCTGCTTGCGGAACTTCAGCAATAACGAGCTGAACGCCTTCTTCGCTTTCCATGCCGATAATGCGGCCGCGTTTATGGTTCAAATCGCCTGAAATGTCACCCATGTATTCATTGGGGATATAAATTTTAACTGACATAACAGGTTCAAGAACGATGGGCTTCGCCTTGGAAACAGCTTCTTTGAATGCCATACGGGAGGCGATTTTGAAAGCCATTTCATTGGAGTCAACAGAGTGATATTTGCCGTCAAAAACGGTGACTTTGACATTTTCGACTTTGCAGCCGACAAGCGGACCTTTTTCCAGCATTTCCTGAACGCCTTTTTCAACAGCGGGGATGAAGTTTTTGGGGATGTTGCCGCCGACAACGGCATTTTCAAAAACGAAAGGTCCTTCCTGATAGGCGACACGGAGGTGAACTTCAGCAAACTGACCTGCGCCACCGGTCTGTTTTTTGTGGCGGTACATGGCTTCACCGTTGCCGCTGATAGTTTCGCGGTAAGCGATTTTCGGAGTTGCGGTATTGGCTTCAACCTTGTAAGAATCTTTCAGGCGTTTGATAGCAATTCCGAGGTGCTGGTCGCCCATGCCGGAGAGAAGCATTTCCTGCGTTTCTGTGTTGCGGGTACATGCCAATGTGGGGTCACATTCAACAATTTTGTGCAGTGAACCTGCAAGTTTGTCATCATCTCCTGCTTTGGCGGCAGTGATTGCATAAGACATAACCGGCAGCGGATAATCAATGCCTTTGATAAGCGGAGTGTCCGGTGCTGTTGAAATCGTATTGCCGATGTGAGTATTTTTGAGTTTGGCAACAGCGACCATCATACCGGGACATGCTTCAGCAACCGGGGTGGTGTTTTTGCCGTTGACGAGCAGGAGCTGTCCGATGCGTTCCTTTGTTCCGTTGGTGATATTGACAACTTCGGAGTCAGATTTGAAAGAGCCTGAAATAACTTTGATAAATGCCATGTGACCGGAAAACGGGTCATCAACAGCTTTAAATACCAAACCGACACCTGCTCCGTCGTCTTTGACGGGGAGTTTGCCGCCGTCAGCCAGAGGAGCTGTGATTTTATCAAGGGGTTTCGGGAAAATTCTGCCGATGTAATCCATAAGTTCGGTAATACCGACGTCTTTGGATGAACTTCCGGCAAAGACAGGAATAATGCGGCAGGAGAGAACGGCGGCAAGCAAACCTTCGTCAACTTCTTTGGGGTCAAGCGGCTCGCCGTTGAGATAACGGTCCATCAAACTTTCATTGGTTTCAGCAATAGCGTCCATGAGAAGTTCTTTGTTTTCGGCAACTTTGTCGGCGATTTCTGCGGGGATATCAGTATCATGGAGGACGTCAACTACGCGGGAGAAATTGCCTTCTTTGCCGACAGGATAAGTTAAAGGAAGAACGACGGTTTTGCCGTGATTTTTGCGCATTTTTTCAATGACAAGGTCGAAGTCGGCACGTTCACGGTCAAGACGGTTGATGAGAGCAAAACGGGGAACGCCGCGGAGACGGGTGAATTTCCATGCACGGGCAGTACCGACCTGCGGGCCGTCAACACCGTCAAGAACAACCAGTACGCTGTCTGCGGCGCGCATGCTTGAAAGCATTTCTCCTGCAAATTCGCCATATCCCGGAGCATCGGACATGAAGAAATGCCAATCTTTCCATTTGCAGTTCATAACGGAGGCGAACAAACTTGCTTCACGCTCCTGTTCTTCCGGAGTGAAATCTGAAATTGAGGTTTTATTCGGTACTGAACCCAAGCGGTCAACAGCTTTAGCTTTGAAAAGCATTAAGTCGCACAATGAAGTTTTTCCGCTTCCGGCGTGACCTGCAACAACGAAATTCCTGCAATTTTCAGATTTTTTCATAAAACACTCCTTGGTTAGATTTTTAGTTGTTTTTATGTTTAAAATACTGATAAATAATCAATTACGCTTATAAAACATGCTCCTTTTATGTTAAATTCATACTGCTTACTTCTTATATATTCCATAAAAAGCAATAAGTCAAGAGCCGAAAGTAAAAAAAACAGATTTTTTTTTGAGGAGTTATAAATATCAGTTAAATATTTGATAAACTTGAAAAATATGCTATATTGTGAAACGTAATGAAATAAAATTTGTATAACGGAATATTATATTTTATGAAAATAATTGATTTTTTTAACAGCAGGAAAGATGCGCTGCTTGCCTCTTTGCGTTTCGGAGTTTTGAATTTTATTGTTTTTGCTATGGTCGGGGTGTATTACCGCAGTCAGGCGTCATTGAGCAGTTTTTCATTTAAAAGTGAACTTTATACACTGGTTTTATTTCTCGGACTTCCAGGCTGTTTGGCGTTATTGATATCGCTGATTTGTGCATTGACGGCTCTGGTAAACAAAAAAGTAATGTATATTACGGGAATATTGTTGAGTGTAGTCTCTACGGCGGCAATGCTTGTCGATGCGATAGTTTTTGCTCAATACAACTTTCATATTGACGGGGCGATGCTTTCGCTGTTTTTCTCTGAAGCGGGAACTGAGCTGGTTCCGTTTTCTCTGCCGATGTTTCTCACGGCGGCAGGCGGGTTTCTTGCTGTGATTGCCTTGAGTTCAGGATTGATGTATGCGGCGGTAAAATTCGGTAATAAACATTTGACGCGAGCAGCGGCAGTGATGAGTGTAATTTTTCTCTCGGGGACTGTTGTATTTCATTTATGGCATGCAGTGGTTTCTTTTCAGGGGGAACAGCAAATGCTTGAGCGCAACCGCATTTTTCCCTGCAATATCGGAGTTACGGCAAACCGTCTGCTGCTGAAACTTGGGTTCAAAGCATCGGAAAAACAGGATTTGAATGTTGAAATAAAATCTTTTGCCTATCCGCGTAAACCGTTGATATTTAAAGAAAATGCAAAAAAATATAATATTGTTTTTGTAATGGTTGATGCTTTGCGCGGAGATGTTGTTACACCTGAAATAATGCCTTATTTCAGTTCATTTATTAAGGAGGGGGCTTATTTCAGAAATCATTTGAGTAACGGCAACTGTACCCGTGTCGGAGTTTTTTCCGTATTTTCAGGACTTCCCGGCACTTATTGGAATCAGGCGTTGACTGCACAGCGCGGCAGTGTACTTGCTGAAGCTTTGCTCAAGCGCGACTATCAGTCAGGGGTATTTTTCTCGGCAGCTTTGACTAATCCTGAATTTGACCGTACTGTTTTTGCCAAAATTCCGGATATGGTATTGAGGCGGAACGGCAAAACAAAAATCGCCCGTGACCGTGAAGCAAGTGCGGATTTTAAAAAATTTATTCTCAACAGAGATAAAAACAAACCGCTTTTTGCCGTTTTGATGCTTGATGCTCTGCACGGATATGAAATGCCGTCAGATTTTAAACGGCGTTTTCAGCCTGCGCAGGATCTGATGAATTATTTGAGCTTGCGTCCTGACGACCCTGAATTGAAGCTCAAGATTTTCAATATGCTCAAAAATGCAACTTCATACAGCGATGTTCAGCTTAAGGAGATAATTGAATTTGTCCGTACTGAACTTGATATGGAAAATACAATCCTTGTTGTGACTTCCGACCACGGCAATGAGTGTAATGAAGCAAATAATAATATTTGGGGACATAACAGCAAGTTTTCACGCTATCAGCTGCATGTGCCTCTGCTTTTGTCAGGCGGGCCGATTGAGAAAGGTGAATTTAATCATCGCACATTCCATGTTGATATCGTTCCGACATTGATGCAGATGCTCGGTTGTGAAAATCCGATTGCGGATTATTCTCTCGGACAATCACTTTTTAATCAGAATAATCGTGATTTGATGATAATTTCAAGTTATTCCAACCGTGCAATGCTCTACGGCGATATTATTTATGAAATGACCAAAGGCGGTGTCATTTTCAATTATGATTTGAATGAAAATAATGTTAAAAAAGCACCTGACGGCAAGCTCAGCCGTAAGTATTTTGAAATGTTATCGCACTTTGCCAGATAAATAATTCAGCAAGGTATGTAATAAATCAGTATTGCGCTTATATTTTTTGTTTTTTGAATGCGCCGGGGCGGCAGTTGAAAACTTTGTAGAAAGCGTGGGAGAGAGAGCTTGCGTCAAAGAAACCCCAGCGTTCGGCAAGTTCATTGAGAGAATAATTGGTATATAGAAGTTCTTCGGCGACTTTTGAAAGTCTGGCGTGCAGTGCGAATTGTCCGTAACTTATGCCGATACTGCGGCGGAAGATGGCGGAAAAGCGGCTGACACTCAAATTGCACAGTGCGGCTGCTTCTTCCAGAGATGGAGTTTTTCCCTGAGTTTTTCGGATATTGTCAACTGCGGCTTTAACTCTTTTGAAGTCCTGCTGACTGTATGAAACTTCCTGCTGTTCCTCAGGCATCAATTCAATATTGTGCAGCAAAAGCTGATGTATTAAAAGCCATGCGTGATAGTGATAATTTTTCGGCTTTTTGGCGTAATAGTGAAAAATTTTCCGTCCTGTCTCCCAAACGAAACGGCGGTCTCCGTCAGTTGCAGGTGTGACCCTGCCTGAAGCGGCAGAGGCAAAAGGCAGCATGAAGTCGCAGTTGCTGAACGGTGCGCATTGTCCGAGCGTATCAATATTTAGATTTATTGACATAAGAAAAGTTTTTTCCGCACTTAATTTGTAGGCATGCGGTTCCCAGCAGGTTGTAAAAAAGATATCGCCTGCGCGGTAAGTTTTGCGGCAGTCGTCAAAAATCATTTCCACTTCGCCGTAGAGGACCAGTGAAATCTGGAGCGCATAATGGATATCCGCCTGAAAATATTTCATCGGATGCCGTTTGTATTCCCAGACAACATCAAACGGCAGAAACGCCGTCAATTCGGGGTGCTGCTGGGTCTCTAATTCAAAACTTTTAAAACTCTTTAACATAATGTAAAAATATATTACCAAATAATGCAAATGCAAATGTTTTTGCTTAAAAATTAATCATTTTTCAATGTAAAATTTATTCATTTTTTTATTTGTAAAACTTGTAAAGTAATTTTTTATGTGCTATATTAAAAAGAAAAAAGATACCTGAAGGATACCTGAAATATGAAAAAAGCTCCGGAAACAGAAAAAATTTACAATATTATCAAGGAAAAAATCAACAGCGGTGAATTTAAAGCAAATGAAGCATTGCCGAAAGAGGTTGAATTGGCATTACTTTTGAATACTTCTCGTAAAACTCTCCGCAGTGCATTGACCCGTCTCGCACTGGAAAACCGTGTTGAGCGTATAAAAGGCAAAGGGACTTTTGTTTGTGACCGTTCATTGCAAAAGGATAAAATCCTGGTCATTATCGGTGATGTCGGAGATATTACCAATCCCGGTCGTTATATTCTGCCGGGGATTATGAAAGAAGCTGAAAATATGTGCATAAGCGTTGAAACTTGTACTTCAATGTCGCTGCTTTGTTCATCTCCTGCTGAAACTGTGAAAAAACTGCTTGCTAAAAATTACAGTGCAATTATTCTTTTTGATGCTAATTTTATCGGGACAGAGCCGATAATCCCGATTCTTAAAAGTTGTAAAGTTCCGGTTCTTATTCCGCACGGAGTTCATGCTGACGCCGAAAAGACGGGATTTGCGGTGCTTGGTACTGATTATCATAAGGTTATCCGTGACGGTGTTGAATATCTTGCCCAATGCGGACATAAGCAGATTGCATATTTTGCTTTCGGGGAACACCGTATTGCCAAAGAGAAATATTTTGCAATTCTTGCGAATTTCGGATTGGACTGTTCACCTGAACTGCGGTTTGAAGCATCTTCATATAATGAGCATGACAAAATTATCGGTGCATTGGAAAACTGGTATGATAATTTGAAGAAAAAGCCGACTGCATTATTCTGTTTTTCAGATTATTTTGCGCTTTGTGCGTATGAATTTTTTAAATCGAAAAATGTCAGAATTCCGCAGGATATGGCGATACTTTCTATAGGCGGGCTTATAGGATGTGATTTTTTTGCTCCTTCACTTTCGGCGATTGAATTTGATTGTTTTTCGATTGGAGAAACAGCAATGCGGACTGTTATGGAAATGGCAAAAAACAATGAGTTTTTCCGTCCGTTTCAGGTTTCACCGCATTATTTGTCAATAAGAGAAAGTACAAATTTGAAAAATAAGGAGAAAAAATGAAAATACTGTTTTGTCTGTTGACGCCGGCTTTGATTTTTTCTGTGTGTCATGCAAAAGAAATGGGTATAAGAAATGAGGGCATTTTGCGGTATTATACTGCCATCTACCGCTCAAATCTTGATACTTTGCGCAAAGAAATAGAAAATGCAAAGACCCGTGAAGATGCTTTGAAATTGGTTGAACGGGCAAAAAAAAGAATCAGAACGGCAATTCCGATACCGGCAGAACGCCCGCCGGTTTCGGCAGTTTGTACCGGGATTGAAAATTTTGAGAATTTCAAAATTGAAAAACTGATTATTAAAAGCCGTGAAAATTTTTCCATGACTGCCAATTTTTATCTGCCGCAGAAATTCAACGGCAAATTGCCTGTAATTCTTTTCCTGTGCGGTCACGGAGCTGTCGGCAAAGCGGATTATCCGACTGCAATTACCAATTTTGCCCGTCAGGGAGTTGCAGTTCTGGCTCTTGACCCGATTCATCAGGGGGAGAGAGTTATGTTTGACGAGAATAAAATCGGCAGAGTGCAGGGGCATAACCTTTTGAACCGTCAGCTTATCCCGTTGGGTGAAACTTTTGCTGAATGGCGTGCTTATGATGCAATACGCGGAATTGATTATCTGATGACCCGCAGGGAAATTGATCACAGCCGTATCGGTGTCTGCGGAAATTCAGGCGGAGGAACACTTACTGCATTTACAGGCGCATTGGATGACCGTGTAAAGGCAGTTGCTCCGAGCTGTTATATTACGACTTTTTATAATAATCTTGCCAATGAATTGCCTGTGGACGGAGAACAGCTTCCGTATAATTTTTCAGGAATGGGCGGAGAAATGGTTGATATTGTTATTGCTCATGCCCCGAACCCGTATCATATTCTCTCGCAGAAGTTTGATTTTTTTGATATTCGGGGAGC
>JAZOSO010000107.1:0-1979 GCA_045657185.1 Victivallaceae bacterium | reverse complement strand
CCTTGGACTTGGGTCTTTTACGGAGATTCAATTACCCATGGTGCAGCTCATACTCACGGCTGGCGCAGTTTTCCTGAAATTTTCCATGAACGCATTCGCTGGGAATATCATTTGAGTAATGACGCAGTTATTAATTCCGGTACCAGCGGTAATTCAACTGTGGAGTTGCTTGACAATGCACAATATCAACGCAGAATAAAACGCTACACTCCGCAGGTCGTTTTCGTACTTATCGGTATGAATGATACCGTCCGTTCTCAAACCAAAGACCCCGCAGTTTTTCGCGCCAATCTTGAAAAATTAGTCAAACGGCTGCAGGCAGATAATGCCATTGTCGTACTTCAAACTATCAACACCGTCAATGTCCGCCTTGAATGGGGCGAAAAGCACAACTATGTGCAGCGTTTCAAGGCTTTGCCTGCTTATAATGACATCATCCGTGAAACCGCTGCAAAATACAGCACCATTCTCGTTGACCACGATGCTCACTGGCGCAAAAATGCCGCCGATTACCATACACTCAAATCATGGCTCGGCGAATATATTCATCCCGGAGCCAAAGGGCATCTGGAAATGGCAAATACTATTTTCAAAGCCCTTAATATTTATGACCCCAAAAGCAAGTGTTCAAATGTCAAAGCATGTAATTAATGACAGCTTTGAGGTAATAGTGAAAGGAATTGCATAATGAAAAAATTTTTGAGTTTAATGCTTGTTGTTACGGCATTTTGTCTGTTCGGGGCGGAGTTGAAAATCAATAACCGCATTCCCGTTAAAGGTTATTCGGAAAAAGCGGATTCATGGGAGTTTTCACGCTCCGTCAATCTGATTAATGAAGCTCCGCCCGAAGAATTTATAATTACTGAAAAAAATATCCGCCGTCATCCGACTTCCAAACATATTGCAGGTTTTAACGGTAATCTTACATTTATGGTCAAAGCTCCGGGCAAAATCAAATATATTGACATAAACGGTACGATTGCCAATTTCCCCGACCGTGTTGAGCGTGAAGCAGCTTTCAGTTACTCATTTGACGGAGTGAATTATATTACTGCTGACAAAAAATCTTTCGGAGGCAAGCACAGCCACCAAGCTACTGTCGGAATGAAAAAAGAATTGCCTGATAATAAAGGTGTGATTTTCTTCAAATTTGAACGTTTTTATAAAAAAGGCGACCGCAACGGTCAGTACGGCAATGTTCTCTGGCAGAATTTCAATATTAAATTCGGAGGTACTTTTTTTGCTCCTGATGAAATCAAAAAGCCTGTTGTGAAAAATATCAAAGACGTTTTCCCAACCGGAGTTTTCTGGGCATGGGAACGGACTGAACCCAATGCTAAATATGCGAAAATGGAGCTGTGGGATTTCGTTGAAAAAAATATGCAGGTCATGAAAGAAAACAATTATGATACCTGCTGGATAATTCATTCTAATGCCGCACAGCAGCCTAAAATTCTTGAGCTTGCGCAGAAATACGGTTTGCGTGTCCTTTTCAATACCGACATGCAGAATTTCTTCTATCACGGCGGCTCATTGGATGATTTGGAACGTCAGGCAGACAGTACTGTTGCCCGTATCGGACATTATGATTCACTGCTTGGCTACATCCTCAAAGATGAACCCGGTTTGTGCGATATTGCTGCAACTGATTACATGTATGATGTAATGAAAAAAGCCGACCCCACCCGTGATGCAACTGCCGTTATTATGAATGCACAGGCTGTCGGTTATATCCGTGACAGTAAACTTCCTGTTATCTGTAATGATATCTACTACTTCGGAGCTGATGATTCAACTCAGATTCCGACTCCCCGCAATGTTTCTGTAAAAGAGTTTACCAATGCTCTCAATGTCTACAATACCGTGTCAGACAGAGTCAGAAAAAATCATTGGTTCATGGGGCAGATGTTCGGCACCACCTGGGGACGTCATTACCGCAAAGGCGACAAGATGATCGTTTACCCGGGCAGCTATCTCCA
>JAZOSO010000106.1:0-17182 GCA_045657185.1 Victivallaceae bacterium | reverse complement strand
CCTCATCTTTTTCCAAACCTTTTAATCTTATTTAAACTTTTCTTCAGTCAAACTTATGGGAAGTTATTAGAATGATGATAAAAATCAGTTAATATTTAGTACAAAGCAAAAAAATAAAGAGGGGGGATAGGGGGGGAGAGTAACGAGGTGTAAAACACCGAGTGGCAATCTCCCCCCGGAGGCAATCGTGGCAAAAGATTTGAGTTGTCATTCCTCAGCGTTCCACCCGCTTTTATATGAGGAAGGACAACTCAAACATTTTGCCACAAAATGTATAGCCTGACACACACGCCAATTATCTCTCTGCCATTCGCATACGCGCCAGCGTCACCTTGCCCCGGTGCTAACCGGTTGCGGGGTGCAGGGGGTGCAACCAACCCCCTGCAAAAAAGCTGTCTCTATATATTGAGACAATAGCTTTCTATAAAAATAATATGCAGTTGTTATGGAAAATCTTGTAATTTATGATATATTATCTTTTGAGTTATTTTATAGAAAGGGATAAAGATGGTAAAACATATTATACTTTGGAAACTTAAAGAAGAGTTTACAGAAGAGGAAAAAGCAGAAATACGCAAGGGTATCAAGAGTGGCTTGGAGAGTTTGAAAGGGGTTATTCCCGGTTTGACAGATATTCGTGTGCAGACTGATTTTTTGCCGACTTCAAATGCGGATGTTATGCTTGACAGTACATTTGAGAGTTTTGAAGCGTTGAAAAACTATGCGGTTCACCCTGCGCATCAGGATGCGGCAAATATCAAAGTCCGTCCGTTTACGATGAGCCGTATGTGTATGGATTTTGAGATATAAGATTTATGAGTATTTTGAGTTTGTACAATCAGCTGCGGTTAACTGACAAAAAACAGCTTGCCCGGTGGAAAAAACGCTATACGCAACATCAGTTGTCGGCGGATGAGAAAAAGATTTTTGAACAGAAAGTCTCAACTCTTGCCCGCCGTTCTCTGGTGCCTTTTTGTGAAAAACTCAAAATTTCATATCCTGAGGATTTGCCTGTTTCCAAACGCAAAGATGAGCTTGTTGAGGCGATAAAAAATCATTCCTGCGTAATTGTTTGCGGTTCGACAGGTTCAGGTAAATCAACTCAGCTGCCGAAAATCGCTGTTGAGGCGGGATTGGGCAGAACAGGGCGTATCGGCTGTACACAGCCGCGCCGTATTGCTGCCCGTTCACTTGCGGAACGAGTCGCTGCGGAAATGGAGACTGATTTCGGGGGAGGGGTCGGCAGTAAAGTGCGTTTTGAGGAGAAATGCACGGATAATACTATTGTTAAATTTATGACTGACGGTACTTTGCTGGCAGAGAGCAAGAGTGATAAACTTTTGCTTGAGTATGACTGCATTATTGTCGATGAAGTGCATGAACGGTCGCTTAATATTGATTTTCTGCTCGGTTATTTGAAAAATCTGCTGTTGAGCAGACGCAATTTGAAGTTGATTTTGTCTTCTGCAACATTGGAGGCGGAGAAACTTGCAGATTTTTTTCCGGACAGCAAAATAGTTGAAATTGAGGGACGACTTTATCCGGTTGAGGATTATTTTCTGCCTCCGGAGGAAGATGCAGATTTGGCGGCATCTGTTGAAATGGCTCTGGACGAAATTGCCAAACTGGAAAATTCAGGAGATGTATTGGTTTTTCTCCCCGGTGAGCGTGAAATCCGTGAAATTGCTGACTCGCTCGGAGAACGCAAAAATTGGGAAATATTGCCGCTTTTCGGCAGACTTTCATCGCAGGAACAGCAGAAGGTTTTCAGACGCGGTTCAAAACGCCGTGTAATTCTGGCGACTAATGTTGCTGAAACTTCGCTTACTTTGCCGAATATCCGTTATGTTGTTGATTCCGGGTTGGTACGCCGCAGTTCGTACAACAGTTCAACAGGAATTCAGGAATTGTCAACTGTTTTTGTCAGCAAAAGTGCCATTATGCAGCGTCGCGGACGATGCGGCCGTTTGAGCAACGGGGTATGTTTTCACCTCTATACTGAAGATGAATGGGTTGGGGCGGCAGAGTTTACAACGCCTGAAATTATGCGCAGTTCATTGAGCGGAGTTATTTTGCAGATGGCTTATTTGAATTTGCCGCCTTTGAGTGAATTTCCCATGCTTGACAAGCCTAACATAGGCGCAATACGCTCAGGTGAACGCATGTTGAAAGAAATCGGAGCATTGACTGCTGACGGCAAATTGACCGATATCGGAACTGAACTTGCGCAAATTCCGCTTGACCCGCATCTGGGGCGTATTCTGATTGAGGGGGAAAAACGCAAGGTCTTGGATGAAACTATCGTTTGCGGTGCATTTCTTTCAATAGTTGACCCGCGTGAAAGACCGCTTGATAAACAGACGCAGGCGGATACTGCACATAAAAAATTCAAAGATGAAACTTCAGATTTCAACACAATTATAAATCTCTGGTGTGAGACGGAAAAAAATGCTTCAAGCAACGGAGCTTTGCGCCGTTTCTGTAAAGATAATTATCTCAATTACCGCCGTATGCGTGATTGGCGCAATCTGGTTGAAGAGTTGACTCTTGACGCTATCGGCAAGGATAAAACTTTGCGCGGTGAAGTTGATTTTGAAAAATTTGACCGAGAAAATTTCCATATTGCCATTCTTGCGGGTTTGCCCCGCAACCTCGGACATTGGAACGCCGAGAAGCGTGAATATGAGGATATGCAGGGGCGTAAATTTCAATGCTTTCCGTCCTCTGCATTGTCAAAACTCAAACAGAAACCTGAATGGATTCTGTTCTTTCATCTGCTTGAAACAAAAAATCTTTACTCACTTTTCAATGCAGAGATAAATCCTGAATATCTGCTTTTGACATCGCCGCAGCTTTTGAAAAAGTCGTATTCTTCAATAAATTTCAATCCTGATAAAGGTTTTGTTTATGCACTTGAGAAACAGACTTTCGGCAAACATGTTATTCAGAGCGGCAAGCGTGTGCATTACGGCAATATCAATCCCGCAGAAAGCAGAAGAATTTTTATTGAAGAGGCTCTGGCGCGCGGAAATATCGCAGCCAACGGTTCATGGACGGACAAATATATGCAGAAATATCGTGAGCTGCGCCGTTTGGAAAAGTGTTTGCGCCGTGAAGATTTGCTGGTGGATGAGGAGACTTTGTGTGAATATTTCGATGAGGTTCTGCCGCAGAATTGTTTTTCGGTCAAAAATCTGCTGTTGAATTTTGAGCGTGATAAAAAAGATTATACGCCGCTGAAACATTCAGAATTCGGCGTTCATGCACCTGTTGTTCCGCAAGGGGATTTTCCTGCTTACTGGCGGCTTGGAAATTTCCGTTGGCGTTTGATTTACAAATTTGAACCCGGCGAGGAGGATGACGGAGTTACTGCACTTGTTCCTGAAAAAGAGCTTAATGAGATACCTGCTGTATGGCTTGAACATTTGGTGCCGGGATATATAATGGAGAAAACGGAGCGTTTCTGGCGGGCAATGCCGAAAGAATTGCGGAAAGCTCTTCAGCCGTTCAATGAATCGCTTGAGCTTTTTATGGATTTTTACCGTGAGCATCCGCATTTGAAAGATGTTGCTTTTTCGGAAGTTTTGCGGGATTACCTGCGTGAAATACATGAACTTGAAATTGATACTGATATTTGGGAAAATGTACAGCTGCCTGAATTTCTCAATATGAAAATTGCTGTTCTTGATGATCGGGGGAGGGTTCGCCGCATTGTCCGTGAATTGGCAGAAAACCGCATCCGCCGCATCGGTCAGCTTACAGGTAATAACCGCCGACAGGAAAAATATACTGTTTTTCCGCTGCAGGAGGTGCCGGAACATATTTCAGTCGGTCCGGACCACAAGGGATACGGCGCTTTGACTGATGAAAATGACAGTGTGGCGATACGCTATTTTGTCAAGGAAAATGAGGCGGCAAATCAGCATTTGCAAGGATTGGTTCGTCTGTTTATTCTTGAGGAAAACGGGCTTGTCCGCAACCTTTTGCGTTCAGTTAAATTTGAAAAGAATGTGCTTCTCGGCATGTTTATTGAGTATGGCGATTACAAAGAACATGTTCTTGAAAATGCGGTTGCCGCAACTTTGCAGGATGATTTTTTAAGTATCCGCAATTCAGCTCAATGGGAGAATTTCAAACCTTACATACGGGAAAATGTCTATCAATCTCTGCTGAATGAAATGTCTCAAATCGAACAATGTTCTGCATTGATTGACGAAATCAAGCACTTCTGCCGCCGTACCCGCAACGGAGAAACTTCAAAAGATGAAATTCAAAATCAGCTTGATTTTTATTTTGCTGACGGATTTTTGCGCCGCCGTGCTTTGTGGGCTGAAATTCCGCGCTATCTGAAAGCTCTGAAAATCCGCGCCGACAAAATGGCGGGCAATATTGGCAAAGACCGTGAGAAATCCGCTGAAATTATTGACGAAATCGCTCCTTTTTATGAAAAAGGGGCCGCAGAAGTCTGCTCCGATGAAACTTTGTTCAATAAATATCTTCTTGCAGAAGAAAAACAAATCCGCCTTTTCGCTCCGACTCTCGCCCGCAAACGCTGAACGGCTGTTTTTTTGCTTTTTTGCTTTCGCTCTGTTCCCATTGAGGGTAGATAATGAAATTATTTTTGAGAATAAAAAATTGAGGGGTTTGGGGTATAGTGTTTTGCGTAAGCAAAACACGGGGCGTCTTATCGCCTTTTATTTGCTATCGCCTTGGCAAAATCTCAAAGTGTATTTTTACAACGGGGTATGCCAATGTGACAGCATACAAAAAGAGAGCTTGCTCTCCTTCAATTGTGGCGAAGTCGGGCGGAAGATTTGATTTGTCACTCCTCAAAAAAGAGGAGGGACAAAACGAACATTCCGCCGAAAAACAGCCTGACATCATCCGGCCGCTGACATTCTCGCGCCAGCGTCACATCGCACCGGGTCGTACCCGGCGCCGGGTGCAGGGGCGGCGTAAGCCCCTGCAAAAAAGCACAAGATACAGCTATCTCCACATATTGGGAACAAAGCATTTATTTTAGAATTGACGGACAGGCGAGAGCAGGGCAGTTTGCGGTAAGAAAAACGGCGGTTGAACAAATATATGTTTAACCGCCGGAAATTTGTATATGATTTACCGCTTTTTATTATTCAATCTCAAAAGTGAATTCACTTAATTCATCGTGTTTCCATGCGAGATGGCGGGTTGAGGGAGAGAGTGAGAAAAAGGGTGAGAAGGTGCGGGCTTTGACAGTTTTTCTGTCAGGCATGAACTCCAGCCATCTGAGCCAGCCGTCACCGCCGGAACCCGTTCTGCCGCCGCCGATTGACTGGGTATTGAAAGCCATCTGGGCTACGCTTTTGCCGCTTGAATTTTTGTCAACGGAAAATGCAATGCCGCCATGCCATAAATCATCAAGGGCAATGTGTCCGCAGACTACAAGACGGATGTTTTTTGCGGGATAAACGAGCTTTTTGAAAATCTTTTCGCCTTCATTGCCGCCGGTTTTGTTTACTTCATAATCTTCCTGATTAACTCGTTTTCCTCTGCGGTTGAGGTAAGAATGAGTAAGCAAAATTCCGATATGGTTTTTAAAGCGGGGAGCGTCTGCAATTTGTTTCGCCCACTTCAAATCATCGTCAGTAGGTGCGAACTGCAAGCTGATAACCAGAAATTTGCGGTTGTCAGGATGCGGTGCGGTAAATTCATAAGCGGCATTTTCAAGAGTGCTGATACCGAAAGCATTTGCTTTGCAGCCGACAAGCTGACGGCGTGACAACGGATTGCGGTCAGTCGGGAAATATTTCCCGAAAAAAGACCTGCGGTTTTCCGAATTTCCCGGACCGTGGTCATGGTTGCCGGTGCAGAGAACATAAGGAACTTCACCGTCCAGACGCTCTGCGGCACGGGAAAAGGCTTTCCACTGCTCTTCGGAAACCAGGTTATTGACCGCATCGGGCATAGGCGTATCATTACGGTTGGTCAAATCCCCCGTAAAAAGTACCTGTTCAATTCGCAGAGGCGCACGATTGTCAACAATCCAGGCATTCATAATTTCAAGAATACCGTAATTGCGTCTGTATTTGATATACCCCTGCACATCGGGGACTACAATCATTGACCATGACTGCGGATTTTCAAGTTTCGGAGGTTGATATACTGCGTTTTTTTCAGGTGCAGCTGTATTTGTTACCGGAGCTGCGGCAGTTTTCTGCGCGTTGATTGCACAACTTGAGAAAAACAGGCATGAAAACAATGAAAGTAAAATCTTTTTCATCTTTATTTTATCAGGCGGTTATAAATATATTATTTCTTGGGTTTGATGGTAATTGTGTCAACGACTTCGCGGACTTTACCGTCTTTATCGGGAACGAAAACGACGATTTCGAGTTTTTCCGGAGAAACACGGCAATCGAGTGCGGTATTGTTGGAATTGACCAGCATAGTGCAGGGAAGCGGTGTGGTAATCGGGCTTTTTTTGCAGTGTCTTGCCGTTGATTTTTCATGGTAGCGGTTTGAGTTGGCATCCAGTCGCATATATGCGTGAATGTGACCGCAGAGAATTGCATCAGGCGGAGTGACGGATGTTGTCAGCGGCTTGAGCAAAGCATGGAATTGACTGTAAAAATCCATTTTGGCAGACAGCGGCGGAATGTGCTGGAAAACAACACGGTATTTGGCATTGCGGTATGCGTCGGTTTTTTCAACTTTCTTGAGAAATTCAATCTGTTCAGCAAGCAGTTCTTTGCTGGAAAAGAAGATGTTTTTGGATGAGTCCATAAAATCATTGCCGGTGTCAAGAACAATGAAAAATACATCGCCGTAATTGAATGTGTAATAGGTTTTGTCCGTCGGATGACGCAGAACATTGAAATAATCAGAGGCATAAACACCCCACTGTTCATGGTTGCCGCGGGCGAAAAGCATAGGACGGTCATAAGCGTCTTTCTGTTCCTCAATAACCATGGGGTCAATAATGCCGTTATAGAGAGCTTCAGGTCCTGCGGCGTGGCTCAGCAAGTCACCCATAACCACATGGAAAGCTGCCTTTTTGCCTGCTTCAGTTTTGCAGATTCCGCGGAGAAATGCGACATCGGAATGGATATCGCTGGAGGCGATGAAAGAGAAATTCTGTTCTTTTGCCTCAGGCATTTTGAAACAGCGTTTGATTTTTGTTGAAACAGATTTCAGAGCAACAGGAGACATGGTAAAGATTTCATATTCATACTCTTTGCCGGGAGTAAGATTGTCAAGCACGGCGAGATGCTGGGTGTTGTGACCGAGAATACCGTGAAGTTTACCTGAAAAAGCTTTGCGGGGGACGGCATTGGAACCTTTTTCGCGGAATTCAATGTATGAAGGAACTTTGCCGGCGGTAGCCCATGCGATAGAGACGGAATTTTCGGTCGGATTGCTGAGGAAAGGACCGTGGGTGACTTTCTGGGCGGGAATTGCGCGTTTGGCGGAGAGCTGTTCAAACTGTTCTCTGGTCATATCGGGAATATTGATGCCGTAGCGCATAGCAAAAGCATTTGAGTAATCAGTAAAAAGCAGTTCGCCGAAGTTTTCAACTTCATGGAAACGGGCGCGGAGCATGCTCCAGCAGGAAAGCTCATTGCGGTTCATGGCCTGACGGCAGAGGTTGAAACGGAAACCGCCTTCGGTGAGACGGAGAGCTGAATTGTCAATCATCAATTCTGCGCCCCAGCCTTTTTCATTGACAAATACTTTTGATTTCCAGCGTTCAAGATGTCCGGTACTGTCAAAACGGTTGCCGGCGACACCGACGCCGAGCTGCATGAGCCACGGGTCCGGTTCCATTGCGCCGAAATGGATTTCAGCCAAATCGCCTGACCAGGGAGAGGCTTTTGAATTTTGCTGACGCTTGATTTTTCCTGGTTCTTCTTCAAAAAAGAAACCGATAACAAGAGCATCAGCAGTACGGAAAAGAGCCATTTTTGACGGTTTGTCAAGACTCTTCTTTTTGTAGGGTTCAAAGTCCTCGGCAACAGCGGCTTTTGCCCAGATGGGGTCGGTCATGCCGCTTCCGAATTTGAAATCATCATTTACCAGCGGTACTGCGATGGCTTTGGTTACTTTGTTTGCGGTATAGGAGACATTTGCGTTTTTGAACGGAGGGGTGTATGCCTTTTTCATTTGTGTATTTCCTTGCTCTGCTTGAGGATTTTGACAACCTGCAGCGAGACATACAATGCCTGCTGTAATAGCGGAAAAAAGTTTATTTTTCATAAAAACCTGCTTAATTTATACATTTTTTATACGAATAATTCGCATTAATTATGATAAGTTAGCACGGAATTTTGAAAAATCAAGGTTTTTAGAGAGGAAAGTTGATTTTTTCAGGAATGCAGCCGAAGCTGTCATAATCTATTTGGAGCTTTTCCGCCAGAGCTTGCCAGCGGCTTGGCATATCTTCAAGATAGAGCCACGGCTGCCAGTCAAGATTCAGGTAGGTTTTAACTGCTGCCAAACGGAAATCATCGGTCAGAAGTGAAAAAGTTTTGTAGCCTTGCTGATAAAGTTTGTGCATGGCGGCGACACTTGCACTTTTGCCGAGATGATGTCCGCGGAAATCAGGATGAGTCATAACCCAGCCGAGAACGCCGATTTGCGGATAATCAGGCATGTCGGTTTTTTCTGCAGTTGCGGCGGCGCAGAAGCGGTCAGTGCCTCTTTCTTTGATAACAAACATGGCATCATTGAGGACTTTGTTGCGGAAAGTTTGCAGATATTCCGCTGTCCATTCAGGGAAATTGACGGATTTGCGGAGTTCATTGTATTTGTCAAGGTCAGAGTCTTTGATTGTATCAAGGTAAAAACCGTCGGCAATTTCAAGTTCGGGGAGGGGATTTTTTGCGGCGTTGAAAAGCATTTTGAGCTGAGGCATAATAATGTTCCTTTATTTTTCCAGAAATTTATTGAGATAATCTTCAAGTTTTTTTTGCAGGGCATCGGGACCTGCGGCAAAATCTGCATTGACATTGTCAAGCTGAGTTTGGAGCGCACAGGAGGCGGGACAGTCCGGATAAGCGGCAGTAATTTTTTCTGCATCTTCAAAAATTGTCTGCCAGTCCGGTAATTCCGCGATTGCCTGACGGATATTTTTGATAATAGTCAGTTTGTCTTTGTCGCTTTTGGCAAATTCAAAAATATCCGCACCGTCAAGGGCAGAACGCAAAGTTATTGTCTTGCGTATCAAAAGACGCATTACAGAGTTGAATTTTGAACTGATTTCTGTATTATGTCCTGACGGAAAAATTGCTTGCGGGTCAATATGCTGAGTCATTTTAAAATGGTCATTGCGGTATTTTTCCCGGATATTTAGGTTGCGGAAGTCAGGAATTTCCATAACTTTGCCGCCTGACTCGTGGCTTTTGACCGCCATTATTCCTGCAAGAGTGACATCGCATGCACTGTAAATGTCCCACGGGGCGGGCGTGCCGTACAGGATTTCTCGGGCAAAATAATACAATTCCCAGAAGTCGCCGCCGCCGTGACCGTTTTCGTCAGCCTCTTTGCCGAGTTCCGCCCATTGCGGTTCAACATTGATGACAGTACCGCTGCCGTATGCTCCGACACGCAGTTTCAATTCGCCCTCAAGAGACTCTGCCGCAGCGCGTGTTCCCCAGAAGCGTTTGCCCATGTGATAATTATTGGTACTTGAGCCGCAGAGGTTGCGCATGATGCCGCCGTTGCTCATTTTGATAAAAGACGGACACGGCTTGCCCCAGTTGGTACGGGGGAGGGTACCGCTGAGCGATACGGAGGGGACTTCCGCATAAATCGAGACGGGACGCAGATTGGTAATTTTCATCAGCGGGCCGAGTGAATGGGTATTGTAATAGTGAAAATCAAGAATTGACCGCCATGAGTGCGCTGTGTAAGTTGGTTCAACAGGCGGAGAATCCGGCGCATTATAACAGTAGGAGAGTATGCGGCAGTCATGGAGATATTCAAATTCTCCGTATTGAAATTCTCCGAAAAATCCCTCACGGTAGAGTTTTGCGAGATAAAAATTTTCTTTGGTAAACGGATAATTTTCAAGCAGATTATAAACTTTTCCCGATTTTTCGACTGCTTCAACAACTCTGACACCTTCGGCGGGCGTCATAAAAGAACTTACCTCACACATAACATGCAGACCGTGTGCCAGTGCTTTTATTGTATGTTCCGCATGAGCAGGAAAATAAGTTGCAATAAGTACGGCATCCATGGGAGTATTGAGAAATTCATCCTCATTCGCTGTGACGGCGGCATCGGGACAGTTTTCTTTAAACTTGTCCCTTAAATTTTTGTTAAAATCACATCCTGCGGTAATTTCATAGTTCAGTGCAGATGCCGCTTTCAGAAAAGCAGTTCCTCTGCCGAGCCCCCAGATGCCGAGGCGTATTTTTTTGTCGGTATCAAAAATTTTTCCCATTGATATTCTCCTTGCAATAAATATCTGATATTTATAATAGATATCGTAAATTATAATTTGCAAATATAAAAAGTAATAATATATTGTATAAGTTTTATATTTTGCAATCATAAATTATAAAAAACAAATATATATCAAAGATGAATATCAGGATAAATAATCTTCAGCGGTATAGCAAGGCGCAAAAATATTTTCAGCGTCTCGGTGCTTTTTATGTCGGTTTTATTGTGTCGGGAGTTGAATATATGAAAATTTCATTACCTGAAAGAACTGATTTTTTTAATGTCGGGGACGGCACACTTCTTTTATTGCCGCCGGGTAGTTGTATCGACTTTGAGTTCAATGAAAAAAGGTGTAACTTTTTTGCTCCGTTTGAATGTAATGAATTTGCTTATGATAAAAAACTTATGAAAAATATGCTGCGTTGCGGAAATGAAAATTTTGAAATGGTGACGGCAGTAAAGCTTTCTACGGTGCAAAGCAGTTTTTTTTATGAACTTTTTGACCGTGCTGAAAGGCTGGCAAATTCAGCAATTCCGGCTGATGAAAAAGCCGCTGAAATTATGCTTGCAGGAGTTTTTGCGGAATTTACTGCCCGCACTAAAATTGATAATGCCGTCGTGCCGCCGGAAGTTATGCAGTTGAAAAAAATGATAGATGAAGATATCGGATTTCAATATGATTTAAATGATATAATGCCGCAAATCAGATACAGTGCTGAGCATTTGCGGCGTCTTTTTAAAGCACATTATTCATTGTCTCTTGTCGAATACCGAGCCAAAGTGCGTTTTGCACGCATCCGTCAGTTGATGCTTGATAACAGTTTGAGCATGAAAGAGATAGCTTATATGGCAGGAATGAAAAATGTTACTCATTTACATAAATTTGTCCGTTCCTGCTGCGGAATGACTCCGAAAGAATTACGCAGCAGGCTCGGACGTTGATTTTACTTCAAATCTTTGCCGGCGGCATCGGGATTGCAGACATATTCTTTTTTCATCGCCATTACGGTCGGGAAAAGAATAGGAATCATAATTGCAATAATTACCGCTGAAGCAAGATAAACACCGCGGATACCGCAGAACCAGACGACTGTTCCGCCGAGGAAGGAGCAGACAATGCCGCCTGCGGTATTAACACTGCCAGACCAGCCGAAGTATGTTCCGCGCAGTTCGGGACGGGTGATTTTTGTAAGCATCAGCTGCAATGCAGGCTGAATGCCGCAAATTGCAAATGCTGCCAGGAAACGGCAGACGATAAGCATATTTATATTGGTGGCAAGTGCCATTGCACCTGTAAATGATGCACTGAAAATCAGAATAGGCAGCAGAAGTTTACGCGGGGCGATACGGTCACAAAGCCAGCCCATGCAAAGCCCTGCCAGAAATCCGCCGATAGATGCCGCCGCACTGACAATACCTGTATAACGGGCAGCACCTTTGATGCCGCCGAGAATTTCTTCAACCAGAAGAGCCATATTGGGCTGGAGCAGGCGATGTGAAACACCGAAGCAGAGGAAAAGCACCAGCAGCCAGATGACGGCGGGAGTTGCGACATCTTTAAATTTGAATTTGTTTTGAGAACGCTGTTTTTTGGCAAGTTTGACGTTGAAGTCGTCTTTTGCAAAAATATGAACCAGAAGCGCACTGGTAAGATAAATTGCACCGCAGGTCAAAAATGCCTGGGTATAACCGAAACGCTCAACGATTTCTGCACCGAGCAGATAGCCGAGCATATTGCCGCTGTTGGTACCGGTACTTAAAACTCCGAGAACGAAGCCGTGTTTTTCTTTAGGAGTCGTGGCAATAAGCAGTGTCTGTGCAGGGTTGACTGTTCCGGAAAAGAATGAACAGACAAATCTGATACTTGCCAATACCCAGAAGTTGGGCGCAAATGCCAGCAGGGGATAAAAAAGCGCGGCGGCATAGCTTGCACGCAGCAGCATCAGTTTGCGTCCGAAACGGTCGGCAAGCATACCCCATACACTGGTGGCAATACATAAACTTACCATTGAGGCAAGATAATAAATATTGGTGTAAACACCGCGCAAATTCGGGTCGTCAATGTGCAGATTTTCTTTCAGCAGAAGAGGAATAAACGGCATACAGCAGCCGAATCCCACCATGGCAAGAAATTGTGAAAGCCAAATAACAAAAAGGTTGCTTTTCCAATTTACTTGAACAACAGTATTTTCATTCATTTTTATTTCCTTTTATTTTTTATATAAAAAGTTTAACAGCAGTCGGCATCCGTCATAGAGGCTGGCGATTTCAAGTTTTTCTTCTCTGGTATGTGCGCCTGCACTGCGGACGACACCGAAACAAACTGCTGAAATGCCCATTGAAAACGGAATATTGCAGTCAGTTGAAGATGAGCCCTCAATAACTTCAAGCCCGGTAATTTCATGCATGGAGTCAATGGCGCGTTGTTTGAGTTTTGCGTAGTTTGAAGGGTCTTTCATTTCACTCATACAGGGGCGTTCGCCGAGGAGTTCGACTTCAATTTCAACGCCGGATGCTTTGAACATTTCAATTGTGCGGTCAAAAAAGTTTTTCATTTTTTCAAGGCACTCTTTGTTGTCAGAGCGGTATTCATAAGTCATTGAAGCTTCCTGGGCGATGGTGTTGACGGATGTTCCGCCCTCAATAGTTCCGACATTGAAAGTTGTTTTGCTGTTTCCGACTTTGGGAACATTTATGGAATATAATGCGGAAATCATTGTTGAAAGAACATGGATTGCATTGCGGTTGCCGAAATTGCCGAAAGAGTGACCGCCCTCCGTGCGTACTGTAATTTTGTAGCGGTGAGAACCGACAGCCAGAACTACCAGACGGTGCATGCAGGCAGAATCAAGAGAAACAAAATTTTTGACTCTCTCTCCGTAAGTTTCCATAAGTTTTCGTGTGCCTTTGAGATTGCCCAACCCTTCTTCTCCGGAGTTTGCAACAAACAGAAAACCTTCATTATCAGGGGCATTTTCCATATAATAACGTGCGCAGATCATAAGCACTGCCAGATTTGCAGTGTCATCACCGACACCGGGACAGTACATATAGCCGTCTTTCTCTGCAAAAGGCATTGGCTCAAGGTCGGGAAATACTGTATCCGTATGGGCCATCACCACAGTCAAATCATTTGAATTTGTGACATTGACAGGGGCAATAACATTCAATGCAGAGTCGATTTCAACATTTGAAAAGCCGTTTTTTTCAAACCAGTTTTTGCAGAATTCCGCACGCAGTTCCTCATGGTTGGAGGGGGCGGGAATTGCACATAAATCACGGACGAGTTGAGCAACTTCTTCTCGGACGGAAGAAGCGTATTTTTCCATTTTTTCAGTAAGTGCCATTTTGTTTTCCTCACAATTTTACGACGCCGAGTCCGTTTTCAATTCTGATATCAACGCCGTAAGGCTTGCTCATGGCGGCAAAGCGTTCAATGATATTGGCTGATGTGTTTTTCAGCGGCCAGCCGTGGCGTGACCGCGGCAGTCCGAACATTTCCTCAATCGGGAGGAAAATAAGTTTGGTAAGTTCGCCGTTTTCAACTTCCCAGTAGGGGATAACGGACTCAAACATTACACGGTCATAGCTCAAGCCGCGTTTGCCGTTGCCTGAACGCGCATTGAAAAGTTCATCCAGACGACTGTTGCCGTTGAGGTTCTGTTTGGCAAACATGCCGTCAGGTGCGCAGTTGATAGTTTCAAGCTGATTGATAAAATCGCCGAGACAGTGAAAAATCGGTTTGCCGTTATAGATTTCAACCGGACGGAGCAAATGCGGACCTGTGCTGATGACAGCATCTGCGCCTGCATCAATGCAATTATGGGCAAATTCAACGGATACGGGGTCAACATTTTCTTTGAGTTTGCCGTAGATTTCGTGGTTGTGCGGAGCAACAATAACATAGTCAGCCATGAAACGTGCTTCTGCAATTGCATCTGTGATGCGTTTCATGTCCTGTTTGTTAACGGTTGAGACGATTTCTGCTTTGTCTCCGGTTTCAAACATCATATTTCTGCCGAAAGGCTGTTCGCCTTCTTTGAGCTGAGGCAGATAGCCTTCTGCACGGATAATGTCGCTCGGAATATTTATTCCCAGAGAATCGGCAATACGCTTCAAATGCACCATTTCTTCTTTGGGCAGGACATATTTTTTGTTGACACGGATACCGTTTACACCGGGGCGTCCGGGAAGTTTGGCGGTCTGTTCGCCGGCCATGTTTTCAGGGTTGAAAGTCATACTGCACGCAATCAAAGCGTATCTGCCGCTGACTGTATCCAGATAAACGGGTTTGGAGGCATCGGCAAGACTTTTACCGGTGCCTGAAAATGGAAAACCGGCCTTTTCAATATATTCCATAGTTTTTGCCAAACCGTCATAAGAGTAATCCAGAGCGTGATTGTTGGCAGTAGAAAGGATATTTATTCCGAATTTGCGCATATCGTCAAGCACTCCGGGAGGAGAACATAGCCAACTGCCGCCGCTCTGGGCACCGCCGCAGGATTCAAAATTGTGAACAGTTGTTTCAAGATTGCTGAAACGGAAGTCGCCCTGTAAAATAAAATCTCTTACTTCGCTGAAGCCTTCGTATTCTCCTTCAATCGGCAGGCGGCGTGTAATCATTGCATCTCCCGTTGCTGTACAACGGAAAGTCGGTTTTGCATAAGACATAGTAAAAATTCCTTATATAATAAAAAAACATTATTCTTAAATATACACCCGCAAAAAAATCTTGCAAGTTCTGAAATAATATTATTTGAATAAATTACAATGTCATGCCAACAGTTATCTGTTTTTTATTTGGCAAAACCTATCGGCTGTGCATAAAGCGGCTGTTGAGATGCTTTTAATTTCAAAGTTTTGTGCAGAAAATCCTTATTGATCATACCGCAAACGACAGTTGACAGACCTTTGGAGGCGGCGTAGAGATAGACATTCTGATAAGCACTGCCGGCGTGAGTTCCTGCATACATTGCTTTTTCCTGCGGAGTTTTGCCGATGGCGTCCATATCGGAAACATAGATAAGCACCATGGGGGCAGTTCCGTGAAACGGCTGTTTTCCGCAATTTTTACGGAAGTCGCCTTTATTGATCAAAACAAGAGAGTGTTTTTTGTTATTGTAGAGATAAACTCCGTCGGCAAGCACAGCATAAACAGTTTGATTTTGTCTGTTCATTGCAGTCGGAACTGTTTTTCTGCCGTCGGCACGATTGATACCGTCAGCGGCGAAAAGAATTTCACCGATGATTTCGCGCGGCAATGCACGGGAGGAAAAACTTCTGTTTGAACGGCGGTTGGCAAAACATTCCATCAGCGGTTTTCCTGATTTTAAATCGGCTTTCGGCAAAACGATTTCTTCTGCGGCAAGCCCTAAACACAACATACAAAAAAGCAATACAGTTTTTTTCATTTTTTATCCTTTTAATTTATTGTTTCTGCGATTGTTTCTCCCTGACGGACGAGGGTTTCGTATCCGTCGGCGGTATTTTTCAGCAAATCGGCACTCCATTTGACTTTTTCGTTATCAAAAATCAGAATAACGGTAGAGCCTCCGAATTTGAAGTAACCTTTTTCAGAGTTTTTAGGATGAGAACCGATATCGGAAGTTTGAATAATGGAACCGACACCGAAAGCTCCGACTTCAATGTAGAAAAATTTACCGTATTTATCAGACTCAAGTTCAGTTATCTGACGAGTGTTTTCAACATAAATATCAGGGCGTTTGAGCAGTGCAACAGGATTAACTGAATGATATTTGCCGCTGACGATATGCGGTTCGGCAGACTGTACACAGTCGCATGGAAAATGAAAACGGTGATAATCAATGGGGGCGAGACGGACAACTGCAACTGCCGCTTTTTCAAAAGGAAGTTCGCCGCAGCACAAATCAGACAGAGTTTTTTGCGCTCCCTTGACAGGAATGGCAGAGTTTGCATTGAGATTTTCATAAACAAAAAGTCTGCCGTCGGCGGGAGTTGCGATTTTGTTTTTGTCATTATCTGAAATTCTGGCACCCTGTTTCAAAGTACGGGTAAAAAAAGCATTGAAAGTCGGATAATCTTCAATCGGTAATTCTGCATCTTCGGGATTGCATCCGGGCGTAGCTGCAAGTTTGGCAATAGCCTTTTTGGACTTGGGCGAATCATAATAACTGCCGAGAAAATTTGAGAGATGCGCAGAATTGAAAAGCACTCCCCACAAAGTTCTTCCAAGCAAAGTCTGATACATGAAACGCAGTGATGCATTGCCGAAAACTGATTCTTCTTTGAGTTCACCGCTTTTACGGTCGATATATTTTATTGCATTATTTTCCACTCCGCACCTCTCTTGTTATTTGTCGTAATATAGCACATTTATTTTAAATATTCAAGTTTATTCAAGTGAATTTTTGCGTGAGGCCGGATGCGTAATATTCTGCTGTATAATTTTTTTATTACGCTGTGTTATAAAAGATGACTGATTTATTGCAGGGGGAGAAGAAAAAAACTTTTGGCGTTCCACCCGCCTTTTTATATGGTTCTTTTTTTCTCCCCCTGCACCCCCTCATCTTTTTCCAAACCTTTTAATTATATTTGACATTTTCTTCAGTCAAATTTATAGAAAATTATTGGAAATATGATAAAAATCAGTCTATATTTAGTACATAGCCTTTTATTATATGCTGAATTTGGGAATTGAAAAAAATAATCTCTCCCGCAGCGGAAAAAGAGTTTTCGGGTCGTACTTTTTGATTGCGGGAGAGATATTGGAATGATT
>JAZOSO010000105.1:0-3226 GCA_045657185.1 Victivallaceae bacterium | reverse complement strand
CAAGGGATACGGGTCGGGAACTTTTTCAAGAAAGTCATCGCCCATTTCTCCCGAAAATGTTATAAAGAGATCTGAAAATTCAATGTTGCGGAAAGGACTGTCTTCATAAGCTCCGAGATATGAACCGCGCGTCGCATTACCAATGATATTACGGAATGTAACACGGTCAATAAATCCCTTTATTGTATCAGAACAATCCTGCGGCTTGGTGTATTGAAAATTGAAAGTCGTAAAGGCATTTATCACAAGGTTACTGAATGTAATATCGTATATCGCAGGCCCGTTATAAATATTGCAGCCCCTGACATCATTCGGACTGATTGCTACCATCATTGAAATACCGATCATAGTATCATAAATCACACAATTTGCCATAGTGAGATTGCGAATCGCCCCGTCGCCTTCATAACCGACACGGATACCATCGGAAGTGGTTTTGATACGGCAGTCGGAAATGGTGATGTTTTCACATGTTTTATAATATCCGAGTTCGTCGATATCGCTTTTAATGGCAATTCCGTCATCACTGCAGATAATATCACAGCCTGAAATCCGTACATTTGAACAACAGTCAATATCCACACCGTCATTATTCGGACCTTTGAGGTCGGTAATTATTTTGACTTTGAGAATATCTACGCAGTCGCAGCCGAGACACCAAATATTGTAACAAGGCGGGTCGAGTATGGTAATATCCTCAATCAGAACATTCGCACATTCACGAAAATGTATCAAACCTTTCGGTCTGTGAAACTGCGGCCAGTAACGCTGACCGAAAAGAGGATGTTCCAGACCGTCATTTTTCGGCCAGAAAACATCATAACCTCTGCCGTTGACAGTTCCGTGTCCGGTAACAGAAACATTTTTGAGTTTCACACCGCCAATGAGGTATTGTTTAGTATTCTGTGATGGTTCATCACATTTTTTATCGGGGTCTGGAACTTGTTTAAGCAAACTGTAAAGTTCGGCTCCGGGTTCAAAATGAAGTTCAATATTATCCTGCATGTCGATTTTTTTTGAACCGAAAACACCGGGCGGAATAATGACTGTACCGCCGCCGGAAGCGGAACAGTCATTGATTGCACGCATAATAGCTTCGGAGTTGTCGATTTTAAAATCTGCGACAGCTCCGTAATCGAGAATATTGCAATACATTTTTAATTCCTTATTTTACAAAATAGATGGCATCAATAGCTACAAAATCCGGAGATTTTGAATCTTTGACATAGACCGGACCTGAAAATTTTACTGACATATAAGCGTCATAAGTATTATCCTTGTCACTTGCTGTCGGTTCGTAAATATTATCAAGTGCGCATTGAATAATCCAGGTGCTTGTACCCCAAAAATAGGGAGTTGAGTTGCGGAAAAGAACTTTGCCAAGGTGGACGATATGATATTTTTCATCCTGCGGAACATCGGTTGTTTTGATGTTTTTTGCGGCAAGCGGGCGTTTGCGTCCGGTATCCCAGATACCGAAACCGGTAGTGCCGTTTTTGGTTTTGCCGGGGAATTCTTTTCCGAGAGAAACGGCTTTGCCGTAAATGGAATCTTTATCGTTTATGAATTTGACACTTTTGTTTTTGAAAGTATAATAGGGGAGGGGGATAACATTTTTGCCTTTGAACTGTTCAGGGATTTTTACCTTTTTCTGAGCTGCCTGCAATGCGACAAAACGCTGTTTCCATGTGTTTTTTAAAACTCCGTTCCAATTGCGGCGGTCACCTTTAAGCGGATAATAATAATCAATCGCCGGCATGAGATATTTTTCATAAGTTTTTAGAAGTTCTTCATAGTTCCATGTAGCTCTATCGTCTTCAGAAAGTCTGAAATAACGGCGAATCAAAGCTCCGTAAACGGGGATGAATTCACGTTCAATGTTGGCTTTGATGAGCGGATTTTTGTTGTTTTTGACTGCTTCAACAGCTTTGTTGAGCAGAGCAAATGCTTTTTTGAAATATGCCGCAGTATAATATTCACGCATATTGGGCGGCACAGGGCCGATAATGATCTTTGCTTTTTCCTGTTCAGCAGTGATGAAATCGAGATATTCTTTCATTACAGGAGCCGCTTCGGCATACATCCCCTGCATGAAATTATTTATTTCCTGCAGTGCATTAAGTTCAGGATAATTCATTGAACGCAGGCCGATATAGCGTTTGAGTGCGAAAAAAGAGGTGGATTCAGGACTTTCACACTCAACAAAAACATCGGTTACATTGTATTTTCTGTAAATAGGCATAGTGGAATAAATCGCTTCCGTATTTACATAAGGACCTGCAAGATTGGCATGGTCGCCGCCGAAAAGTTTCCAGTAATCCCAGACGGCAATATTTTTGGCATATTTGCTCCATGATGTAATGAGATTGAGAGCCTCTTTATTGGTTTTATAAGTCAGCGGACGCATGGTATCGCGTTTGCCGTTGCCGCCGAATTCCATGCCGAGCATGGCGATGTGCATAATAACATTATCTTCTGCACGCATGTTTTTCGGAGGATTGTAGCTGAATAAATAAGCAAATGTACGAATGTAAATTTCGGGATATTCCTTGCGTATTTCACGGGCGATATAATTGATAAAATCCAAAAGCGGAGCGGAATAATTGCCGCCTTCACGGTCGGCAACAGCTTTGCAGTCCGGACAAACACACTGATTGTTGTTGTCATTTGCACTGATGTCATAAATTAAAGGCGGAGGAACGCCGTCTTTGACTGCTTTAACACGGTCTTTTTTAATGAAATTACGCAAGGCGGCAAGAACATATTTTCTGGTTTCAGGATTAGTCATGCAGAGCTGCCCTGAGGAATCCTTCACACGTTCATTATTGGGACGCAGAGAAAACATTTCAGTTTTTTTTACGGGAAAAGTATCTGCGTAATTATGGAAAGTATGGTGCGGTGCGGGAGAACCAAGCAACGGATAATCTGTTGTTTCTGCACTGCCGTATGCCTGACTGCGGTTACGAGCTTTGAAAATCTGAGTTGCTCTGTACCAGTCAAGCCCGTCAAAGATATGGCGGATGCGGAAATAAGGTTTGCCTGTAATATCAACTGAAGGCAATTTAAAATTTTTGTTTATCGGGATTGATGAGTTTTTTTCGTCAAAATGACGTACATTTCCGTAACGCTCCAGAAATTCATAAACTCCGTAAAGCACACCTTTGGGATCTGAACCGGTTATTACAAGTTTGTCTTTACCGAGAGATTTAATGCGCCACTCTTCGGG
>JAZOSO010000104.1:0-5770 GCA_045657185.1 Victivallaceae bacterium | reverse complement strand
CAAACCTGGCAGAAAAGTCTTGATTATTTCGGCTTTGCAACTCAGCAGGCAAAGAAAAATTATCTTCAGCGTTTCGCAAATATTGACCTCATGCCGATTGATTTTGAACCTGCATCCGAATTTGCAAATATCCCCCATCTGGATATCACACCCGGTGAAATGCCGCTTGTCGTCGGCAGAGAAATGACCATTATCAAAGACAAAACCTCACCCATCGGCGTTTCTCTTATGGTAGATGCCGACAAAAACCGCAAAACCTACAAATTCCCCATGTCTTTCGGCGTTTACAACAAGGGACAGGCCAAAGGTATTGTCTCCAGAGTCTTCCCAAAAGACAAATTTATCCCCAATAAATACCAATGGATAAAAGTTGCCAATGTCAAACTCCCTGATTCCGCATGTTATCTCTGGCTGACCAACAGCTGGAAAATCCAGATTCCGCTCAACAATATCGCTCCGATTGACCGCAAAAAACCGATTACTGCTCATATACATGTTAAATTTGAGGGCGATTTGTATTACAATGACGGCAAGCCGAGCCGTATTTATATTGACCGTGTAATCATCACTAACTGAAAAGGAGATTTTATATGAAGTTTAAATCTGTTTTAAGCGCACTCATTGCCGCCGTATCTCTCGGCGGATGCTGTGCCAAATGCGAAAATAAACCGTTGCAATCAATCGCACCTGCAAATGCAAAAATCACCGAACTCACAGCTCAAAAAGAGTTGGAAACTTATCTTGAAAAATGCGCCGAAAAACTCATTGTCGGCTCAGATGTTATCAAAAATATTTATGTCGGAGATTCCGAACTTGCTGTAAAAAACGGTTTTGCCCGTGAAAAAATGCAGAACGATTCTTTTGTCATCAAAAAAATCGGCAAAAACATCATCATCAACGGCGGCGGCACCCGCGGCGTACTTTACGGAACATTTGACTTTATCGAAAATGTTCTCGGTGTCCGCTTCTTCACCCCGATTGTCACTCATATCCCCGACAAAAAAGTTATCAAAGCTGCTTCCGTTGACAAAGAATTCAAATTTCTCTTTGCTCTCCGCGATATCTATATCGGCAAAGCCTACAATCCCGACGGCGGATATTATGCCATGACCAGAGGCATGTCACGCGGCGGAGATACTCCGTTTGACAAAAAATTCGGCGGCTCTTTTGATTACGGTCCTCCGTACTCATGCCACACCTTTGACCGCTATCTCCCCGCCGCAGTATATATGAAAAAATATCCCCACTTTTACAGTTTGCGCAACGGCGAACGGTACGGCGGTCAACACTCAGGTCAGCTCTGTCTCACCAATCCCGAACTGCGTGAATTTTTTACCAGACTTGTTCTTGATAACATCAAAGAAACTAATGAAAAATACACCGCTGAAGGCATGACACCTCCTGCGATTTATGACGTGTCACACAACGACAACAGCCGTTACTGCATGTGCGAAAACTGCTCTGCTCTCGCCGCAAAAGAAAAACAATCAGGCGTAATGATTGACTTTGTCAATTATATTGCAGAACGCGTGGAAAAAGTTTATCCCGATATCAAACTCCAGTTTTTCGCCTATCAGTACAATTCAGAACCGCCCAACACAATCAAAGCCCGCGATAATGTTATCGTACGCATCTGCAACACCGGCAGCAACCAGATTACCGGCGCCGCCAATGACAAAGTTTATTCCGAAGCATTCAAAAAATGGAAAAAATTTGCCAAGCATGTTTATATCTGGGATTATGCAATCACCTACGGCGATATGAACGGCGGACCTTATCCCAGTGAATTTTACATTCCCTCTGCATACAAATTTTATGCCGATAACAATGTCAAAGGTGTTTTCTGTGAATCCGAAAGCCCCGCAAGCTCCGACATGTGGGAGCTTAAATATTACCTCCTGACCTGCTATGCCAAAGACCCGTACCGCACCGACTATAAAGAACTCGTCAACGATTTCTACACCAAATATTACGGTGCTGCGGCAAAGCATGTTTACGCTTACCGCAAAATCCTCCATGATGCCGCAATCCGCAAAAAAGCCGTCATCGGCTGGTTTGCTTCAGGTGTTGACTTCTCGTACATCGACCTTGAAACCAATCTCAAAATGCAATCAGCACTTGACAAAGCCCGTGCCGCCGTCAAAGATGATGCTGAACTCACCTACCGTGTCAACCGTGCCGGTCTCGGCATTGACCGTCTGCTCGGTTTTGAATTTCTCGGTGCATATCAGCGCAGTACCGAAAAAAATCTGGAAAAAATCGCCGAAGTTGCCCGCAACCGTTTCTGGGCGACATGGGACGAAAGCATGAAGCGCAACGCCCCCATCACTCCGAGAACTCAATTTGACCGTATCAAAGAACGCTGTGCCACACTTCTTGCCCTGCCCCGTTCACCGCGCAAAGCAGTCAAAGACCCGAACTTCAACATTGCAAGTTTTTACGCCGATGAAATTTCATCCATCGGCAGTACAATCACTGTTGTTCCTGACAAAACTTCAGAATTCGGCAGTTCTCTTAAAATCGCAATTCCTGAAAATAACAGAACTCACCGTCTGCCCCAGTCTTGCGGTATTTACAGTCTCTCTCAGAACAAAGAAATCTATTTCTGGCAGTTCTTCCGCAAAGACCTCAAAGAAAATGAATGGCAATGGATTGAACTTAAAGACATTCTCCTGCCCGAAGGTAATAACTGTTATGTCTATATAACCAACAGCTGGGTTGCTCAGGTTCTCCTTGCCTACCTCGGTGATGTTGACCGCAGTAAAAAGTTTGATATCCGCGTTCATATCAAATTTGACGGTCAGTTATTCTTTGAAAACGGCAGAAAAAACGTTATTTATATTGACAGAGTAGATGTTGTTCAACCTAAAAAATAAAACAGAAAGGATTTGAAAATGAAAAAGCAATTCACTCTGGCTGAACTCGTTCTTGTTGCTGTGATTTGTGCAGTTTTCACCGCACTTGTCATCCCCGCAGTCAATGCAAAAGAAGGAGCATTGCAGGCGAGCTGTACGGGCAACTTGAAACAGCTCTATGCCATTGAGCAGATGTATGCCAATGACAACAACGGTTATATCTGCCCCAACAATGTCAACCGCAAAGGTAACGCACGCCACCGCATACCTTATGCCAAAGGCAATATGGATATTTTTCACTGTCCTGATGCCAAAGATGCACCCTATGCGAAAAAAATCGGCAAAGGCAACTGGCCCGAAGTCCCCGCCGGCAAATATTACATTGACAATACCTACATGCGCAACTCATCCATCGGCGGCTGGGAGCCTTTTACTGCATGGCACGGCAAGGCCCGCAAATTTGAAGGCACAAAAAATCCTGAACTTTATGTTATGATTTTTGACGGCAATCTCGCACAGGGCAGTTGGGAAGCAATCCGTTACAATGCCGAAGTCAAACGCTCAAAAGGTGCTGAATACCGCCACAATGAAACAGCAAACGTACTTTTTCAGGACGGTCACATCGCCGCTTTCAAAGCTGAAGACTTCAAAGGCGGCCGCGGTATCGGTTCTCCTGACGCAAAAGGCAAAAAATACATCTTTGCAAGCAAATAATACAGGATATTCATTTAGGAAGGCGGAAAAACTTTTTTCTTGATTAAAAGCAAAAAAGATTTTTCCGCCTCCCTAAGACCCTCCACCTTTTCAAAAAAGAAAAGAGTATTTTTTGAATAAAGTACATAAGCTCTCTTGTAGTAACAATAGGGCGGTCAGCCCCGCGAGGTCTGAAGCGAGTCCGATGAAGGGCGAGCCGCATTAAGCGGCGAAGGGTAAGCCCGCCGTGCGGCGGGCGCTGTAACTGCATCGGGCTTCAAACAACGGAAGAATTTGAAAGGATAAAAGTTTTTCTTTGTTACTTTCTTTTAGCAAAAAGAAAGTAAAAAGGAATGAGAATATTGAGAATATTTGAGAGTAGAGAACAAATCTCCCAAACCTCTCAAACTTCCCAAAACATCCCACAAAAATTTCACCCCTTAACAGAAAGGATAAAATATGAAAAAGACATTCACTCTCATCGAATTGCTTGTCGTTATCGCCATTATCGCAATCCTTGCAGGTATGCTTCTCCCGGCGTTAAACAATGCCAGAGAAAATGCCCGAAGTGCAAGTTGCAAAAACAACATCAAAATGGTCAACTTTACCTTGATGCGTTACACAACAGAAAACGATGATTATCTGCTTCCTGCATATATCAGGAAAACCGGTTCCGGTTTTTCCTCTTACTGGTCATCCTTCCTTCACCAGAGAAAGTTTGATGTCTTTAACGGTGATGCATGGGATAAGAAAGCAGTCTGGCGCTGTCCGACAGAACAGTATCGTAAAAACAATGGCACAGATGGACTTTTTGTCGATTACGGAATCAATGCAAATACAAATGGATGCTGGATAACCCAATCATCTGTTAATTGGTCTAATACAAAATTCAATAAAATCACCGCAATCAAAGCAGCCTCTCAGCGTTCCCAGCTGGCTGATATTGACACCAGCTACGCAGCAACTTACGGAATCGGACGAGTTCATGACATAAGCCAAACCAGCTATCAGAACCTTAAAGCAAGACATAATCAGAACATAAACTTTGCTTTCCATGACGGACATGTTGCTCAGATCAATAAATACAAAGTTCCGATTAAGAGCGGTACATACGGTCATAACTCAGGATTTGTTGCTGATGGTACTTACGACTATCCATATTAAAATAAAAGCTTGATGGACATTTACAATCCAGTACTGTCAAGACCTGTGTTGTTCGCAAATTTGTGGCTGAATAGGGAACAGACTCCTCTCAAGTTCCCTGGCCGTTCTAAGTTTACTGAAAAGGATCTCCCATGTTGAAAAAATCATTACTTCTGACAGTGGCGCTCTCCGCTGTCTTGTCTCTTTCTGCTGAAACCAAAGATTTCCGTCCGAAATTCGACAAGAGCGGAATGAAAGGAAATATCACGACACAGGCAAACCCGTGGTTCCCATTCAATAAGCCCAGAATCCACGCCCTTGGCGGCCCCAACTATGCAGCAAAAGAGTTCACCGGAAACAATATCTGGGGACAGGGTCTGAAAGTCATGGAAGATTACGGATTCGATGCAGTTTATATTGAAATCAATGATGGGGCATGGTATCATACTCTGGTTGCAGTTCTGAAACAGGCAAAAGAGATGAACCTGAAAATCAAGCTCGGGATGTTTGTTGGCGTAACCGGAAATGATCCCGATAAAATCTCTGCAAGACTGCTCAAAAACTGGAAAACATTCAAAGACGATATCAAAAATCATCCGAATTTATACCGGATTGACGGCAGACCTGTTGTTTTGATCTACACACCGACAAGATTGAAACCGGAACAGTGGAAAGTTGTCTTTGACAATCTGGAAAAAGAGTTCGGACCGATGGTTTTCCTTGCAAATATCCGCGGTCTCCCCGGAGCTGTCGCATCCGACACAACAAAACTGGCAGATGCACTCCGGAAATACATGCCCTACTTTGACGGAATCAGCAACTATGGTTCCAGCGGCGTGGAAAACCAGAGAAAGATCGCTGAAAAGATCGCTCCGATCATGCACAAAGAATTTCCGCAGAAAATCTATGAAGGCTGCGTACACAGCACTTACACCTGCCATTTCCACATGGGCGGTCTGTCTGTCAATCTTTCCAAGTATTACCGCGACAGCTTTGAACTGATGACCAAAGCCAATCCGGACTCTATCAACATCACAAATCTGTTCGACCATTACGAAAACTCTCTGATTTTCCCCTGC
>JAZOSO010000103.1:0-9673 GCA_045657185.1 Victivallaceae bacterium | reverse complement strand
CTTGACATTGCACATCCGTTTGACTGCCGATTCGGCAAGGTCTCCGAAGAAACTGCCCAGACTCAACACGGCAGATGCCGTCAAATACCACCACAGCGGCGCATGGTTGGCAAAGCGGGAAAATGCAAAACCGACCGCCAGAGAAAGCAGCATACCGCCGATAAGACCTTCCCAGGATTTTTTCGGGCTGAGCGCCGGGGCGATCTTGTGGTTGCCGCCGGGAAGTTTGGAGGTCAATGTGCCGAAAATATAACCGCCGGTATCGGTGGCTTTGGTCGCCAGGCACAGAAAAAGCAGCCATGCTCCGGAGGGAGCCTTGCCGACATGGGCATCAAAGGAACCGAGGAATCCCAGCATCGCCGGAGTCAGGAACAAAAATATTCCGCAGGAATTGAGATACTTTTCGGTAAGATCTTCGCTCTTGAAGAGCATTACCACGCCCCCGGAAAGCGAGAGCAGCACGATCAGCGCCAATCCGATATATCCGGAAATATTAAAGGGCGTCGTCAGCAGCATTGCCATGGCAAGCGCATAAAATGCCGCCGCAGTTATCACCGGGAAATTTTTTCTCCCGGCATCGTTGAACATTTTCGCACATTCGTAGATCGCCATCGCCGCCATTAAAGGAGCCGTCACATAAAAAAGATAGACTCCGTAAGGACGCCAGAAAAAAATTCCTCCCAACAGCGTTATCAGCAACGCAAACCCGATGATCCTGTACTTGAACATCAAAACTCTTCCCGTATTAATTTAAATTATCGCAGGGGAACCCCGTTCCCCGCCGATGCACACCTTTTAATTTAGCCGCATTTGCCGGAAATACAAGTTTTATACGCCCGATATACCGCAAAAAACTTCCGGAAAAATCCATTTTTCAGATCATTGTGATAAAAATTTTCAAAAACGATTTGCAATTTGCAAATGTTGATGATATATTATGAGAAAGCGGTTCATGTGGATCACGTCACGACGTCCGGGCGGCGGTCTGCGGAATGCGATAAATCAAATTTTTTGGAGAACTGGAAAATGGACAAAGCTAAAAAAACTGAGATCATCAAGAAGTATGCCCGTAAAGAGGGCGATACCGGATCCCCCGAAGTGCAGATCGCCGTTCTGAGCGCCCGCATCAGCGAGCTCACCGAACACCTGCGCAGCAACAAAAAAGATAACAGCACCCGCCGCGGTCTGCTCGCGATGGTTGCTCTGCGTAAACGTCTCCTGGCTTATCTGGAACGCGAAAACGTGGAACGTTATCTTTCCCTTACCAAGGAACTCGGCATCCGCCGCGCTTCCAAGTAAGTTGAGATGACTTAAAAGTTGGGCAGCGTCAACTTTAAAACGCTGCAAGCGGAGAGGTGGCTGAGTGGCCGAAAGCAACGGTTTGCTAAACCGTCGTAGGAGAAATCTTACCGCGGGTTCGAATCCCGCCCTCTCCGCCATTTTTTTTGCAAAAAAATGGCGAACGAAGACGTAAGTCTTCTCTTCACTGTGCGAAGCACAACTTCACTCAAAAGGCGCAGCCTTTTCTTCACATCTTCACCAAACTCCAGAGAAGACTTACTTGTGAAGCCATTTCATTCCGCTAACGCTCCATTTCACTTGTGAAGAGGTCGGCTTGCGCCGCCCGTGAAGTTTTCCCTTCCTCCTTCGCCAAGGCTGCGGAGGACAAGCCGGGAGTAGGGATGGTGTAGTTTTTTGCCTCATCGACGGTCTGTGACATAAACTCATAATGATTTTTTGCTTTTGTTTTTCTGTTTTATGTGTATTTTTGTATAAAAATGTTGTTAAAATCTATTTTTATATGTTTCAGATTTGAATTTTTTTATAAAGATGATAAATTATTCTTAATGTTGAGAAGAATTTTTTCAGCGTGTCAGGGCTTGAAATTTTGTTTGAAATGAGAATGATGAGATTTTTGCATGGAATTATATCGGCTTTTTTTATGCTTTTTGCTGTATCGGGCTGTATGATAAAAAAGAGTAATGCAAATGATCCTTCTTTTATGAAATATTTGAAACAACTTAAAAAAAACTGTTCTGCATTGATGCAGCAGAAATATTTTGATTATCAAAAATCATTAAATTGGATGTCTTCGATAAATAAAGACGGCAGCTGGAAAGATATTGATTACAAATGTCAGAATATGTCATCTTGGTCACCGGCAACCCATTTGACAAGATTGCGTATAATGACTGCCGCATGGAGCAGTAAAAATTCACCTTTGTATCATTCCGCTGAATTGGGCGCAGCTGTTAAATGCGGAATCGAATTCTGGGTGAAAGAAAAAAGATATTCCAAAAACTGGTGGTGGAATGACATCTTTGTTCCGATGACGCTCGGACATATTTTTATTATGGGTGAAGACCTTTTCAAAGATACTTCTCTGCTGCAATCTGTAATGCCTTATCTGGAGCAGGCAAAGTTCGGCATGACGGGGCAGAATCGTATCTGGCTTGCCAAAGGTGTACTTTTTAAAGCAATTCTGACCAATAATGTCAAACTTGTTGAACACGCTGCCAAAGAAATGACTGCGGAGATTGTTTACAGTGATTGTGAAGGGATAAGAGTTGACGGTTCTTTTCACCAGCACGGGCCGCAGCTGCAATTCGGCAATTACGGTTTGAGTTATTTGGATAATATTACGGTTCTTATTTGTTATTTTGCTGATACACGCTGGGCTCTCTCTGAAATTGCCCCGTTTCGTGATATGGTGCTGAATGGGATGAAATGGACTTTATGGCGTGATGTTATGGATATTACCGCTCAGGGGCGTCAAATCAAACAAAATTCTCAGAAAGATAAAAACAAAACCATTCGCAATTCAATCGCTCTCCTTGCTGAAAAAGATTCCGCTTTTGCTGAAGAATACAAAAGAGAAGTTGTCGGCAACAAAATGTTTTTCACTGCGGATTACATGATTCACCGCACAAAAAATTTCTATGCATCGTTCCGTGCCAATTCTGTCAAAACCTATCCGGTTGAAACTTATGTTATCGGCGATAATCTGCTCGGCAGATACCTTTCCGACGGTGTAATGCAAATTATGCGTTCAGGTAATGAATATTTCAATGTCGCCGGCTGCTGGGAATGGAACCGCTTGCCCGGAACAACTCTCCCGGCTATGCCGCTGGTCAAATATAATCCGCCTCATGCTCCGGAAGTTAAAATTTTCACTCCTGCAAGAGTCAAAGGAGAATCCGTTTTTACGGGAGGTGTTTCGGATAATTGCAAATACGGTGCCATGGTTTATTCTATGAATCTTGACGGCGTTAAAGCTGTAAAATCGGTGTTTTTTGCTGATGATATAATTGTTGCATTGGGCAGCGGCATAGAGTCAAATTCCCCGTATGCTGTTGCAACTACTGTGGAACAAAGTTTGCTTTGCGGCAAAGTTGAACGGGGCGAAAACTGGTTTTATCATAACAATATCGGCTATTCAGGGAAAAATATTTCACTTTTTGCAGGAAAACGCAAAGGCGACTGGAAGCCTTTGTGGGGCGGTTACAAAAAATCAGTTCCGGATGAAAGAGAAATTTTCCAACTGACAATAGACCACGGCAAAAATGTCCGCAACGGTTCTTATGAATATGCAATTTATCCCGATATCAAACTCAGTGATATGCCGAATGCCGCAAAATCTTATCAACTGCTTGCCAATAATGAAACAGTTCAGGCAATCAGATTGAAAAACGGCGTTATTATGGCAATATTTCACAAAGGCGGTAATATTGCGGATTTTGGCACTGATTCAGCAGGAGCTTTCATAATTACTGATGAAAAAATATTTGCAGCAGACCCGACACAGAAAAAACAGGTTTTCAATCTGACTTTGAATAAAAAAGAATATAAAGTAACTCTTCCAACAGGAAGATTTGCAGGTCAGACTGCTGTAATCAAGCGATAAAAAAATGCAATAATTTCTGCATTTTTGATATTTTTCAGTCACAGGAAAAATTCAAGGACAAAGACGGTGATACAGCATATCACTGCGACCGGAAAAAGTCCTGCTTTGAACCAGGCGGCAATTATACCGATAATGAGAGCCGCAGAACCTGTCCACGGCGATTTTGTCGTGTGAATTATGGCGGGAAATGTCATTACAGATAATGTGATATAAGGGACATAATACAGAAAAGAACGCAAAAAACGGTTCTTTATCTGTTTGCGTATCAATGTCAGAGGCAATATCCGTATTGCCAAAGTGACAGCACTCATAATCAGAATGTAAATATAAGGATTATTTTTCATCGCAGGCTTCCTCCTTTATAGGGAAAAAGAGTGCCGCAAGAACGGATAAAACAACGGTAAGAAGCATTATTCTTGTCCCTTCGGAAAGTTTTGATAAATACGGCAGTACACTTACAGCATAACTTGAAACAAAACTTACAATTACAGCGAGCCGAATGATTTTATTTTCACGGGCAGGGGGGATGATAATGGCGATAAACATGCCGAAAAGCGCGACACCGAGCGCGGAAACAATTCTTGCCGGCAGTACATTCCCGGCAATAACGCCGATAAGAGTTCCTACTGACCAGCCCGGAACTGCACAGAGCATTGCACCGTAAAAATATTTAGGCTCAACACTGCCTTTGCGCCCGATAGTTATGCCGAAAAGTTCGTCCGTGACATCATAGCCGATTAAAACACGGTGATACCACTGCGTTTGCGGTGAAAAACGCTGACTCAAGGCACAGCTCATAAGCAGATAACGGGCGTTGGCAATGAGAATCATTACTGCCATCTGCCAATAAGGGGCATTTTCTTTTATGACTGTAAAACCTGCATATTCGCCCGCAGAGGCGTTGTTTAAAAGACTTGCAAGAAATCCCTGAAATGCGTTCAAGCCCGCTTCTCTTGCCGTGAACCCGAGCGAGAACGCAACTGCAAAATAGCCGAGTCCGATAGGAATTCCGTCGCGTACACCCTCGCAGAAAATCCGTTCTCTGATGAATAAAAAACGGAATAAAAGTTTAATTTTAGCCGTAATTTTATTCATTTCTTTTCTGCATTTTCAGCTTGATTTTCTTTCTTGAAAAATCTTTTGGGTTTCGGGTCATTGCGGAATGGTGTACCGCGGAGTTTGACATTTTTGACGCCGAGGATATCCTGCAGTTCTTTCATCAGTTCAAATGTCATATTGACCTGCAAATCAGTATCAATAAATGCATAATAATTATCATTGGTAGTACAGCAGAAAGTTATTTGAGTATTGCCTTGAGCTTGAGATAATTTATTATGCAGCTGCTGCATAACAGTCTGAGTCATGTCTTTTTCGTTGACAAAAAGGAATGCAGTTGAGATATTCTCCGGCAGTGAGCCTTGCAGTTCGTCAACTGTATCAACGATAATGCGTGGCGGTTCACCTTCTTCTTTGCGGCTGAGTGTGCCGGTGATAAGCAGAGGCATACCGGTTGTCAAAGTAAGCTGTTTTTCATTCATTCCCTTGATTGCACGTTCATAAAGCATACATTCAACAGTTGTATCAAGGTCTTCCAGCATGAGGATACCGAAAGGTTTCCCTGAATTTTTGCTGAATTTCTGATTGTAGGAACTTACCATGCCGCAAAGGCGTAATTGCACATCGTTTTCAAGTTCAACAAGATTGTGCAGTTTGGGTGCGGCAAGCGCATTGATAACGGGGGCATACTGCTGCATCGGATGACCGGTAACATAGAAGCCGAGGAGTTCCTTTTCACTTTTTAAAATATCATCCATATCAAATTCAGGGATGTCGGGGATCGGAACATTGCAGCCGTTGTCAACTGCGCCGTCGTCACCTCCGAGCAGGTCAAAAAGCGACGCCTGACCTGCGGCGATATCTTTGGCTTTGGATGCAGAGAAGCGCATCATATCTTCTGAAATAGCCAGTACCTGGGAACGGCGCAACCCGAGAGAGTCAAAAGCTCCCGCTTTGGCAAGATGTTCAATCATGCGGCTGTTGACAGCGTCATAACAGCGTTCGCAGAAATCCTGAAATGATTTGAATTTGCCGCCTTTTTCGCGAGCTTCAATAATTTTGCCGGAAGCGGCTTCGCCAACGCCTTTGATAGCTCCGAGACCGAAGCGGATGGAGCCGTTGTCAGTACCGAACTGAATATCGCTGAAATTGACATCGGGAGGAAGAATGTTGATATCCATTTCCTTGCAGGCATTGATAAGGAAGGCGATTTTTTCTGCGTCAGAAAGTTCGCCCGTAAGCACTGCCGCCATAAATTCAACAGGATAATTGGCTTTGAGCCATGCGGTTTGATAGGAGACAAAGGCGTATGCTGCGGAGTGTGATTTATTGAAACCGTAACCGGCGAATTTTTCGATATTGTCCCAAACGATATTTGCGACTTCTTCGGGAATTTGATTGGTGTCCCAGCAGCCCTGAATGAATTTGGCTTTCTGCTGTTTGAGGACGTCTTCTTTCTTTTTACCGATAGCACGGCGGAGAATATCAGCACCGCCGAGGCTGAAGCCTGCCAGCACCTGAACAATCTGCATAATCTGCTCCTGATAGAGCATGATGCCGTAAGTTTCGGCGAGATATTTTTCCATTTTCGGGTGTTCATAGACGATTTTTTCTTCGCCTTTTTTGCGGGCGATGAAGGTCGGGATGAACTGCATGGGGCCGGGACGGTAAATCGCCAGCAAAGCGATGATGTGTTCAAGCGTATCCACACCGAAGTTGCGGCACAAATTCTGCATGCCGCCGGATTCCAACTGGAACACGGCAATGGTGTCGCCCCTCCTGAGCAAATCAAAAGTTTTCTGGTCATCAAGCGGAATTTTTGACATATCAGGACGGTAGCCGTGATTTTTTTCAATCATTTTGAGCGCATTGTGAATAATAGTCAGAGTGCGCAATCCCAAAAAGTCCATTTTCAACAGTCCCAGTTCTTCGCAGGGGACAGAGGTAAATTGAGTAATGATTTCGCCTTTGGCACCTCTGCCGAGCGGAACGAGATTGTCAAGTTCCTGGTCACCGATGATAACGCCGGCCGCATGGATGCCCAGCTGGCGGTTCAATCCCTCAATAACCATGGCGGAGTCAAACGCTTTTTTGACCCAGTCTTCGGTTTCATAAAGTTTTTTGAGGTCAGGTGACATATCAAGAGCCTTCTGCAAAGTCATTTTAGGCTCTTCGGGAATGAGTTTGGAGAGACGGTCGCCGTGTTCAAAGTCAAATCCCATAACGCGGACGACGTCTTTGATAACCGCTTTGGCTTTGAGTGCGCCGTAAGTACAAATCTGAGCTACGGAGTTTTCACCGTATTTGTGACGGACATAATCAATGACTTCGGTACGGCGGTTTTCGCAGAAGTCGATATCAAAGTCGGGCGGACTGACTCGTTCAGGGTTGAGAAAACGCTCAAACAGCAAGTTGTAGCGCAACGGGTCAATGTCGGTGATTTCAGTTAAGAATGCAACCAGACTTCCTGCACCGGAACCGCGTCCCGGCCCGACGGGAATATCCTGACTCTTTGCATGTCGGATAAAGTCACTGACTACGAGAAAGTAGGAACAGTAATGAGTACGGTCAATAATACCGAGTTCATAATCCATACGCTCAATGAGTTCTTTCTGAAAATCGGTGAGGTTCTCGGAATTCGGGTCAAAGCCGTAGCGTTTGGGGATATTTCTGATACAGATATCGCGCAGGAACTCTTTGCCGGGGACGGTGCCGTCGGGGAGTTTGTATTGCGGATAGTGGTTGACTTCGGGAACATATTTGAAATCAAAACCGCACTGTTCGGCGATTACCAGAGTATTGCTTAAAGATTCGGGAACTTCTTTAAAAAGTTCGTACATCTCATCCGGGCTTTTGAAATAAAATTCAGGCGTCGGAAATTTGAAATGATTGGGGTCGTCAAGTTTTGCCTGTGTCTGGATACAGAGCATTATTTCATGTGCCGGAACGTGTTCTTTTTTGAGATAATGAACGTCGTTGGTGGCAACCAGCGGCAGATCAAATTTTTTGGAATATTCAATAAGAAGTTTATTGGCGACGGTCTCTTCCTTTATGCCGTGGTCCATGATTTCAAGGTAAAAATTACCTTTGCCCATGATTTCAGCGTATTCGCAGATGGCTTTTTCTGCGCCTTTGAAGTCGCTGTTTATGAGCTTGTTGGGAATTTCTCCGCCGATACAGGCGGAGAGGGCGATAAGACCGTCGTGGTATCGGTCAAGGAGTTCTTTGTCGATTCTCGGTTTGTAATACCAGCCGTTGCGGTATGCTTCGGAGATAAGTTTACACAAACTCAAGTAACCTGTTTCATTTTTTGCCAGCAGTACCAGATGATAACCGCGCATGTGGTCAATCATGGCGTTGCGGTCAAAACGGGTGGTCGGAGAGATGTACGCTTCACATCCGATAATCGGTTTGATACCCTCTTTTTTGCATGATTTATAAAAATCCTGCGCGCCGCCGACAAAGCCGTGGTCGGTCATGGCGATAGATGGCATATTGTATTCTTTTGCCAGTTTTGCAAGGTCGGAGCATCGGCACGCGCCGTCAAGCAAACTGTAATGAGTATGGACATGAAGATGTACAAATTCCGGCATAGGACTCCTTTTTTAATTTCAGCGTTTTACCTGATATCCGCTTTTCCACAAAAACTCTTTGAGTTCGGGAATGTCAATCAAATGGAAGTGGAAAACACTTGCAGCAAGCAGAATAGATGCACCGGCATCGGCAGCGGCAAGGAAATCTTCAAGTTTGCCTGCACCGCCGGAAGCGACGATTTTGGCTTTACACTTCTGATTCATGAGTTTGATAATCGGCAAATCATAACCGGTTTTTGCGCCGTCGCCGGCTTTGGAGGTCGGGAGGATGACGGGGACGCCCATGCGGTCAACATTGATAGCCCACTCAAGAGCATCGTAACCGGTGGGGGTTCTGCCGCCGTCAACATAAACTTCATAACCTGAAGGCAAATCTTCGTTTTTGTCAACGTCAATAGCGACGGTGATTTTGTCTGCGCCGAATTCTTTGATAAGGTCTTTCAGAAGCTGCGGGTCACGGAAACCGGCACTTGCAACTGAAACTTTGTCTGCGCCTGCTTCAAGTACTGCACGGGCACTTTCAACGGAATTGATACCGCCGCCGATGGTGAGGGGGACAGTGCAGACTTCAGCGACTTTGCGGACGACTTCGAGCATAGTTCCGCGGTTTTCAACAGTTGCACAAATATCAAGCATGGCAAGTTCATCTGCGCCTGCTTTGCAGTATGCTTTTGCACATTCTACGGGGTCGCCTGCATCATTGATATCAACAAAATGCACGCCTTTGACGACTCTGCCTTCCTTCATATCGAGGCAAGGCATGATTAAAATTTCGGTGTTCATAAGAACGGTCTCCTTATATTATTTTTTTATCTTCTGTAATGTACATTTTTTTTCTGATTTTTCAAGAAGAAAAGAATAAAATATAAGAAAAATTATTCTCAGAAAAAGATGTATTATCCGGCATTTGCAGCACGGATATTGCTATAATAAAAAGGCTGTGTTCTCGATACAGGTTGATATTTGTTTCGTAAGTGAGCTTGCATAGCTCGGCTTTTCCCTGTCCCGCCATAGCCTTCGACAACGGCGGAACGCCAAAATTTAGGGTATGCTGTCGCATTTGCATACCCGGTTGTAAAAATAAACAACGAGCTTTTGCAGAGGCGATAGCAAACCCAAA
>JAZOSO010000102.1:0-11453 GCA_045657185.1 Victivallaceae bacterium | reverse complement strand
CGACAGATATGAGTTGCAAGACTCCCGAATATTATGCGTTTGAGGGGAACAAGAGATTTTCAGTAAGCATTATTCCCGGCTTCCTCTTTTATCTGCTCAAAACATAGAAAAATTCAACGAACAGCTCCTGCTTCAAAATGGCACAACAGCTCAAATTACAACCTTCATAAAATATAATTTATGTGACAAAATGTTGAAGAAACAAAAAACAGGGACAAGATGATTTGTCCCTGCAGAAATAAGTTTATATTTGTGTCAAATGTTATTATTCAATCTCAAATGTGAATTCGCTGAGTTTATCATGTTTCCATGCAAGATGACGGGTTGAGGGAGAGAGCGCAAAAAAAGGTGAGAAGGTGCGGGCCTTGACAGTTTTTTTATCAGGCATGAACTCAAGAAGTCTCAACCAGCCGTCACCGCCTGAACCATGCCAGCCGCCGCCGATTGCCTGTGTATTAAAAGCCATCTGGGCGACGCTTTTACCGCTTGAATTTTTATCCATAGCAAAAGAGATACCGCCTCCCCATTCATCAGGTACAGCAATATGACCGCAAACGACAAAACGGATATTTTTGGCAGGATAAACGAGTTTCTGAAAAATCTGTTCTCCTGTATTGCCGCCTTTTTTATTCAAAGCATATTTTTCTTTGACAATACGTTTGGCATTGCGATCAAGATAGGAGTGAGTCAGCAAAATTCCGATATGGTCTTTGAAACGGGGCATATCTGCAATCTTTTTAGCCCATTTCAAATCTTCATTAGAAGGAGCGAACTGCAAGCTGATAACCAGAAATTTGCGATTGTCAGGGTGAGGTGCGGTAAATTCATAAGCCGCATTTTCAAGTGTGCTGATACCGAAAGCATTTGCTTTGCAGCCCACAAGCTGACGGCGGGTCAGCGGATTGCGGTCAGTCGGAAAATATTTACTGAAAAATGAACGGCGGTTTTCAGCAGAAGCCACTCCGTGGTCATGGTTGCCGGTACAGAGAATGTAAGGCAATTCACCGTCCAGACGCTCTGCGGCGCGTGAAAACGCTTTCCACTGTTCTTCGGAAATTCTATCGTTGCCGCCGTCAGGCATGGGCAAATCGTTACGATTGGTCAAATCTCCGGTAAAAAGCACCTGTTCAATGCGCAAAGGCACACGATTGTCAACAATCCAGGCATTCATAATTTCCAGAATACCGTAATTGCGTTTGAGCTTGGTATAACCCTGAACGTCAGGGACTACTACCATTGTCCATGATTGCGGATTTTCCAATGCGGGAGCACTATAAACAGCTTCAGCTTTTTTGACAGCGGCGGCACCGGATACAACAAACGGACTGACACTTGCCAACAGCAGAATCAACAACTTTTTTAACATAAAAACCTCCTTATATAGAAATAGTAACTGAAATTTACAATAACACTGAAAAAACAAAAATCAAGTGACAGAAAATAAGCTGAACTTTATTTTTTCGGATATTTAACTGCAATGATATAAACTTTGCCGTTTTCATTTACAAAAGCATTTTCTTTTTCTGCCATTTTTTCTGCTGTTGCCGATTGCTCATCGTGAGATTGCGGAATATCTTTTGTCGGACTGCATACTGCAACTCCCATAGCAACCAGCAGAAAGGAATCTTTTTTCGCTTTTGCTTCACTGCCGCATTTGGCAATCAGCTGAGTTCGGTTGGATGGTGCAATACACTGCCATACACCGTCAAAATCCTTCTTAATAACAGCCCGCACAACTCGCAGGGCAACAGAATATCTTTCACTTTCGGATTCAACCGCAGATGAGACAATTTTAACCGGAGTTTCAGCTTTTTTTCTTTCAGATGGTACAACAGGAGATTTTTTTGCCGTCACAGGTGACGGAGTATAAAAAGTTCCCTCTACAACCGGACTGCTTAGCTGCCATATATTGCCTGCTTGAACAAAAGTTACTTTAGTATAATATTTTGCAATAACTTTTTGCATTTTTTCTTTATCTTTGCGCAATTCAGAAATATTCTTCACTCCGGCAAATCTGCAAATCCCCTCCTGAACCTCTCTGAACCATTTCTGCGGCATTGTCTGTGACGGATATTCCTTTTTTATCGCCTCCTGAGTTTTGGGAGAAAGAGCGTTCCAGACAGTGTCAACATCATTGCTGATTACTGCATTAAGCCATGATTTGAGCAATAACTCCTGCGATGTGCGGTCAATTTCGGAACCGAAAAGCGGCATAAATCCAAACAGCAATACAGCAATAAAAAATATTCTTGACATAAAAAACTCCGTGTTTATCAGTTGATACAAATAATTTTTATAATATAAAGTTAATTTCAAAATTTTACAAGTGCAAACAGACTTTTTTCCTTGACAAAAAATTTAAAGGTGATATAATATAGTATAAAAGTGAGAAAGGAGTTTTTATGGAAGAATTCAATTTTATTATCCTTTTATTTTTACTGATATCAGTGTTTTTCCTGCACAGCAAGCTCAACCGTATAGAAAATTTATTGAAAAAAAACTTGTTGAAAGAGGATAAAAAAAATACTGCTGAAACTCCTCTGCAAATTGAAACGCCCCTCTCCCATGCCCCTGAAAAACAGACAACTGTTGAACAAAAAATTGATAAATCAGAGGAAAAATGGAATAAATTCCGTTACTGGTTCTGTTACGGAATTCACCGTGACGGCGTTTCCAAAGAGTATGCGGCGGCAACGACATGGCTCAGCCGTGCGGGAATTCTGATACTTTTGTGCGCAGTCGGATTTTTCCTCAAATACTCTATTGAAAATAATCTTGTAAGTCCGACAGTGCGTATAATTATGACTTTTCTTGCCGCTGTCGGAATGTTCGCCGCCGGGCTGACTATGCTGAATAAACGCTTTCACATACTGGCAATCGGGATATTATCTGCCGGTATCGTAACTTTTTATATGGGGGCATTTGCAGGTTTTAAACTCTATCAAATCATACCTGTTGGTGCGGCGTTTGCAATTATGGTACTTGCGACAATTGTTTCCATGCTGACAGCGGTCAAATTCAATCTGCTCCCGATTGCACTGATCGGCTGTGCGGGCGGATATCTTACACCTGTAATACTCTCAAACAACAGCGGCAATCTGTTTTTTCTGCTCACATACATTACAATCATCTCAGCAGGAGTGCTGATTGCATCAAGAATTTACCGCTGGCGCAGTCTGGAAGCTATGGCGTTTGTTTTGAGCTGCATTATTACAGTTGCGGCTTTTAATAAATTTTGTTTAACATCCGATGATTTGCGGTGTGTCGGAATGTTGTTTGCCAATTTCATTGTCTTTTCCATGATTCCTGTCATACGCAAAAAAACTGCAATTTTCGGACTTACGGAATGGCTGCTGCCGATTTTGTCCTGTGCATTGACTTTACTGCTCGGAATCAATATAATTTTTTCTGCGCTCAACAGCAAATATGAAAATTTTGCGGCGGCGGCATTTGCAATAATTATTTCTGCCGCAGCATTGAGTGAAGGGATTTTTCTTCTCAAAAAGCGTAACGATGGGAGCAGACTTCTTCCCGCTTTTCTGGCGGCGTCAATCGTTGCGCTAATTACGGCAGTACCGCTTGCCATAAAAAATGAAGGTGCTGTTTCAAGCTGTTTTTCATGGCTTGCATTTGTGCTGATTTTCAGTTTCAGCCGCAGTAAATTCAAAACTCTGCTGATACTCGGAAGTCTGGTTTTTGCGGCGGCATTTCTTGCAATGATGAGCTGTCCTCACTATGTTTTTGACAGTGGAATTGTAAACCGCTTTTTCAGGGGCGGCATGTTTACGGCGGCATTGCTGGCGTCTGGTTTTGTGCTTATGAAAAATCAGGAAAAATTAGCAATTGAGGCAAAGAAATTATTTTTTGCCATCGGCGGTATTGCATTTTTGATTTATAGTTCAGTGGAAGTTTTCCGCAATCTTGAAAAATGCAAAGTTCTGTATGACTTCCGTCACGGCGGTCTATCTGTCTGGTGGGCGGTGCTTGCCTGTATGCTGCTGATTACAGGTATTCGCAAAAATTACAGCATTCTCCGTGCGTCAAGTCTGCTGTTGTTTATCGGGTGTCTCGTCAAAATATACATACTTGACATTGCAGGATTGAATACTTTACACAAAGTAATTGCATTTTTGCTGACAGGCATACTTTTTCTCGGCGGTGCCGCCGCCTACATAATTTTCCGCAAACGCTTCCCGGAGGTCAGAAAATGAAAAAATTTGCAGTATCGTTTTTATTGCTGTTTATATTTGTGCTTTTTGCAGAAAGTGAATTGAAAGAGTACCGCTTTGTGCGTCAGGCAAAATCAGACGGCAAAAAATCAGAGACCATTGCGATTAAATTTGACAATGAACTCTATCGCCATACCAATAATGATTACTCAAATATTCTGATACTTGACAGCAAAGGCAATAAAGTTCCGTTTGCCGTACGGGATACAGAGATTGCAGGCGGAAGAGAATATACTGCAAAAATCACTGATTTCAGGCGGAACATCAAAAAGAATACAGCTGAAATAGAATTGACTTTGGACCGTGAAGAATCCGTCAACTCTATTGAATTTGATACCGACAATAAAAATTTCGACAAAAAAATCTCAATAACTTTTTTTGACAGCAACGGCAAAACCGTCCGCAAAGATGATAATTTGAAATTGTACCGTTACGGCAAACTGTACGGTACGCCTGCAATAAAATTCAAAACAATAAAAGCAAAAAAATTGCTTATTACAATCAACAGCTTTATTGAACATAAAGATTTGACTGTCAGAACCGAAGTTGTCAGCAGTCACGACAGAAAAGTTGAAAAAAACATCCGCACTGAAGAGTTCAACATCAAAAAAATAACCGTCAAAGATGACACTCTCGGCAAAAAACGCATGGTAAATATAAATTTACCCCATGTTAACCGCGCCGATATCAACTCATCCGATACGCTCATAATCATTGAGGCTGACAATGTGCCGCTGGAGTCTCTGACTGTCAAAGCCGATGACAAACACTATTCCCGTCCTGCAAAACTTGAATTTATCAATAAAAACGGCAAAACTTCCGCCATTATCGGATTTGCCGTATCAAATGACAATGAAAAAATCTTCCTGCGCGGCCGCCGTGCCGATAAGATTTATCTGAACATTCTCAACGGCGATAATGCTCCGTTGAAAAATATAAGACTCATCTGGGAAGCTCCCGATAAAATCATTCTTGCAGAAAAAGTCAACAACAATGATTTAAAGATTTATTACGGCGGCAATGCGGCAGGAAAAAATTATGACATTGAAAAATATGCTGACAAACTCCTTTTCAGCGAACACAGTTTTTACACTTTAAGCAATGCGGAAAAATGTACTTTTTATGACCCGGAACTGCCGAAAGAAAAAATCATCCGTTATTTAATGTGGAGTGTGCTTGCCCTCGCCGGAATATTTTTGCTTGTCGTAATCATAAAACTCCTTTTGATGCCTGCAAACAGCCCCGGAGAATAACAAAATTCTGTATAAAGTTATCATTTCCGGACTTGACAGACCTCAAATGTATGCTATTTTAGCTGGAAACAAAAAGTAAAAGGAGTTTCTTATGAAGTTAAAAGTTGTTTTCGGCTTGATTTTATGCATAGCGGTTTTGGTTATTTTCCTATTGACAATGGGAATTATTTTTATGGATTTTATTCTTTTTCCCGCCATTCATACAAACAAAAAAATCGGCAACATGACATTAAAATCAGGTAATGCCGAACTTGATACAGTTTATATCAAAGTTCCCGATGCGCGCGGAGTAGTGCTTTACAGTCACGGCAACGGAGAAATACTTGCCCGTATAATGCCGTGGATAAATGAATTTAAAGAAAATAATTATTCAATCCTTGCTTATGATTATGCAGGATACGGCGGTTCAAGCGGCCGAGCAGGTGCGGAGCAAGCCAAATCTGATATTGAAGCGGCATATAAATTTCTGACTGAAACAGAAAAAGTCCCCCCCGCGGATATCACCGTTATCGGCTACTCTGTCGGCTCCGGTCCGAGTACATATCTTGCCTGCAAATACCCCGTCCGCAAACTGGTACTGATAGCACCTTTTGCGTCAGCCTCCGAGGCATTACTGCCGTTTGATGTACCTTTCAACCGTTTCAGAAATGCGGAACTTCTGAGCAATAATAATGTAAATCTGCTCCTGTTTCACGGAACTTCAGACAAAACCGTCCCCTATCGCAACGGCTTGAAAATCTATACAAAAAATGCCGGGGCAAAAACCTTTAAAACTTACGAGGGTGCAGACCACAAAAATATTTTCACCCGATTTAAAAAAGATTTCTGGCATGAACTGCCGCTTTGAAAGACCTGAAAAGTTATGAATAAACTCAAAGGTACTGCCGCAATGCTTGCGGCTTCCGTAATATGGGGATTGGCTTTTTCCGCACAGAGCAGCGGCATGAAATTCGTTGACCCGATGCTGTTTGTCATGCTGCGTTCAATCGCAGGTGTTCTTGCCCTTGTCGGCGTGATAATACTTTCGGATTATTTCAAATACAAAAAATTATCCGTTTTCGGTACGGCAGTTGACCGTCAGAGCAGAAAAAATCTCATTATCGGCGGAGTTTTATGCGGGTTGATGATTTCTGCGGCAAGCACTTTGCAGCAATTCGGGCTGCAATCAACGACAGCAGGCAAAAGCGGATTTCTGACTGCACTTTACATTATTATAGTACCTGTTATAGGGATATTTTTTAAGCGCAAAACAAATTTTATGCTGTATATGGCAATAATTCTTGCACTATGCGGCACATATATTCTCTGCGGTTCAATCGGTCAGATAAAAGCGGGAGATATTTTTCTTATCGGCTGTGCTTTTGCCTTTGCGTTTCATATTATTATTATTGATTTTTATGCGCCGAAATGCGACTGCGTGCGGCTGTCATGTGTGCAATTTATGGCGGCGGCAATCTTTACTGCAATCGGTTCATTGCTTTTCCGTGAAGCATGGATTTGGGAAAAGATAGTTGCCTCTCTGCCGTTCTGGATATTCTGCGGCATTGGCTCAAGTGCCATAGCTTTTACATTACAGATGTATGCGCAAAAATATCTGCACCCCGTAACCGCATCGCTTTTGATGAGTCTTGAATCGGTTTTTGCCGTCCTCGGCGGCCGGCTTTTTCTCAAAGAAAGCATCTCCGAACATGAACTTCTCGGTTGTGCCGTCATCATGTGTGCAGTTATTCTCGCTCAAATTCCGTCCCGGAAATAATCTGTGTTTCCAATCAGTTTTTGCAGTAAAGCCTCAACAGAACAACAGCTGAAAGCAAAAAACAAAAAATTCCCAAAAAATTAGCCAAAACTAATTTGCATTTTTTTTAATATGTGATATAGTATTTTCATAACAGAATAAGCAATAGAAAATATTTGCCGTATCATACACGATTCTGTATTTTTTTAAATCGCACAATTAGCCATAACTAATTATTTTGCCAAACATTATTTGAAAGGAAAAATAAATGAAAGCATCGTGCAGCTGCATTGATTGTCAGGAAAACAAAATGTCTTTAACAGAATTCCCCGTCGGCACCAAAGCAACCATTGTCGGTATTTTACCGGAATCCCGCGGACGCAAAAAATTCGCTGATGTCGGCATTGTCCCCGGCATGGAACTGCTTATTGAAGCACATGCTCCGTTCGGCGGTCTTATTCGGGTAAAAGTAATGGAAACAAGTATGGCACTCCATCGTGACGATGCAAACTGCATTATTATTGAAAAATCAAAATAATTCCTGCAGCAAAAAACAAATTTATTTACTGATGATTCTCTCCTGTCAGGAGACTTATAAAAATTGCAGCCTTTTATGAGTCTCCTGTTTTTTTGATAAATAAAATTAGCTACAGCTAATTAAGTTGCAAAAACTTTTTTAAAGGAGGTAAAACAACAAAAAAAATCCGCTCTCACTTCACAACCTGTAATCGTATAATTATAATAACCACAAGGAAATACAAATTATGAATAAAGTAATTCATAAATGTCTCGTAATTATGACAGCTTTTACTGTTATCGGTTTACCGTCAGCAGTCAAAGCAGAAGAAAAAGTACAGAAAATAACTTTTATTGAAGACGACGCCCAGAAAGATATGGCGTCAAAGATTTATACTTTAAAACACACCAAAGCCGCCGATATTGCCCCTTTTATCCGCAGTGCGGTCGTCCGCTATTGCGAAGAATCCAATGTATCAACCGTGGAGGACCTTGAACGCAACCGTCAAATGCTTATCGTTTCAACCGGGGCAGATATGATAGAACATGTCGATAAACTTGTCACTGCTCTTGACCGCCCCGCCAAAGTGACCAAAGGTACAAACATCATCGGCGACGGTATCGCTTACGGTGTTTATCAGCCGCAATTCCGCTCTTCTCAGAGTATGCTTGACATCATCGTTCAGGGCGAAGTTTCAGGCGGTCAAGCCGACAGTGATGTACGCCTTGACAGCAAGCGCAACATGTTTTACTTTAAAGATTCCCCCGCAAATGTGCAGGATATCAAAGCCAAGCTTGCATGGCTGGATAAACCGATACCGCAAGTCCGTCTGGAAATGAAAGTTTATCAGGTGCGCGACAGTGACCTCAAAGATATCGGTATTGATTATCTGGCATGGAAAAACGGTCCCGGACTTGACCTTTTCAGCGCAGGGTACAATGCTTTAAATGTCAAAGTTACAGAAAAACTTGTCGAACTTCTCGGAACAGGTGCCGATATTGCAGGAAATGCAGCTTGGGGCTTCGGCGGATTTTATACCGCACCTGCATTTGATTTGAGTTTTCTCAGGATTTTGCAGCAGAACGGCAAGGCAACTATCAGCAGCAGTGCAAGCGTTATAATAACCAATAACCGTGAGCGTGAATTCAAAGTCAGTTTTGCTCCTGAATACCAGAATATCACAAAAGATGAATATCACGCTTCCGCCGTTACTGCAGGCGGCGACTCTTCTCTCAGTGCAACAGTTTTCAATCCCGTTATTACTGCCGGAAACGACGGCTGTATCAATTTTCAATGTGAAATCACTGATAATAATGTTGTAGAGCGCAACAATCTCGGCGCAGAATTGACAGAAACGGAAAACATTTCTGCTCAAACAGTCTTAAATTTCAACAAAGAACAACTCCTTGCTTCATGGCAGCGTAAATCTGTGATAAAGCAAGTTGTCGGCATCCCGTTTCTCTGTGAAATACCCGTTTTGAAATACCTTTTCAGTACAACGACAGACAATATGGAAAACAACCGCTTTTTTGTAACCGTCCGTGCCGTTCCCGTTGTGTTCAATGATAATATGGCTCCCGGAACAGTTGCTGAATTCAATAAACTTGCAAACAAGTAATTCAAGGAAAAAATAATTATGAAACACAATCCCAAATATATTCTTGCGGCATTGCTTTTAAACGGCGTTTCCGTTTTTGCAGGAGACCCTGCAGCCCCCTATGAAAACAGCCGCATTGACGCCAAACTCAATGTCACAGTCAAAAGCGATACCGATATTGTCCACTTTGTCCGCGACAATGCAGACCCTAATGTTATCACCAAAGCGTATGAAATCAAAAATATTGACCCGTATGAACTGCGTTCCTACATACGCACCATCGTACAGACCCGCAAAGTCAATGAAAATAACACCAATGTTGAAGCGGTAAAATTTGCTGACGGAAGTGCTTTACTGCTTATTTCCGCCGAAGATTACCGTTTTGAAGACAATCAGGGTGTGCAGGGATTTGATTCCATTGTAAAAGAATTGGATAAACCAGAACTTATATCAAATTCAGGACGGGAGACTTATGTTTATTCTCCGAAATTCCGTTCTTCTGCCGATTTGCTGGAAATGGTCAAAAATGTCGGTGCATACAGCAGTAATGAAACAATGAATAATGTCGGCGGTAATGATATTGTAATGGAAGACCCCGAATTGAATCTTATATTTTTCAAAACTGCTCCTTTTTCAAAAAATACCATCACCGATGTTATCGGCAAATATGACAAACTTGAACCGAGTGTCCGCGCCAAAGTTACAGTTTATGAACTCTATGCCGAAAACGATACCAAATTGGGGTTGGATTTTCAGGCATGGAAAAACAACGACGGTATCGACCTTTTCAATGCAGGCGGCAGCTTTTCCCGAAATCATAACGGAACTGCTCTTGCCGCAAATGCCGATTGGAACAAAACAGCTTACTTTCAGTTCAATCCGAAATGGAACACCAGATATATTGATTTTCTGACCGTCAAAGGCAAAGCCAAAGTCCTGCATACTTCAGAAATCACAATCGGCAATAATTCAGAAGGAAAAATCGAAAAGTTCACTCAGTATTTTGTCGCAAAACCCGCTCTTGCCGAAGCGAAAGAATATAATGCATCCGGCAGCCGTTTCAGCGTAAATCCCGGCGATATTATCGGTTATACCCGAGACCGCAAAGCTGTTTCCGTTTCCGCTGAAACAGAAGTAACTGTCAGCAAAATCGGCGCAGATAACAATAATAAATACACTTTAAGAATTTCTGCCGCATCTCCTGCAAAATTCACTGTTGCTGATACTGCAGTCGGCAAACGCATCAGCATTGCACAACTTGATGACGCTTACGAAAGTGAACTTATCAATAAAAATATCGCCGGCAAACGCGGTAACAGTGTTGACTTGAGTGCAACTGACAAATTCGGCTTCTCAATAAAAATGGTTCCTGTTATCAATACTCTGGCAACCAAGCTTAAAGTGAAAATAAATAATTCATCTCTTATCGGTTACACCTCCGACGGCTCTCCGAGAATACAGCAGGGCGCTGAAATTGATACTGAATTTATGATATCCAACAGCGGCACAAAATTACTTATCGGCGGTATTGAAAAACGCAGTATCATGCAAGTTTCAGGCGGAATTCCGATTTTGAAAGACCTGCCGCTGCTCGGCTGGCTCTTTTCCACCGAAACTGAAGCAACCAAACGGTCTCAACTGCTCGTAGTCGCTGAAGTCATACCGTCACACAAAGCTGACAACAAAATTGACGATATCAAAAAAATCGAAAGCAAATTAAGCAAAGCAGGAGAAAAAAATACTTACGGTTATCGCCAATACCTTATTGACTCCGACCGCAAATAACCATCCTGTTCCGGAAAATCATTCCAATATCTCTCCCGCAATCAAAAAGTACGACCCGAAAACTCTTTTTCCGCTGCGGGAGAGATTATTTTTTTCAATTCCCAAATTCAGCATATAATAAAAGGCTATGTACTAAATATGGGGAGATAGCTGTATCTTGTGCTTTCTTTGCAGGGGCTTACGCCGCCCCTGCACCCGGCGCCGGGTACGACCCGGTGCGATGTGACGCTGGCGCGTAAGTGTCAGCGGCTGTGTGCGTCAGGCTGTTTTTCGGCGAAATGTTCGATTGCTCCTCCCCCTTTTTTGGGGAATGAGCAATCAAATCTTTCGCCGGACT
>JAZOSO010000101.1:0-4296 GCA_045657185.1 Victivallaceae bacterium | reverse complement strand
CACAAGAGTTTTTTGAAAATGATGAGGGGGTGCAGGGGGAGAAGAAAAAACTTTTTTGCAAAAAAGTTTTCTTCTTCTCCCCCTGCAGCAAATTAGTTTTTGCGCGGGAAACTGCCGAGGATTTTGAAGAATGAGCTGTTTGCTTTGATTTCTGCGAGAGCTTCGGCGATTTTTTCATCTGATTCGTGACCGTCAATATCCACGAAGAAGCAGTATTGTTCGGTGGTATTGAAAGGGCGGCTTTCAATCATGCTCATTGAGATATTGCGTTCCTTAAGCGGTTTGAGGGCGTCAAATAATGCGCCGCTGCGGTCTTGCAGGACAAAGCAGATAGAGCATTTGTCGTTTCCGGTCGGCTGGGATGACTGTTTGCCGATAATGAGGAAGCGGGTCATGTTGCGGGGGTGGTCTTCAATATGTTCAGCGACGACTTGAAGACCTGACATTTCAATAGCTGCGTTTCCTGCGATAGCGGCGGAATCGGGGCTGTGGATTGCGGCTTCAATGGCGGCGACACTGCTGGGACATTCAATAGTGATGGTGTTCGGGAGTTTTTCCGCCAGGAATTTACGGCATTGACCGAGGATTTGCGGATGGCTGTAAACGACTTTGATGCTTTCAATATCAAAATTTGACAACAGATAGTGAGAGATTTTGATTTTAAATTCAGCAGTAATGCGTAAATCGAGTTCGTGCAAAGTGTCAAGAGTTTGATTAACTACACCTTCGACTGCATTTTCAACAGGAACGCAGGCAAAGTCGGCGAGTCCTTTTTCCACAGCGTGAAGTGTTTCAATGATACTGCGGCAGGGGATGGCTTCAATTCCGTGTCCGAAATGCTGCATGACAGCTTGATGTGAAAATGTGCCTTTAGGTCCGAGATAAGTTACTTTAAGCGGTTGTTCAGTACGGATAGCACCGGAAATTATTTCTTTGTAAATAGCTTCAATGGTGGCGTTTGCAATTCTGCCGCCGCTGTATGCCTTAAGTTTTTCAAGCAGGGCTTTTTCGCGTTCAGGGACATAAATCGGCATGTGACGGGAGCGTTTTATTTCACCGATTTCAGCCACATTTTTGTAACGTTCAGCGAGCAAATCGATGATTTGTTTGTCAATAGCATCAATGTTATTGCGAAATGGCAGCAGCGGGTCAGGCATTTTATATTTCCTTATATATGATTGTGATACCAGTCAGTATTGTATTAAAAAACAACGGATTAAATATAACATTATTTGTTGACTTTATCAAGTTGAAGATGTACATTATCTGAAAAAAAGGAGGACTTATGATTAAAAGATTTTTCATTTTTGCCGCTTTGCTGTTGTGCTTTTCAGGATGCAGAAATGTTGTTCCGCATATTGCAGAAGAAAATGAAGTTCTGACTCAAAGACAGAATGATAATGCTGAAAAAATGCGCCAAGTCTTTGGCAGTAAACAAGATGTGGTTTTGATATTGAACAATGAAGAGCTTGCAGATGCAATGGCTGATGCAGATAAATTTTCCGAAACGGTAAAAAAATTCGGGATACAAAGTATAGGTATTCCGTTTGAGGATGCTGATGCCGCCGACTTGCAGAAAAAAGCCGGCAAAGAGATGATGAATTTTGTTATGTCATTGAACAATAACAGTTTAAGATGTGTGTATGTATTGAGTGAAAATGCACTTATAAACCGTCGGCGCGGCAGTGAATTTGTATTTGGCAATGGTAATCCATACAGAGCTATCATCTTGAAGCTCAAGGATTTTTGGCGTTCTTTGCCTGAAAGTGCCGAGATGCCGACAGTTCTTGTTGCAATCGGCATGAACCGTTGGAATGATGTCAATCTTGATCGCCCCGCAAGTCTGGTGCATGTCTGGCGCAAAGAGAGCTACGGCAGAGGCAGGGCAAATGAGATGCTTTTTGGCAAATCTTTCAGAAATTTTGCCGACTGCCGCAAATATCTTGACCTTGAGCAGCTGGTGCTTGTTGCTGATAAGGAGGTTATAACTGCAGGAGCAAGCGGTTTGCTGGCAGATTGTACAGTGCCGCAAATTTTGCGCAAAAGCGATGCGCTGGCGGTAAATATAGAAAAAATTGATGATAATTTCAGTACAGAAATGAGTTTTATCGGCAAAGTTAAAGAGCAGGGAGCTGTTTTTATGCTTATTTCCGCAAAAGGCAGTGGAAATTTTTCATCATGGCTCGTTGATTTGCAGAAAGTGAACGCTTTTTGTACGAAAAACAGTGCCTGTGCAGGCGTATGGCTGTACGGCTGGAAGAATTTATATAATCTATGGAGGAATGAAAAATGAAGTGTCCCGCATGCGGCTTTCTTGATGATAAAGTAGTTGATTCCCGTTCCGTCAAAGACGGTGCAGGTGTGCGTCGCCGCAGAGTCTGTTTGAATTGTTCTCATCGCTTTTCAACTTACGAAGGCATTATCCGTGAAGAGTTGAGAGTGATTAAGCGCAACGGTATCTGTGAAGATTTTGACAAAGATAAACTGCGCCGCGGCATACGCAATGCCTGTTATAAACGCCCGATAGATTCTGATCGTATAGATCAGATTGTGGAAGATGTCAACAGCCTGATACAGAAAGAGTTTGACAAGGATGTACCGAGTGCTGAAATCGGCAGGATCGTTATGGATACATTGAAAAAAGTTGACCAGGTCGCTTATGTGCGTTTTGCTTCCGTGTACCGTAAGTTCAAGGATGTGGAAGAATTTATTAATGAAATACGGGCTTTGAATAACTGAAATGATAAAGATTGGTGAAAAAACTTTTTTCCTGACTGACAGAGACGGCAATGAAGCTCCGTGGTCAGTTATAGAATTGCAAAGTGAACTTATTTATTGTTTCCTGTCTGCGGGGCTTGCTGAAAACAGCTGTTTTGCCGAAGATGTGGCTCTGGCGGTTGAATATTATTTGCATCAGTCGGAGGCTGACGGCGCAAGCGTCAGTACGGCGGAGATGACGGAAATCGTTATAAAAACTTTGGAAAATGCCGGTTTTTACAGTGTGGCGGAATGTTTCCGTAAACGCAACAGCCGAGAATTGGAAATATTGTATTCCACCAATGCTGACGGATTGAAAATTGCGGCGTATAAACAGGGGATATTAAACCAAAATATTGAAAATCAAGAAGTTATCAATAATGCAGCTGCCGCATTTGCCGCAATGAATGTAAAGCAGGCACCTTTGGGGCTGGTGATTGAGATGCTGCGTTTTTTTTACCGCCGTCCCCGGCATGAGAGTGTGCCGCAGCCATTGGCGAAAAAGAAGATAAAAGGAGATTATCTCTTTTATTACAAGGATGTTGCAGATATGCTTCCTGATAATTTGCGTGAGCTTGCCGAAGCACGGGTGCTGAAAGTAAATGACGTTACAGTTTATCATCCGAGTATTCGTATATATCTTGATATCAAGGCGTTTGCGAAGCATAAGCAGCTTTTGCCGATACTTACGGAAATGCAGTGGAGTGCCTGCGGAAATGAACTGGGGCAAAGTTTTGATGCGCTTATTGAGGTGATGCAGGCAAAATATAACATGATCTGCGGCGGCAGAGAGCTTCCTGTTTATCTGACAATCAGCAATATAGAACAATTTGTATCGGAATTTTTCGGTGTGGCTGACGGCAAAAGTGATAATTTGGCAAAATATATTATAGGAAATCTTTCTGAAAATATGTTTAATGCCGTCTATAAAGTGCGTTTTTCGGGGTAAAAAAGGGAAAAATGCAAAAAAAATCAAAAAAAAATAAAAAAAAGCCTTTTTTTGATTTGCAAAATTCAAGATTTGGTGTATTGTAATGTCACTGTTCAAAATTGAACGACAATTTTTCTCCCGTGCTCGGGTGGCGGAACTGGCAGACGCGTATGGTTGAGGTCCATATGGAGCAATCCTTGGGGGTTCAAGTCCCCCCTCGAGTACCATTTTTTTTAAGTCAATTTTCAGCAGTGCTGTATTTGCCCTCATGGCTCAGTCGGTAGAGCACATCCTTGGTAAGGATGAGGTCACCGGTTCAAGTCCGGTTGAGGGCTCCATTTTTTGAAGGTAAAAGTTTTTTTGAACTTGAAATAACAACAACATTTAGCTGACTCTATAAACTTTTAAAGGAGGAAAAAATGGCTAAGGAAAAATTCGAAAGATCGAAACCCCACGTTAACGTCGGTACTATCGGCCACGTTGACCATGGTAAAACCACTTTGACTGCTGCTATCACTATGGCTCTCACCAACAAATTCGGTGGTGAAAAACGCAGCTATGCTGAAATCGACAACGCACCCGAAGAACGCGAACGCGGTATTACTATC
>JAZOSO010000100.1:0-51205 GCA_045657185.1 Victivallaceae bacterium | reverse complement strand
TGAATGCAAGAACATTTTTCCCGCTTTGCAAAAATTGTTTGATATCCATTACTTGAGCGGGAACACCGCCGTTTCCGATTGATTGACCGTTGCAATATCCGCTCCATGCATCATCAGCAGAAATTTGGAGAACTGCTTTTTCGATATTATTGACATCTGCAATCTCAAAAGTACGGCGGAAAAAGCGTTCTATATTATCGCCTTTATCACCCGGATACCAGATATATTTTCCCAGCCAATGAGCGTCCGGCAATGAGCGTTTTTGACCTGTTCCGGTAATTTCCATTTCTGAAATTTCTGTTCTTCCGGAAGCACAGGGACCGAAAATAAAACGCATATCAATACATTCGGTAACAGGAAATTTGAGAAGTTTTCCGTTCAATCCGTCAGCTTTTTTGAATTTTGCGATATTTTTCCATGTTCCGTTGAGAAGACGAGCTTTTACTTCAATATACTCAGGAATTGAAGTTTTTTCCGGAAAAACAAATTTCATGCCGTCAACTTTAACAGGTTGAACCCAGCGGCTTTCTATCCAATTCGGAAATGTCCCTGCATTTGAACGATAAAAAGTTTCAGTATTACCGTCTGCAACTTTTTCAACTGCCAGCGGAATTTCATACGGGGCTTGAGATGACGGAATGAGGACTGCACTGTATTTTTTATGTAACAAATCTTTAGCGGAACGGGTGTAAACAGCCGCTCCGCTGCTTTCTCCGACACCGGCAAGCGCCAGAGAAAGCAGTAGAATTTTTTTAATCTTCATATTTGCGGAATCCCTTTTTTAGTCAGCGTTAAAATCGAGATTGATAGGGAGTTTACTGTTATTATAGGCTGCTATATTGTTAACATCAGAACCGTCAGCTGAAGCTTTAGCCCATGTTGCAGCCGCTTTGTGAGATTCTACATGTCCGTCAACATGAAGCGCATTTGCTTTGCCGCTGTGACGACCGGCAATCGGAACTGCGGCACGACCGCAAAGAATACGATAGTTGCCTGTTTCCGTCATTTCCGCAGGAGTATCACCGGAACTGCACTCTGCCATAAGAATTGTACCTGACGGCGCACCGCATGAACCATTTTTGTATGTTGCAGTAGCCATCTGATTCGAATCCCATTCTTTAGCCATTGCCCCGAAGATAAAACCGCCGTATCCGGGTTCCCAATATGACGGATTTTTAACTTGCGGACAATAGAATGGATTGTTCTGCTGCTGTTCCATTTTGGCAATAACTTCATGACCTTCCTTACCGGATGCGGTATATGAGAAAATATAATAGAACCAGGGACCGGCAGGACCGTTCAAATGCGGATAATGGTCCTGATTATCAGCAGTATAACCTTCGATTGCAATACCGAGATTTTTCAAACGGCTGACACAGGTAGCGGCACGGGCGCGCTCACGGGCTTTGTTCAAGGCGGGGAGAAGCATTCCGGCAAGAATTGCAATGATGGCAATTACGACCAGCAGCTCAATAAGGGTGAAGTTTTTACATGTCGGAATCAGGTGGTGTTTTTTCATAAATCTTTCTCCTTGTTTGTTTTTTACCTTCAAGGACACCCCATTTCCCTGAGTGGCTTACGGTACTGCATTCTTTGCCGTTCAACCTCGAAGAAAGTATTTTTATTGCTTCATCTCCCATTCCGGGAGTAAACTTATACGCTGTAAATTCTTTTAAATTTTCATGGTCATCACCGGGAGTTTCAATGACAAAAAGTTTCTTATTCTCAAGCTCTCCGCGTTCTGATAAAATTCTCTTAAACTGTATCGCCAATGTATTATCACAACAAATATATGCTTCGACTTCAGGAATTTTAACATTCTGACCTTCTGCCGCAGATTCAGGCAGATTCAACACTTCAAAATGATTTTCCTTTTTCCACCCTGATAAAAAACCATTACGGCGGTCAATATCCGAAATAATGACATGTTTTTCTTTATTTTCAATCCAACAGACGGAAGTGATTTTTTTCCGCCGCAGGGATTGAGCGATTGCCGCCGCACAGTCAAAATTAGGATAGGTCACAGCATCATGGTCAAATCCTTCATAATAACGGTCAAGAAATATCAACGGATAATATCTCGGACACATCCTGATTATCTGTTTAGCCTGTTCATTATTCAAAATTGACCATACAATACAACCGGATATCGAAAAATCATTCAAAATCTCCTGCAAAATTGATAACTGCTTTTCAGAATTATCATCAGCAGAAAAAAAACACAATGAACAATTCATCTGTTCCAGTCCTTTATAAAGATTTATAAAAAGACTCTGCTGAAAAGTCTGTTCTGAGGCACAGTCAAAAACTACAGCAATTTTTTTACGGGCTTTATTTGCTGCAGGAAGTATTTTAATTTCAGGAATGGAAGTCCCGGTAGACCTCCGACGGTCAAGAATATTGCGGCGGCGCAACTCATTCAAAGCCTTGGCAAGAGTGATATGGCTGATTCCCAATTCGATAGCAAGCTTTTTATCCGGCGGAAACTTGGTCCCCGGCGGAAGCTCTCCTGATTCAATCATCTCACTTAACGTAACAATAATTGTTTCATAAATCGGACGATTGAAGCATTGAAGATTATCTTTTACTTTCTGAAAATCAAAATCCATAAAAACACACCTTTTATATAGCATATATTTACCTTATATACCACAATATACTATACCATATTCAAAAATCAAGAAAAAAAAGGAAAAAAAATACATTTTTTTATATTTTTCAATATCAAAAAAAAGCCCTGCCATTTACAGCAGAGCTTACAGCATTATTTATCAAAACAAAAACTGTTTTTGATTGGCTGTGTTATAAACGATGACTGATTTATTGCAGGGGGAGAAGAGAAAACCTTTTAAGGAAAGGTTCTTTTCTTCTCCCCCTGCACCCCCTCATCTTTTTCCAAACCTCTTAATTATATTTGACATTTTCTTCAGTCAAATTTATAGAAAATTATTGGAAAGATGATAAAAATCAGTCTATATTTAGTACAAAGCCTTTTGATTATCAGTCTATGTTTAATACACAGCCTTGTCATTAAAAGCTTTGGAAAAGATGCGGTTCGGGAAAGAAAGAACCATATAAAAAGGCGGATGAAACGCCGAAAGGTCTTTCTTCCCCGAAAAAATATTTACCGTCAAACGTTGACCGCGTCGCCTTTGGCAGAGGCGAGAATTGCGCTTTCTTTTTCAAGAACGGGACGGACTTTTTCATTAAGATAGCGTTCAACCTGTTCGGGAGCGCAGCCGATAAAGTCATTGGGATTGACAATGGCATCAAAATCGTCTTTGATTGAAGCAAAAGCGGCATCATTGCGGAGACGTTCAAGCAAGTCGTTGTCGCCGCCTTCTTCTTTGATACGGCGGGCAGCAGCCATGGAGTGTTCACGGATGACTTCATGGAGTTCCTGACGGTCGCCGCCTTTTTTAACTGCAGCCATCATGAGATTTTCAGTAGCCATGAAGGGCAGTTCCGCACGGACACGCTTGGCAATAACATTGGGCCAAACCTGCAAGCCGTCGGTAATATTAATCAGAGTTGAGAGAACAACGTCAGCAGTCAGAAATGCTTCACTCAAAGCCAGACGGCGGTTGGCAGAATCGTCAAGAGTGCGTTCAAACCACTGAACTGAATGAGTCTGTGCGCAGTTCAAAGGCAGATTCATCAGATAACGGGAGAGAGAACAGACACGCTCACTGCGCATGGGATTGCGTTTGTAAGCCATTGCGCTTGAACCGATTTGCTTTTTACCGAAGGGTTCTTCAAGTTCGCGCAAGTTGGCAAGCAGACGGATATCGGTTGCCATTTTGTGAGCAGACTGACCAATACCGGAGAGAACGCTCAAAACTTTATAGTCAACCTTACGGGTATAAGTCTGACCTGAAAGGTCAATGATTTTATCAAATCCCATACGGGAAGCAACACGCTTTTCAAGTTCGGCAACTTTGGAGTAATCACGATTAAAAAGTGCGAGAAAACTTGCCTGTGTACCGGTAGTACCTTTGACACTGCGAAAAGGCAGATTTGCACTTTCAAATTCCAACTCTTCCAAGTCAAGCATGAAATCTTGCAGATAAAGAGCAAAGCGTTTACCGACAGTAGTCAGCTGTGCAGGCTGATAATGAGTAAAACCGAGAGTCGGCATAGAACGGTATTTATCGCAGAAGTCAGCAAGCTGGGCAATAAGTTTCAACAGTTTGGCTTTCAGGATTTTAAGACCGTCACGCATCTGAATAAGTTCAGTATTGTCAGTGACATAACAGCTTGTTGCGCCGAGGTGGATAATCGGCATGGCGGTCGGGCACTGCTGACCGAAAGCGTGAACGTGACTCATCACATCATGGCGGAGTTCTTTTTCAAATGCTTCAGCAACATCAAAATTGACATCATCGAGATGTTCGCGCATTTCAGCGATTTGCGCATCTGTGATATCAAGACCGAGTTTCTGTTCTTCTTCTGCGAGTGCGAGCCAGAGACGGCGCCATGTGGAATGTTTTTTGTGGGGAGACCAGTTATAGTTCATTTCGGGACCGGCATAACGGCCGGTAAGCGGATTCTGATATGAATTGTAATCCATAAAAATACTCCTTTTTTTTGATTTTCTGTGTTTTTTTATAAAAAATTTATATATTTTTCTTGAAGATTCGGCATTTTAGATTATGGTATAAGAAATGCCGTATCTTATAATTTAACATTTATTCGGCATTAAGCAAGGGCAATTTTATGGAAAATAGCGATTTTGAGACAATTTTAACGATAAAAGAGTTTGATAAATGCTGTGCATTCTATCACGGACTGCTGGCAAATGCAGAAATTTGCGTCGGAAGCAATTTCCTGATGAAATTCAAACTGTCAGAAAAAAAAGCTCTCAAAATCTGCGCCGTAAGCCCGCTTGAAAAAAATTTCGTTCAGCAATCAGTTTTACTGACTTTTGAACTTGATAAAAACGCTGTTGAACAAGCCGTTGAATATCTGCTGCGGCACAATTTACGCTTCATTACCGAAAACAATATAATCAGGACAACAGACCCCTCCGGCAACATCCTGATAATAAAAGCCGCAGACAAATGTGATTTCAACGCTCTCAGACCGGACAACAGGACAAGAAAAGTTCAAATATCATAATTCGTTGATTGATAAATATTTAAAATAACAGAAAAGGATTTTTATGGATTACATATATTCAGTAAAACTTGAAAACGGCATCAAATTGGAAGTCCGTGCATCAGATTCTCTGGATTTGAATTTGCAGGACCAATGCGTTTTCCGCCGCACATTCTATCAGGATTTGGGAACCGTAGTACGCAAATACCGCGAGGCAACCGACAATGAAGACCCCGATATGCCTGTTGCCATCCGCAAGGCAACCATGCACGATTTGAGTTCTGCCACCGAAAACAATATGCGCAGCAAAAACGCTTTGCGAACCACGCAGAATTATGTAGATACACTCAAGCTGGAAATGAAACTGCTCAATGCCCATTACTCATTGGACGGCAAGCAGTTAATGATTCAATTCACCGCCGACGGACGGGTTGACTTCCGTGAACTCGTCAAAGAGTTGAGTCAGGCATTGAATACCCGCATCGAACTTCGTCAAATCGGAGTCCGTGACGAAAGTGCAATTTACGGCGGCATCTTCATCTGCGGTCAGGAACTCTGCTGCAGCCGCTTCCTCAAAAACTTTGATTCAATCAATGTCAAAATGGCAAAAGAACAGGATTTGTCACTCACCCCCAGCAACATTTCAGGTGTCTGCGGCAGACTCAAGTGCTGTCTTAAATTTGAGCATGACGGCTATCTTGAACTGGAAAAAACAATGCCGCACCGGGGCGAAATGTGCAATACTCCCGACGGCAAAGGACGCATCACCGACCGCAATCTGCTTACACAAACTGTTGTAGTAACCTACGACAGCGGCAATACCAAACGCTTTCATGTTTCTGAAATAAGTGTCATTGACCGCAACGCACGCAAAAAAGACAATTCTGACAACTGAGGATTTCTGCGATGTGCGATTTCTTTCCGTTCAACAAAGAAACTCTTGAAACTGAAGACTTTACCAATCAGGAATTTTTACTTGAATTGGACTCTCACGGTATTTTTCCCGCCGCCGGTGAAAGCGATGAAAAATTCCGTGCAAGACTGCTCAAAGAATACGAATACGTCGAGTCCGTCAATTCTGCAAATGAAAAAATCCTTCTCTGGCAATCTGATGACGGCAAAGACAAACTTGAAGTCCGGGAAATAGACCGCATTGAAAAAGAACTTTTTGAACCTGCATGGGAACTTACACGCAATCTTTACGGCTTTGCAGTTGATTATGTGCGGGGGTTTTACCTTTTTGATAAAGTAGGATTGCTGTGGGGCGGCTGCTCTCTGTATGATGACGAAACTCAAATGAAAATATTTCTGCTCCGGCCCGCATTCAGAAATAAAAAGCGTTTTCTCATCTACAACCGGACCGAACTTATCGCCCATGAACTCTGCCATTGTGCCCGTCAAGTCCTGCGTGACAACGATATTGAAGAGTATTTCGCTTACCAGACTGCCGAAAGTCCGCTTCGCAGATATATCGGCAACTGTTTTATACGGGAGTCTGACGCTCTGCTTTTCCTGCTGCCGTCACTGCTGCTGCTGATTGCCCAAATCATAAAAAATTTAATCTGGCCGGCACTGCCGCTTTTTCCGTTCTGGCTGTTTCTCGGAATAACCCTTGCATATTTCATCATACGCAACCAGCGGAGCCGCTCAATAGTAAACAAAGCAAGAAAACAACTTGCCCCGATTGCTTCAAATCCCGAAGCAATTCTTTTCCGTTCAACTCTTGCGGAAATGAAAATTCTCGGCAAATCATTTGACGAATACTTTGCCGCACTCTCTCCGATGCGCAAAATAATAATCAAATCCTACCTGAAAACAGACATCTGAAAACCACTCCCGATTGCTATTCATTCAAATCATAAACAAGCTCATAGTTTTCTGATAATTATTCTTGCAATTTCTATTTTTTGTGCTATATTATAAAAATAAATTATTTTTTTGTCACAAAAAATTACATCAACCTCGGGATTTTCCCGAAAAAAAACAGGAGTAAAACCGTGAGCCAAACTGTACTTGTTTTCGTCAAACAGGTTCCTGACACGCAGAATATCACAGGCGATGCCATGACACCTGCGGGAACTGTCAATCGTGCAGCTCTTCCGGCAATCTTCAACCCTGAAGACTTAAACGCACTTGAACTCGCCCTTCAACTCAAAGACCGCTACGGTGTCAAAGTCGTTGTCGGTACCATGGGTCCCCCCGCTGCTGCAGAAGTTTTGCGCAGTTCCCTTTTCCGCGGTGCAGATGAATGTATTCTGCTTACTGACCGTGCTTTTGCCGGTGCTGACACCCTCGCAACCAGTTACGCTCTCAGCTGCTGTGCCAAAAAAGTCGGCAAGGTTGACCTCATCCTCTGCGGCCGTCAGGCTATTGACGGTGATACCGCTCAGGTCGGTCCCCAGATCGCAGAAAAACTTCACATCCCCCAGATCGCTTATGTTGAAGAAGTTATCAATCTTGATGCTGACAAAATCCGCGCACGCCGCGCTATCGAAGGCGGTTATGAAATTCTCGAATCTCCCCTTCCCTGTCTCCTCACTGTTATCGAAGGCAATGATCCCCGCCCCATGGCAGCTCTCAAGATCATGAAATACAAAAAGGCTAAAACTCCCGGTGAAGTTGCTAAAAATGCCACTTCTCCCGAAGATGCCGAAAAGATCTGCGCTGAACTCAAAGCAAAAGGTCTCCTCATCTCCGAATGGAGTGCTGATTTCGTCGGTGCCGCTAAAGATCGTACAGGCCTTGCCGGTTCTCCCACCAAGGTCAAAAACATCCAGAGCGTCATCCTTACCGCCAGTGAAGCCAAATCCGTCGAACCCACCGACGAAGGCATCAATAACCTCATGCATGAATTGATCGCAGATCACACTTTAGGATAATCACTATGAATAACAAAATCGGAAATGTCTGGGTCTTTATCGAACAGGAAGGCGGAAAAATCGCTGACGTCAGCCTCGAACTCGTTTGCAAAGGCCGTGAACTCGCTCAGAAACTCGGTGTCAAAACCGAAGCTCTGCTCCTCGGCAACGGTGTTGAAAAATGCGTTGATACTCTTTACTCATACGGTTGCGATACTGTTTATCTCATTGAAGATGAACGCCTTGAACCCTTCACAGTTTTACCCTACGCCAAAGTTATTATGGATATGATCAAAGCTCACAATCCCAATATCCTCCTCTTCGGCGCAACTATGAAAGGCCGTGAACTCGCTCCCCGCGTCGCTTCTGAAAAATTGGCAGGTCTTACCGCCGACTGCACTGACTTGCAGATCGACGACTTTGAAGACAAAGTCAACAAAAAGAGCTACACTGACAAACTTATGCAGATCCGTCCCGCTTTCGGCGGCAACATCATTGCTACCATCGTCAATACATGGGACGATCCTCAAATGGTCACCGTCCGTGAAGGCGTTATGAAAATGGATACCCCCGATCCTTCACGCAAAGGCGAACTCGTCCGCGTCAAAGCTGAACTCTCAGACACAGATACAGTCATCAAAGTCATCGAACGCGTCCGTCAGGATAAAGAAGTAGACCTCAAAGGCGCACAAATCATCGTCGCCGGCGGTTACGGTGTCGGTTCAAAAGAAAACTTCAAACTCATCCGTGACCTTGCCGAAGCTCTCGGCGGCGAAGTCGGTGCTTCCCGTGCCGCTGTTGACGCAGGCTGGATCAGCCACGACTATCAGATCGGTCAGACAGGCGTCACAGTCCGTCCCCGTCTTTACATCTGCGCCGGTATTTCAGGTTCTATCCAGCACCGTGCAGGTATGACTGAATCAAAGAAGATCATCGCTATCAACACTGATCCCGATGCACCCATCTTCTCTGTCGCCCACTATGCCATCGTCGGTGATCTCAACGATGTCATTCCCAAAATGATCAAAGCCTTCAAGGCAAAAGCATAAGCAGGGAGATTTCTCATCATGGCTAACTTTTATACTGATAATAAAGACCTCCAGTTCACTTTGGAGAACCTCGACCTTGCTGAAGCAGTTGCAATCAAGGAAGACAATTATACCAAATCCGAAAAGTTCGAAAGCGCACCCGTTGACTACGCCGATGCTCTTGACAACTTTATCCGTGTCGCCAAAGTTGCAGGAGAAATCGCCGGCGACAAAATCGACCCCCGTTCACGCATTGTTGACGAAGAAGGCCCGCATTTTGAAAACAACACTGTCACCTATCACCCCCTCACTCAGGCCAACCTCAAAGATCTTTCCCAGGCTGACCTTGCCGGTGTCACTCTGCCCCATGAATACGGCGGTTTGAACTTCCCGTGCAGTGTTTACATCATGTTGACAGAAATGGTCTCCCGCGCCGACGGTTCATTGCAGAACCTTTTCGGTTTGCAGGACATCGCTGAAACTATCTGCGACTTCGGCAACGAAGAACAGCGTCAGCAGTATCTGCCCAAATTCGCCAGCGGTGAATATGACGGCTCCATGGACTTGACCGAACCGGATTACGGTTCAGACCTCCAGTCCGTCCGTCTCCGCGCATGGCAGGATGAAAACGGTCAGTGGTACCTCAACGGTATGAAACGCTTCATCACCAACGGCTGCGCCAAAGTCCATCTCGTCCTTGCCCGTTCAGAAGAAGGTACTTCCGACGGCCGCGGTCTTTCCATGTTCATCTGTGAAGCCTGTCCCCAGCTGGTCGTCCGCCGTATCGAAAACAAACTCGGTATCCACGGCGTCGCCACCTGCGAACTTCAGTACAATGACGTTCCCGCTCAGCTCTGCGGAAAACGCCGTTTCGGTCTTATCAAATATGTTATGAGCCTCATGAACGGCGCCCGTGTTGCTATCAGTGCTCAGGCAGTCGGTATCGCAGAAGCCGCTTACCGTGAAGCCCAGAAATACGCCGCTGAACGCGAACAATTCAAAAAATCAATTGACAAATTCCCCGCTATCTACGATATGCTCAGCTCAATGAAGGTCAAACTTTCAGCCGCTCGTGCGCTTCTCTATGAAACCACCCGTGCAGTTGACCTCCGCAACGCTTACAATCACATCGCAGAAACCAAGGAATCCGTCACTCCCGAAGAACGCGCCAAGCAGAAATATTATAATAAGGTTGCAGCAGTCCTTACCCCCATGTGTAAGGCTCTCGCTACCGAAAGCGCAAACCAGATCGCTTATGATGCAATTCAGATCCACGGCGGTACCGGTTATATGAAGGACTTCAATGTTGAACGTTACTACCGTGATGCCCGCATCACCAACATTTATGAAGGTACAACTCAGCTTCAAGTCGTTGCCGCTATCGGCGGTGTCATCCAGCGTGACAATGATGAACGCATCAAAGAATTTTTCGCTCTTCCCTTTGAAGGCGAAACTGCCAAACTTGCCGCCATCGTCAAAAAGATGTACGAAAAACAGCTTGAAGCCGTTAAATTCGTTGCCGACAAAAAGAACGCTGATTACCATGACCTCATGGCACGCGCTCTGGTTGAAAACGAAACCTACATCTTCGTCGGTTTGCTCCTCCTCCGTGACGCTCTCAAGAGTGCTGAACGTCTGCCGATTGCTTCACGCTACATCCTTGACGGTCAGTTTGAATTTGAAAAACGTTACCTCAGAGTTATGTCCGATGACACTCTGCTGATTGAAAATCACCGCAGTATCATCGACTATTAATACTTAACAATTATAAATGTACGGTACGGGAAAATACGCCCGTACCGTCATTTTTAAGAAAGGTCAATATGAGAAACGACTACTTATACCGCGCAAAACAGCGTATTACCGATCCCCAGATCCTCTCTATCGTTGCCGCACGCCGCGCACGCCAGCTTGCCAACGGCGCACGCCCCATGATCAAAACCGACGATCAGGAATATCTTGACATTGCTTTGCTTGAAATTGCTGAAGATCTCCTCGGTTACGAAATCCCCACACCTGAAGAAATTGCCGCTGAAAAACGCGCAGCCGCTGAAGCAGAGGCTGAAGCAGAAAACGCAGCTTTTGACGCAGAATAACACGGAGAATTTATTATGCCCGCCGATAACAAATCAAAAGCCCCCGTTGTTGCTCTCATCATGGGCAGCAAAAGTGACCTTGATGTCGTCAAAGGCGCACTGTCTGTGCTGGATAAATTTGAAGTTCCATACACCGCCCGCGTGATGTCTGCACACCGTACTCCCGATGCCGCGGCTGAATTTGCCGAAAAAGCCGAAGCCAACGGTATCAAAGTCATCATCTGCGTTGCAGGCATGGCTGCTCATCTCGGCGGCGTTATTGCCGCAAAAACCACTCTGCCCGTCATCGGGCTGCCTGTTGCCTCCGAACCTTTCAACGGTCTGGATGCACTGCTTGCCATGGTGCAGATGCCCCCCGGCATTCCCGTCGGCGTTGTCACTGCCGGCAAAGCAGGCGGTAAAAATGCCGCACTTTATGCAATAAGCATACTTGCATTGCAGGACAAAAAACTTGCAGACAAATTAAAAGAGTTCCGCACTGAACAAACCCAGGTCGTTGAACTTGCCGACCAGGAACTGCAGGAAAGTCTCAACAATCAATAATTTTCAAAAGCGGAAAATTACTGATTTTCCGCTTTTTCTTTACAAACATGCAAAAATCGTTGAAGGCAAATTATGAAATTAAGTCAGACAGAAGCTAAAAATTCGTTTAAATATTCATGGCTTATCAAAAGAATGTTTCCATTCATCAAGCCGTATCTTTTCCGTATCATACTCGGATTTATCATCGCCCTGCCTCTCGGACTTTTGGACGGTGTTACAGCTTATGTCCTCAAGCCTTATATGGACTTTGTCATCAACGGAAAAACTTTTGAATACACGATATGCGGCGTTCATATCGTTATCAGCAGTATCCAGATGGCATTTGTTCTGCCTTTCGGGGTCGTACTTTTTACTGCGCTTCAAGGGTTACTGCACTATATCAACGAATACATCTGCATCTGGACGACTTTGAGAGTTACCAATGATATCAAACTCAAGCTTTTCAATCGTCTGATCAAAATGCACCCGCAATTTTATGATGAAAACAGCTCCGGCATCGTTATTTTCCGCTATTCAACTGACCCGCTGATCGCATCACAGGGGTTCGTTGACCAGCTCAAAACGATTGTCACTACTGCATGCAGTGCCATAGGACTTGTCGCAGTCATGCTTTACAGTTCATGGCAGCTCGCCATCGTCGGAGTTCTGGTTCTGGGTATGGCACTTCTGCCGCTGTCTCTGCTCCGCAAAAAAATCAAACGCACCTCAAATGAAAACATGGTGATTGCCGGTGAATTGACAACTAATGTCAATGAAACATACTCCGGCAACAAAATCATGGCGGCATACGGATTGCAAAACCGTCAGGCAGGACAATACAATTACCTCATTCAGAAATTTTTCACCGCCAATATGTCACTTGCCAAACGCATGGCATGGATGTCGCCGATGACTCACTTTATTTCCTCTGTCGGTATCGCTATCGTTCTCGGATACGGAACATATCTTATCAATTCCGGAACTATGACATCCGGAAGTTTTGCCTCCTTTGTCGCCTCTTTGCTGCTGCTTTACCGTCCGGTAAAAAGTCTCGGCCATGCACTTACAGGTATGCAGACAACCTTTGTCGCCATGAGCCGTGTTTTTGAATTATTTGACCTTGAACCGGAAATCAAAGATTGCGAAAATCCGAAAACTTTGAACGGTGTAAATAAAAATATCACCTTTGAAAATGTCGTCTTTGAATATGTTAAAGATACTCCCGTTCTCAAAAATATTGACCTCACTGTCCCCAAAGGTGAAACTCTCGCCATCGTCGGCAACTCCGGCGGCGGCAAAACAACTCTCGTCAATCTTCTGCCCCGCTTCTACGACCTCAAATCCGGTGCTATAAAAATTGACGGTCAGGATATCAGAGAAATATCTCTTGAATCTCTCCGTAAAAATATTTCCGTAGTATTTCAGGATAATTTCCTATACTCCGGCACAATCCGTGAAAATATCCTCATGGGCAATCCTGCGGCAACCGAAGAACAGCTCAATGCTGCAATCAAATCCGCACACCTTGAGGATGTTATCGGACAGCTTGCCGACGGTTTGGACACAAAACTCGGCGAACGCGGTATGACTTTGTCAGGCGGTCAGCGTCAGCGTGTAGCTATCGCCCGCGCCATGCTCCGCAACAGCCCCATCGTTATACTTGATGAAGCGACCTCCGCCCTTGACAATGAATCTGAAGCTATAGTTCAGAAAGCAATGGATAATCTGATGCAGAACCGTACTGTCTTTATCATTGCTCACCGTCTTTCAACTATCAAAAACGCCGACCGCATCGCAGTTATCAATGAAGGTGAACTGGTAGAACTCGGCAAACATGATGACCTTATCAATATCGAAGGAGGCGCATACAAAGCCCTCTACGATATGCAGTTCCGCACTCAGGAACAGGAAGAAAATTCAGAACCTTCTCAAGCTCAAGCATAAATCAGTCATCTTTTATAACACAGACTAACAAAAAATACTCAAAAGATTATAATTCAATCAACTGCTGATTTTCAGCAATATTCTGCGGACAGGTGAAAGTGAAAAACACCTGCTCCGCTTTTTTCAGCAAAGCAAAAAATTTCTGTTTATTGACCTCGTCAAGTTCACCTGTCACATCATCCACCAGTGCAATAGGCGTTTCACCTTTACCGCATGAGAGATTGAACTCTGCCATTTTCAAATAAAGAGAATACAATCTTGTCTGACCTGACGACGCAAAATTACGCATGGCAAAGTCTCCGAGATACATATCAAAATCATCCAGCTGAATCCCCTCGCCCGTAAAGCCTTTCAATATATCATGTTTTCGATTCCCGGCAAGAGAATTTTTTATAAACTGAACATCACAATTTTTCCAATCGGGGCGATATTTGATACGGAAATCATCATTTCCGGCAAGGCGGCGAACTTCATTTTGCAATAACTCTGCATACAACTGCCGCTCACGCATCAACTGTTCTCCATGAAATGCAAGCAGTTCCTCAAATGGGGCAAAAATTGCGTCAACTTTTCTTTCAGAGCCTTTTTTCAGCATAATATTCCGTTGCGCAAGGGCATGTTTATACAACTGCAAATCCCTTAAATAAGCGTCATTTTCCAAAGATATAAGAATATCAAAAAATCGCCTGCGCACTGCCGCTGTCCCGCTGATTATCTGTCTGTCTTCCGGAGCGAAAATCACGGAACGGAAATTATGCAGCAAAGCACTTGCCCGTTTCTCCGGAATATCATTTACAAAGCAATTTCTTTCTCCGTTCCGATGCTGTTCAATGCGCAGTTTACATTCTGTATCATCAGTAACGGTCTGCGCCATAATGATAAAATCCTCACAGCCGTTACGCACTATTTCACGAGGAGAAGCGTTCTTGAACGAACGCATAATACCGATGTAATGTATCGCTTCAAGGATATTTGTCTTACCGATACCGTTTACACCGCTTAACACAACAACCGGAGAACAAAAATCAAAACGCCTCTCGTCATAGTTTCGGAAGTCCTTCAGATACAACTTTTTCAGCATGACAAGAGGCGCAGTTCAATATTTGCAAAAATTACTTTTTGCGAATAGGCATAATTACATAAATAAATCCGTTTGAACCTTCAATGGCAACCTGATTGAAGGGGTCATTCATTTTTATTGTGACTGACGGAATGCCGACAACTTTCAGCGGGTCAGCGAGGAAACCGGGGTTGAAAGAGACATCAATCGGTTCAAGTCCGTATTCAATGCTCATGGAGTCAGAACCTTCACCGATTTCAGAGCTTGCGCCGTGAATAGTCAGATTATTATCAGCGAAACTTAAAACAACATAACTGCTGGAGTCGGAGAGAACCTGAGAAACCATTTCAATTTTCTGCAGCAAAGGTTCAGTCGGAACTTCAACAACACGCTTGAATTCAGTGGGGATAACCTGACGGAAATTGGGATAATTGCCGTCAATAAGTTTGGTGGTCAAAGTATAATTTGTACCGATGAAGCGGCACATTTTTTCGCCGATTTGAATTTCAACAAAGTCTCCGCCGTCAATCATGCGGCGGGCTTCATTGGCAGCTTTAAGCGGAATGATACATTCACCATCTTCACCGTCAACGGCTTCAACTGCACGCTCATTGAGAGCCAGACGCTTACCGTCAGTAGCAACCATAGTCAGAACATTGCCCTGTGTTGACATCAGAATACCGGTAAGAACCTTACGGCTGTCATCGGGGCTGACTGCGTAAGTAATGGAGTTGAGCATTGTTTTGAAAACAGTTTCTTCAACTTTGACAGTCTTTTTGACTTCGATATCAATCGCTCCGGGAAATTCATCAGCGGAGAGACCGAGCAGAGTAAAACGGCCTGTGCCGCATTCAAGTTTGATATGATTATTTTCATCAATGTCAAATGAGACTTCATCTGCGGAAAAGCGGCTGACGAGAGCGGCAAGTTTTTTAGCGGGAATAGTTGTTACGCCTTCACTTTCAACTTCACATTCAATAGTGGTGCTTATGCGCATTTCCAAATCGGTACTGTCAAGTTTAAGCTTATTATCACGACATTCGATAAGAATATTGCTCAAAACCGGCAGCATATTGCGGCTGCCGATGATACTGCTGACTTTTTGCAATGCTTTGGAAAGTTTTTCACGATTGACGATAAATTTCATATTTTTTCTCCTGAAGATTATAATTTTTCTGTTTTTTTATATTATAACATAGCTTTTATTTTTATCAAGCGCAAAATCAAAAATAATGAATAAAAACTTGGCAGTTTTGCAAATGGTATTTTTTTTCATTCAGACGATTTTGCATTTCCTGATTTGTTTTTTTATTTTGCTGTGATAATTTACCGCCAGAGACAGATAATTTTTATCTGCCGGATTTGCGTACTTTTGGTAAGACGGTACGCAAAACTTACCTCAACTCCTCTCCATACTCCTTATTGCCGATTTGCCGCAAAACTGTTATTCTGCGGCAAAAAATAAAAAACACATTTACTTACGGAGACAATCATGAACCACACCGTACAAAAGGATGCTATTCTGAAAGAATTGCGCATGAGCCATGACCATCCGACTGCGGACAAATTGTATGAAATCCTGCGCAAAAAACTTCCGCAAATCAGTCTCGGCACAGTTTACCGCAACCTTGAACAGATGTCAAAAATGGGTACAATCCGAAAACTTACCCTGTCAGGTCATCAGAAACGCTTTGACGGTGACCTCTCGCACCACTTTCATATCCGCTGTCCGAAATGCGATATGATAAGCGATATCAGAGTTGAGTCTCTCAACAATATCGACAAGGCATTCAAAGAGGCAATCAGGGAATTGAATTGCGAAAACTACTGCTTTGAACTTATCAATATGTGCAGCGAATGCCGCGAAATTGCCGAAGCCGAAAAACGCGCTGAAATGCCGAAGAAAAGAGAGGTGCTGTCATGGCGGTAAATATCAATGAACTCTATCGCTGCAAACATTGCGGCATAATTACGGAAATTCTGCATCACGGTTCAGGCGAACCTGTATGCTGCGGTGAAGCTATGACACTTCTTGAAGCAAACAGCAATGATGCAAAAGTCGAAAAACATGTCCCCGTTATCCGCACTTACGGCAATATCTGTCATGTTATCGTCGGCTCTGACCCGCATCCGATGACAGCTGAACATCATATTGAATGGATTGAAATTCATTTCAATTGCCGTGTAATTCGCCAGTATCTCAAGCTGGGAGAGATGCCTGAAGCTGAATTCTGCGGTATTCCCGAAGGGGCAGAAATTTCAGCCCGCGCTTACTGCAATCTTCACGGATTGTGGACTTCCTGCAAAGGTTGTCTCAACTGAAGATAAAATTTCTGCAAATTGTACAAAAAAAATCCGTGCTCAGGTTGATTTTTTGAGCTTGAGTGAGTATATTATAACAAAAGTTAATAAAATCCGCCGCAGGCACGGAAAATTTTGCCTTGCAGAAAGCAGGTTGTATGAAAGAATATTTGCAAGCAATACAAATCAGCGAAAATGTTTATTATGTCGGTTCTGTTGATTGGAATGTCAGAAACTTCCATGGCTATCAAACCGCCCGCGGAACAAGTTACAATGCATTTCTCATCATTGACGAAAAAGTGACTTTGATAGATGCAGTCAAAAAGCCGTTTTTCAACGAACTTATGGCGCGCATTTCATCAGTTATTGACCCGTCAAAAATTGATTACATCGTCTCCAATCACGCTGAGCCTGACCACTCAGGATGTCTGGCAGACGTGGTCAATGCAGTCAAACCGGAAAAAGTATTTGCCTCCGTTATGGGCGAAAAAGCTCTCAAAGCATATTTAGGTGAAGACTTTGAAGTAACTCCGCTCAAAACAGGAGATACTTTAAAACTCGGCAAAAACACTTTGCACGCAGTTGAAACCCGTATGCTGCACTGGCCCGACAGCATGGTGACATATATTGATTATGACAAAGTAATGTTCAGTCAGGACGCATTCGGCATGCACTATGCCACAGCGAACCTTTATGCGGATTTGAACGATGTCTCAATTATGACTTATGAGGCAAAAAAATATTTTGCAAATATTCTGATGCACCTCTCAAATCAGGTACGCGGCACAATCAAAACTCTCGGAGAATTGAATTTGGATGTCAAAATTCTCGCTCCTGACCACGGCCCCATTTTCCGCACCCCTGAAACTATTGATTTTATTCAAAAGCTTTATGCGCAAATGGCATCCGGTGAACGCGGCAAAAAAGCAATCGTATTCTACGCAACCATGTGGAATTCAACCGAAAAAATCGCAACAGCTCTTGCTGACGGTATCCGTGCCGCCGGAGCGGAAGTCAAAGTCACTGCCATCGGCGCCGCCGACCGCAGCGATATTATGACCGATATACTGGATGCAGGTTTGGTCTGTGTCGGCAGCCCGACTATGAACAACCAAATGTATCCGACAGTCGCAGATGTACTTACCTACATCAAAGGTCTGCTGCGTACCACTAACAAAATCGGTTACGCTTTCGGATCTTTCGGCTGGAGCGGTGAAGCACCCAAAAAAATCCAGGCTGAACTTGCGGAAATGAAATTTGAACTGCCGTTTGAACCGCAGTCAAACAAATATGTTCCGACTTACGAAAATTTGAAAAATTACTATGAACAAGGTTTCGCCCTCGGCAAAATGCTCGTCGGCGATAAATAAAAAGAAAGGATTTATTATGAAAAAATATGTATGCACCATGTGCGGCTATGTCTATGACCCCGAAAAAGGCGACGATGTGATGAATATCCCCGCAGGCACAGCTTTTGAGAGCCTCCCCGAAAACTGGACCTGCCCCATCTGCGGAGTCCGCAAAGACGACTTCAAAGAACAGGATTGATTTCTTATTATTATGCCCGCTGAAACAAGCGGGCTTTTTTTTTGCAGTGTTACACAAGAAGATAATCAAGTATTTCTCTGACGGCATCGTGAGTGTGTGCAGAGCGTGATTTTGTACTCATATCGGAAATTTTTTGAGGAGCATCAAGCAGCGGGGTGATGATTTCGCTGAAAGCTTCAGGAGTACATTGACTGTTATCAAGGATGACTGCACCGCCGCTGCGTTTAAGAAATTCAGCATTATCGTACTGATGATTTTCAGCGGCATAGGGATACGGAATGAGTAAAGCAGCTTTGCCGAAAAAAGCGATTTCCGCAACAGTACTTCCGCCTGAACGGCTGACAACAAAATCAGCTGCACCGTACATAAGCTGCATTTCAGAAGATGCGTCAAGGAGCAGATGTTCTATTTTGCATCCGTTATATGCCTCTACGGTCTCTTCAAGCTTACCCGGTCCTGCAAGGTGAATAATTTGACAGCGGTCAGGTGAGAGAGTTTTCAGATATTGAGGAAGAACAAGATTTATTTTCTGTGCGCCCTGACTGCCGCCGAAAATAAGAATTGTCGGAATATCGGCTTTAAAATTTTTGTTAAATCTTGAATTGAGTTCCTGAAGGGCTTCCGCTTTTGAATATTTTTTACCGTCAGTGAGTTCGGGACGTATAGGCATACCGATAACCGACCACGGACATCTGAGTTTATTGAAATTCACAGGCGGAAAAGCAGTCCATAGATGTTCGGCAAAAAAAGAAAGAAAAATATTCGCTCTGCCGATTTTAGCATTGCCGTCATGGAGAAAAAGTGTTTTTTTGAGCCGTTTTGCCGCAAATGCGGGGGGAAGAGAAGTAAAAGACCCCATACCGAGAACAACATCAATCTCATTTTCAATAACAGCGCGCCGTGCAAGAAGATATCCGGAACAAAGTCCATCTAAAAATTTCGGCAGATTTTTCAGGTTGCGGGGACTTGGCATATCGGGAAAAGCGATTGCATCAATACCGCAGGCATCGGCAATTTCTTTCTGTTTTTTTGAATTTGTACCGGAAAGGAGCAAAATAACATTACCGCCTTCTTTTTTGAGGACTTTTGCGATACTCAAACCGGGATAAAAATGTCCGCCGGTACCGCCGCAGCTGATTGCGAGACGCAGATTTTTGTAATTTTTATTCATTTGTCGTGTTTTTTCTCTGTAAAGGAACAAATATTGCAGTGACGGCAGTCAAGTCCCGCAGGAGGGATATAGACTTTACCGGATTTAACAGCTTTTTTAATGTTCAGATAATTCATAAATGCCATGAGACATCCAAGTATGATAAATGCGCCCGGCGCACTTGACGGCAGCAGAAAATCAGTCGTCCATGCACTGATTATTTTAATATCAAAAAGCGAACCTGAACTCAAAAACTCACGGAGAGAGCCGATAATCGTCAGCGACAGAGTAAAACCGAGCCCCATACCGATACCGTCAAAAAGCGAACGCAATGCTCCGTTTTGAGAAGCAAATGCTTCAGCTCTGCCGAGCACAATGCAGTTGACTACAATAAGCGGAATAAAAATGCCGAGCGATTCGCAAAGAGACGCAGGGGCATATGCTTTCATCAGCATTTCGATAATTGTAACAAAGGCGGCAATAATAACAATATAAACGGGAATACGGATTTTATTGGGAACTATCTTGCGGATAAGAGAAATAACAAGATTACTTCCTGCCAGAACAAAAGTTGTGGCAATACCCATACTTGCTCCGTTGAGAGCATTTGAAGTGACCGCCAATGTCGGACACATGCCGAGAGTAAGAACAAAAGTCGGGTTTTCCTTCCAGATACCTTTAAAGAGGTCTTTCAAGAGCTGTTTCATATTATTTACCCTCCTGTTTCAAAAATTCTGCTTGAATTGTCTGTTTATTTGAACTGTAAACAGAGACAATATGATAAACTGCTTTGCACAAAGCACGGCTGGAAATTGTCGCACCTGTAATATAAGGGCAGGAACCGCCGTCTTTGGAGACTTTCCACGGAACTGTATTTGAATCAATACTTTTGCCGCTGTAATAATCAAGAATACGATTGGGAGCAAGAGCTGAACTTCTTTTTTCTCTGCTGAAAAGAGTTTTTAAAGTTTTCTGTTCCTTTCGGACACAGACATTGCTGCCGAGTCCGGGAGTTTCATTATTTTCCAAAACAATTACAGTACGAACAGTTCCGTCGGGGTTCATGCCGACAAGAGTTTTGATATCGCCGCCGTAACCTTTGGCGGAGGCTTCACCTGCAACACCGGCAAGCTGACCTTTTGCATCAAAAACAGCAGTAAATGTGATATCTTCAAAGACTGTACTTTTTTTGGTTTTAAAAACCGGCATGACTGCAGCAAGTGATTTATCCGCACTTTTCGCCGCCGCTTCTGCAATGGGAGCGGCAGTAATTTGCGAAAAATAAGCCAGCAAAAGTGCAGCAAGCAAACCTGTAAAAGCCAGAAAAATACCGAGTACGGCAGTATTTTCAGTTTTATTGAAATTCATTTCATGCTCCTTTCTTTTTCGGGGTGCCGAAAGGCATACGGATAAAAAGTTTATCAATAAAAGGAACGAGTGCATTCATAAAAAGTATGGCAAAACTTATTCCTTCGGGATAGTTGCCCCAAATGCGGATAATTGCAGTAATAAGACCGCATCCGATGCCGAAAAGCGCACTGCCGCGGTTGGTAACAGGACTTGTCACCATATCTGTTGCCATAAAAATTGCCCCCAGCATCAGACCGCCGGTGAGAATATGAAAAGTCGGTGACGGCGTAAGATTGGGATAAAAGAAATTTATCATTCCGGTAAACAGATAAACTGTACCGATAAAGAAAACAGGCACACGCCAGTTGATAAGACGCCAGAGAATAAGCAGAACACCGCCGATAATCAAAGCCAGAGAACAGGTTTCCCCCATTGCGCCGCCGACATTACCGAGAAAATAATTTTTCCATGCAGTACGGTTATCAATATCAGTAAAAATATTTTCCGATGAAATTTTAATATTTTTTTCGCGTTCAGATACCATACTGAGCGGAGTAGCGCAGGTAATGACGTCTGTATCCGATTTTTTACTGACAGAATCCTGAAGTTTTTTCCATTCTTCTGCGCTGAAAAAAGTTCTGCAGTAAGACTCATTCTGTGAAATACGATGCTGTGCAGTCTCAATTATTTTTGAAGTCGGCGTCCATGTCGTCATTATGCCGGGGAGCGCGATAAGCAATCCGACACGGGCAACAACAGCAGGATTGAAAGGATTGTAGCCTATACCTCCGAAAACCTGCTTACCGAGCCATATCGCCAAAAATGCACCGATCAAACAGACATACCACGGCACGGAAGCATTAAAGTTCAAAGCAAGAATTACACCTGAAACAGCAGCACTGCCGTCAGAAAGAGTTATGCGGACGGATTTTTTGGCAAATATACACCACAATGCTTCGGCAATGATACAGAAAAGTACTGTGCAAATCAGAGTTTTGATCGCTGCCATACCGAAATAATAGATACTTGCCGCCATTGCAGGTGCAAGAGCGATAATTACTTTAAACATTATTTTCTGAACGCTGTTGCGGGTCTGAATGTGAGGAGATGAACTCAAAATGAGACTGTCACAAAGCGGCATTCTTATCTCTTTTTTTTCCTGAATTTCTTCACTCATAATAACACCTTATTTTTTATTTGCCGCCATACGGCTGCGGATCTCAGCTTTGGCGCGGCGGATATGCTGTACAAGAGGGCGATGTGCGGGGCAGACATAAGCACATGCTCCGCATTCAATGCAGTCCATGACATTACTGTTCATGGCGAGGTCAAACTTTTCACTTTCAATAACAATTCCCAGATATGACGGATTTATATTCATGGCGCATGCGGAAAGACAACTTCCGCAGCGGATACATGGAAATGATATATATTGAGTGATTTTTGATGGCGGCAGCAGCAGCAGACCGCCTGAATTTTTCTGAATTGAAGTCTCCAATGAACGCTGAGCAAACCCCATCATCGGACCGCCGAGAATAATTTTGGCAGGCTCTTCGACAATACCGTCAGCAAGTTCAAGTGCTTTATCCAGCGGAGTACCGATACGCAGACGCCAGTTGCCCGGAGTTTTAACAGCTTCACCGGTAATGGTGGTAATACGTTCATAGAGAGGCTTACCCTCAATAACCGCTTCTGCAATAGCAACAGCAGTAGCAACATTCTGAACTACTGCGCCTGCATCCATGGGAAGACCGCCGGCGGGAACTTTGCGTTTGGTTACAGCGTAAATGAGCTGTTTTTCTGCGCCCTGCGGATAGCGTACATGCAGTCCGACAAGACCGATATTATAAGGTTTGTTGTGTTCTATCAAAGTCTCAATAGCGTCAATCTTATTGATTTCAACGCCGATATGAATCTTTTCAATACCGAGGATACGCGCCATGATTGATGCGCCGATAAGGACTTTTTCAGGACACTCAAGCATAAGGCGATGGTCAGCAGTAAGGTAAGGTTCGCACTCTGCGCCATTTATGATGAGGTCGGTAATTTTTTTATCAGGAGGCACGCTCAATTTGACGAAAGTCGGAAAAGCGGCTCCGCCCATACCGACAATACCGCAATCTGAAATACGCTTTCTGAGCTCATCAGGCGATGCCTCTTTCCAATCTATGTGTGGATAAAATTCTGCAGCTTCATCAAGCATGTCGCTTTTGAGAATCATTGTTTCAACAGGAGTACCCGTAATGCCCGGACGGAGTTCAATTTTTTCAACAATTCCACTGGTGGGAGCATGCAGAACACTGGAAACAAAACCGCTTGCTTCAGCGATTCTCTGCCCTTTTTTTACAGTATCTCCGACTTTTACGATCCATTTGGGTGCGCCGCCGATATTCTGCTGCAGGGCAATATGATAATATTCAAAAAGCGGTGCGGTACGGATAGCGGCATCTCTGCTCAAATCCTTGCCGTCATTTTCAGGATGAATACCGCCGCGGAACGTGCTTATATCAAAATGGTATCTGGACATCATTCTGCCTCCTTGAAATTTTTGTGGTCGGGGTCGTCATGTTCGATTGCATAGTGCATATCAGAAGAGATGAAACATTGAGTCGGACAACCGACTTTTTCAATATCTTCTGCGGAGGGGAAACTGTCATTATCGTAATCAATTACGGCACGGAAGCCGTCAAAAACAACTTTACCCGGCAAAGCTTTTTCACACTTTCTGCAGCCGAGACAGGGAACTTTGCAGAACTTCCGTTTCACGGGAGCTTTTTCGGGATTGCTGCAGTAAACATGCACCTGAGCATCTGCATTAACAAGTTTTATGAGTTTACGGGGACAAACTTCGGCGCACTTGCCGCAGCCTACGCAAAGTTCCTTGTGAACGATTGCCAGACCGTTGACTATCTCAATAGCTCCGAAAGGACATGTTCTGGCACAGCTTCCCAACCCCATACAACCGTATGAACAGCCTTTGGGACCGCCTGCAATCATATTGGCGGAACGGCAGTCACTTACACCGTTATACAATGACGGATTATTAGTCTGATTGCGGTCTCCTCCGCAAAGAACAACTGCACATTTGCGAAAAGAAGCACTGCTGTCAATACCGAGGACCTGAGCTATAGCATTTACTGTTTCTTTGCTTGAAACAGGACAGTTGCCTGGCGGCAGTTCACCGGAAACGACAGCTTTGGCAAAATCGGCACAGCCCGCTTTGCCGCATCCGCCGCAGTTGGCTCCGGGGAGAAGTTCCTGCACAAGAGCAATCCTGGGGTCACTTTCCACTTTAAAAATTTTGGCGGCAATACCTATCAGCAAACCGAGAACCAGCCCGACAGCCCCCATTGCCGCCGCGGCAAAAAGTATATTCGAATATTCAGCAAACAATTCTGACATAAAGTCCTCCTTTCAGCAGAGCCCTGCAAAGCCCATAAAAGCCATGGCAAGAATTCCGGCAGTGATGAGAGCTATTGACATCCCCTGAAATATTTTCGGTATCTGCGCCAGTTCCAGACGCTCACGCAGAGAGGCGAAAAGTACCAGTGCCAATGCAAATCCCACACCGGAAAAGAAACCGAAAACTGTTGACGGCAATACAGCGCGGGAACTCTGTGCATTGATAGTCGCCACACCGAGAACAGCGCAGTTGGTTGTAATAAGCGGCAGATAAATACCCAATGCACCATAAAGAACAGGACTGAGTTTCTGCAGTACAATCTCAAGAAGCTGCACCAGACCTGCAATAACGACAATAAAAAGAAGTATCTGCAAAAAAGCAAGATCTACTTTGTATCCCATAATCTCTTTTATCTGCAATACTTTGTGATAAATCAGCGATGTGCAGAAAGATGCCAAGGTCATCACAAAAATTACCGATCCGCCCATTCCGAGTGCCGTGGATATCTTTTTTGACACTCCGAGAAACGGACAGATACCGAGAAAGCGGGACAGTACAAAATTATACACAAATACCGCTCCGACAGTCAATTCCAAATAATTTTCTTTCATATAAAAACACCTGTTTTAATTTTCTGTAAAAAAATCCGTATAAAGTACTGAATGTAATATACACCTTTTTTGAGCATTGTCAAGAGATTTTTCTTGCGCAATAAAATTCATACAGCTCAGAAAAAAGACATTTTGAGGCTGAAATTATTATTTTAAAAATTATCTTTCGCTGAAAACTAATCTTAAAAAAAATCAGATTTTTTTGTCAGACAATTATAATCTGCAATTTTGCAATGTTCTGAAAAAATACTGTTCTTCACCTTTATCTCGTTGAAACATAAAGAGAAAGACGCATTTTGCGGAAATGCAGCAAAAAAATCAACTTTTTTTACAAAAAAACAATTGCTTTTTGTCTGATTAGGTATATCTTATATAAAATACGGATAGAGAATGAAAATCAGTGTCTGCCGTATCTTCAGAATGTTTTTATTATTAACACTTTAACATAAAGGAAAGAAAATGCTTAAAAACTTGAAAAATTTGTTGTGGGCGCTCTCCGTCGTCTGCGTTGTTGCCGGTTGTTCATGGTTTGATCAGGGTGACGGAGAAAAAGACACTCCTCAGCCGATGGATGACCTCGGCGCAAATGAAGTCGTCGCAGCTCCCGGCGAATGGTCAGGCAACGCAACCGAAAATTCACTCGGGGAAAGTCCGCTCAATGATTTTGAAGTTCTCAATCTGAACTTCCCGACTATCTATTTCGGTTACGACTCAAATGCACTCGCTCCCTCTGAAGCCGCAAAACTTGATAAGGTTGCCGCATACATCAACCGTTATGACAACCTCTATCTGATCATTGAAGGTCACTGCGACCAGCGCGGAACTGAAGAATACAACCGTTCTCTCGGAGACCGCCGCGCAAACATGATCCGCGAATATCTCATCAGAGCCAATGTTGACGGTGCCAAACTCCGCACCATTTCATACGGCAAAGACAAGCCCGCCGTTGAAGGCAACAGCGAAGATGCATGGGGCAAAAACCGCCGCGGTATGCTGCTCCCCGCACGCAAAAAAGAAAAATGATCAATCCGCTAAAGATTGAATTGAAAATAAAAGAATAAAATTAAAGTATCTTAAACTCAAATTTTTAGACTTTTACGAAAAATAGGGCTTGCATTAAGTCCTATTTTTTGTATTATGTAAAAAAGTTTCAAACCAAGAGGATTTTTATATGAGTAAGATTATTGCCGAACACGTTTTTACCTCAGAATCTGTATCTGAGGGCCATCCCGATAAAGTAGCCGACCGTATCAGCGATGCAATTCTGGACGCATGCCTGATGCAGGATCCTGAGAGCCGTGTCGCCTGCGAAACACTCTGTACCACCGATCTGATCGTCATTTCCGGCGAAATCACCACCAATGCCAAAGTCAACTGGCAGCAAATCGCACTTGATGCCGTCCGTGATATCGGCTATGTCGATGCAAATATCGGATTTTCCGCCGATACTGCTAAAGTCATTGTCGCTATCCATAAACAGTCAGCAGATATTTCAATGGGTGTCACCGAAGCAACAAATGCAACTCAGGAACTGGGTGCCGGAGATCAGGGTATGATGTTCGGTTACGCTTCAAACGAAACCGCAGAATTGATGCCTGCTCCGATTATCTATTCTCACCGCATTGTTGAGAGACTTGCCCAGCTCAGACACACTCAGCCCGAAAAATACAGCTTCCTGCGTCCCGACTCAAAAAGTCAGGTTTCCGTCCATTACAAAGACGGCGTTCCGCTGCATATTGAGTCTGTCGTTGTCTCTCACCAGCATACTCCCGATATGAAAATTGAAGATTTGACTGCTTTGGTCAAACAGGTTGTTTATGAAGTTATTCCGAATGAATTGCTCAATGATGAAATAACTTACTACATCAACCCGACAGGCCGTTTTGAAATCGGCGGTCCCAACGGCGATACAGGTTTGACCGGACGCAAAATTATTGTTGATACTTACGGCGGCGTCGGTTCTCACGGCGGCGGTGCATTTTCCGGCAAAGACCCGTCAAAAGTTGACCGTTCCGCTGCTTATATGTGCCGCTACATTGCCAAAAACATCGTCGCCGCCGAGCTGGCTGATAAATGCGAAATCCAGGTTGCTTATGCTATCGGCGTTGCCGAACCTCTGAGCATCAATGTTGATACTTACGGAACAGGCAAACTTAAAAATGACGCCGATCTGGAAAAAGTAATCCGCAAATGCTTCAGCCTCAAACCGAAAGCAATTATTGATACTCTCAAACTCAAATATCCCGGCAACGGCTGGTCATACAGTCAAAGTGCCGCATACGGTCACTTCGGCAGAGATATTTTCCCGTGGGAAAAAACCGACCGCATCAGCGATTTACAGCAGGCGGCTTCCGAATTTGAATGTAAATAATTACTTCTTGCGGAGGTCACTATGCGTGATATCTTTCTTCTGGGAACAGGTGCGCCGCTGGTAGATATTCTGGTCAATGTCAGCGATGATTTTGTCCGTTTGAATGTCGGAGATAAAGGCGGCATGGACCATTGGAGCATTGAAACACAGGAGAATGCTCTGAAACTTGCCGGAGCGGATTGTTCTATTGCCAACGGCGGAGCAGCAGGAAATACAGTAAACTGTCTTGCCAATCTCGGTGCGCCCTGCGCCATGCTCGGCATGCTCGGAGATGATGAATTCGGAAAAAAATACACTGCCGAACTTAAACAGGCGGGAGGGTCAGCGGAGTATCTTTTCAAACATCCGTCAGAACCTACAGGACGCTGTATTTCCTTTATCACTCCTGACTCGGAGCGTACCATGCGTTCAAATCTCGGAGCATCTGCACTTATGACTGTTGAAGAAATCAGCAAAGTTGATTTCAGCAGAACAGAAATAGTTTATTTTGAAGGCTACCGACTTTTTGAAATGGCGACTTTTGATTACACTTTGAACAAGGCTCGTGAAGCAGGATGTAAAATTGCCATTGATTTTGCGTCATTCAATGTGGTTGAACTTTTTCAGGAAAAACTGCATGAATTATACGATAAAAACATGTTTGATATGATTTTTGCCAACGAAGATGAAGCAAAAGCATTTTTCGGAAATGATGAACATGAAAAAAACATCACTGATGCCATGAAAAAATGCAAAACAGCCGTTATAAAACTCGGCAAAGCAGGTTCGCTTATCGGCTGTGACGGAAAGATTTATAAAATTCCTGTTACTCCTGTACAAGCTGTTGACACAACAGGTGCAGGCGACTCATGGGCAGGCGGATTTTTCTACGGTCTCTATCGCGGATTTGACATGGCAAAATGCGGAGAATGCGCTTCTAATGTCAGTGCCGAAATCGTTCAGGTCGAGGGTGCAAAACTTCCTGCTGACGCATGGAACAAATTGAAATTGCAATATAAATAAGGAATAATATATATGGACTACAAAGTAAAAGATATTACATTGGCGGACTTCGGCCGCAAAGAACTTGATATCGCAGAAGCAGAAATGCCCGGTTTGATGGCTCTGCGTGAAAAATACGGCAAATCAAAACCGCTTTCCGGCATCAAAATTTCAGGCTCACTGCACATGACCGTTCAGACTGCCGTTCTCATTGAAACACTTGCAGAACTCGGAGCAAACATCCGCTGGGCAAGCTGCAATATTTTTTCAACTCAAGACCATGCGGCAGCGGCAATCGCAGCACGCGGTATTCCGGTTTTTGCATGGAAAGGCGAAACTCTGGAAGAATACTGGGACTGCACCTACCGTATGCTGACTTATCCCGACGGCAGCGGTCCCGACCAGATTGTTGACGACGGCGGAGACGCTACTTTGCTTATCCACATGGGCGTTGAAGCCGAAGACAACCCGGCAATGCTGGATGAACCTACTGACAACAAAGAACTTCAGGTAATCAAAAATCTGCTGAAAAAAATTCAGCAGGAAAAACCCGGTCACTGGCACAAAGTCGCCGCCGCAGTCCGCGGAGTTTCCGAAGAGACCACTACCGGAGTTCACCGCCTTGAACAAATGGAAAAGAACAATAAACTTCTCTTTCAGGCAGTCAATGTCAATGACGCCGTCACCAAGAGCAAGTTTGATAATATCTACGGATGCCGTCACTCACTTCCCGACGGTATCAAACGCGCATTGGATGTGATGATTGCAGGCAAAACCGTAATGATTTGCGGTTACGGCGATGTCGGCAAAGGCTGTGCCGAATCAATGCACAATGAACGCGCCCGTGTGCTGGTCAGTGAAGTTGACCCGATTTGCGCTTTACAGGCATGCATGGCAGGTTACAAAGTCTGCACGATTGAAGACGCTTTGAGTGAAGCTGATATTTTCGTTACCTGCACCGGCAACTGCGATATCATTACCGCAGAACACATGGCAAAGATGAAAGACCAGTCAATCGTCTGCAACATCGGTCACTTTGACAATGAAATCATGGTTGCCGATCTGGAAAAATATCCAGGTGTCACAAAAACAGAAATCAAAGGTTCTTTCTGTCCTGTTCACCGTTACACTTTTGCAGACGGACATTCAATTTATCTGCTGGCAGAGGGCAGACTTGTCAATCTCGGCTGTGCCACAGGGCATCCGTCATTTGTAATGTCAACAAGTTTCTGCAATCAGACTCTTGCGCATCTGGATATCGCAGCCAACCCCGACCGCAAAGTCGGAGTTTACCGCATCAGTAAAAAACTTGACGAGGAAGTCGCCCGTCTGCATCTTGCAAAACTCGGAGCAAAATTGAGCAAACTTACCGAAAAACAGGCGGCATACATCGGAGTTGAAGTTGACGGCCCCTTCAAAAACGATTTGTACCGTTACTAATACGAGGAAAAAATTTTGAGTACAGATACAAAAAAATGGATTGTTGAAGAAAAAGACTTCGTTCTTACCGAACCGCTTCTTCTGGATTGCGGCAGGTCGCTTAACGGCGTAAATTTGCGCTATGAGACTTACGGCAAGCTGAATGAAGATAAAAACAACGCTATTCTGGTCTTTCATGCGCTGTCCGGTGATGCCCATATTTGCGGTTATCACAGTGAAAGCGATGCAAAACCCGGCTGGTGGAGCGATATGGTCGGACCCGGCAAATATCTTGATACTGACAAATATTTCGTCATCTGCTCCAACGTTCTCGGAGGCTGTTCAGGTTCTACCGGTCCGCGCTCTGTAAATCCCGATACAGGCAGAATTTACAATATGGATTTCCCTGTTATCACCATCCGTGATATGGTCAGGGCGCAGCATGCGCTTATCAGACATCTCGGAATTGAGCGTCTGCTGGCAGTTATCGGAGGGTCAATGGGCGGCATGCAGGCTTTGGAATGGGCGGTAAATTATCCTGAAATGGTGCAGAGTGTACTGCCGATTGCCACAACAACACAGCTTTCAGCACAAGGTATAGCCTTCAACTGGGTAAGCCGTGAAGCCATTAAATACGACCCCAATTTCAATAACGGGAATTATGAAACTCAGAATGTACCGGATAAAGGACTTGCCACTGCCCGCATGCTGGCGCATATCACCTATTTAAGTGATGAGTCCATGGGCAGAAAGTTCGGCCGCGGATTGCAGAAAAGCGAAAATTATTCATTTAATTTTGACTATGATTTTCAGGTGGAAAGTTATTTGGAACATCAGGGCCGCCGCTTTGTGGAAAGATTTGATGCAAACAGTTATTTTTATATTACAAGAGCTATTGACTATTACGATTTGGCAAGCCGTTTCGGAGGAAACCTTGCCGATGCTTTTGCCAAAGTCAAAAGTTCATTTCTGGTGGTATCTTTTACAAGTGACTGGCTTTTTCCGAGTGAACAGTCAGCAACTCTGGTGCGCGCCTTGCTCAAAAATAATATTGAAGTCAGTTATGTTGATATTGAATCAAGTTACGGACATGATGCATTTTTGCTTGAATTTGAAACTCTGGGACGCATGGTGCGTGACTTTGTCGGCAATGAATTCAAAAAAGTAACGGAGGCAAAATAAATGGGGAATAATATTTTTAATAACCGCCGTGACTTGCAGATCGTCAGCCGTCTGATTGAACCTGATTCACGGGTGCTTGACCTCGGATGCGGAGACGGCAGATTTCTTGCGCATTTGAAAAAAAGCAAAAACGCTTCAGTCCTCGGACTGGAACTTGAACAGGAAAAAATCTTGCAGTGCATTGCCAACGGCGTGCCTGTCATTCAGCGTAATTTGAACAGCAATCTGGACTTTGCCGATGACAAAAGTTTTGATTATGTCATTTTGAGCCACACATTGCAGGAGCTTGACAATCCCGACCGTCTGCTCGGAGAAATAGTTCGTGTCGGCAAAAAGGCTGTTGTAAGTTTTATAAATTTCGGTTATTTCCCGAACCGCCTGCAGCTGCTTTTCAGCGGCCGCATGCCGCGCAATAAATCTTTGCCGCATGAGTGGTACAATACTCCCAACATTCACTTGGGAACAATTGCCGATTTTCAGCGTCTGTGCAAAGAAAAAGACATCAAAATACTGCAATCCATCGCCATCGGAAGCAATTGGGATGCTCCGTTGTGGCTGGGACATAATCTTTTTGCCCCCGGATGTGTTTTTGTTTTAAGTCAATAAGGAATATCTTTGTGAAAAATCAAAAAGTAAAACTGCAATACCCTGAGGACGCATATCTTTTTGTGCGTGAAACAGTTACATACGCAATCAGCCGTTTGGAAGAAGCGCGGCATATATCCGCGTATGAACTCCTGGAAAATTGCAGAACCTACGCAGAGGAACAGTACGGTCCCCTTGCTCAAACTGTACTTGAAAGCTGGCGTGTCAAATGTGCCGATGATATCGGAAATATTGTTTATGATTTGATAGAGTCAGGCAAACTCGGTGCTGCAGAGGGAGATTCACGGGAAGATTTTTCCATCAATTTTGACCTTTTCAACAGCAATAAAATACGCATCAAACATGAGCATGACCGCTCAAAACCGTTGATTGTGGACTGAATTACTGACAAATAACTCTGCCGTCAAAACTCAAATTGTAAAGTTTTACACCATCATTGGCATTGTGTGAGCGTATCAGAGCAGTGCGGAGTGCTTTCAATCGCAAATCCGCACCGTTCAAATCATTGGGCATGATTGCCTGACGGAGTTTACCTTTGGCATAACGGACATACAATTTAAGAAAATCCTTATTGCTGACATCCATTGCAACTATCTCAATATCAGAGTGATAACGCAATGCCAAAAGCGATATTTGCATAGCATTGACCAAATCTTCAGCTTGGGTATTCACTGAAAACTTGCGCTTGGGATTGATACCGGTCAGCATAACAAGATTTTGCGAATGCTGCATACAATACTTTCTGAAAAGTATAATTCCGTGCTCATCAACAAGATAGCTCGGATGTCCCGATATTCTTGCACGCGGCACGCGTTCAATAAAATTGAATTGCAAAGTATCAGGCAGAAGTCTGCGGACTTCACATTCCTTGACTCCGGGAATTCGCAAAGCCTGCTTTTTTATCTGCTCCAAATCAAGTTTGAAGATGTTGTCTTTGTTTATTTTAAGACGGAGAAATGCGGCAACCAGCTCATCCCGTCCGTCCCAATAACCACTGCTGTCAACTTCCACATGGCGCAAAAGATAATTGCTGTTCTCTGTACAGACTGCCTTGTAAAGATAAATTGCCCCGAAAATAACGGCGCAAAGAAGCATTCCGAGAACGGCAAAAACCAGAACAACTTTCATCGCCAGCTTTTTTTCCGGCGACATCGGCTCTTTTACTTTCGGAATTTTCGGTTTTTTTTCAATTTTTTTCGCTGATTTCTTCATAATTAGTATAAATATATCATTAATACGCAATTTTCACCAGTCAAAATCAAAAAAAATTTTGAAAAAAATGAAAAAAGTGGTAAATTATATGAATTGCAAAAAATTTATCACAACAAACTCAATAAAAAGGAAGGAAAAATGAGTATTTTTGATAACCCGGTGCCGCAAATACTGGTGCTTTCACTGGTTTTGGCATCAGGCGGTATCGTCAGTGCATTTTTCAACAGCCGTTTACGCGGTAAAATCTTTGCGGTTTTTACAGGATTTGCCGGTTTGTATTCGACAGGATTGATGCTGGTCGGAGTCCGCAATCAGGAACTTTCGGAGTACACTTTGGGAATGATGAATTTCTCACTTGATATCGTGGGCAAATTTTTCATTGCCGCAGTTGGGCTGGGGTTGTTTTTCTGTGCAATGTACAATGCTTCTCTTACCGGAAGTTCTCGTGCATTTGAACAGAAAAACCGTTTTTACTATGCGTCACTCGGTATTTTCGGTGCGTCAATGCTGCAAGTGCTGCTGGTAAAAATAGACGGGACCCTCAATTCGGCACTGCTTTTCATGTCAGCGTGGGAATTGATGTCGCTGTTTTCATTTTTGCTGATAGTATGCAGTGATGAAACTCAGGGAGTCTCACGCAAGGCATTGACTTATCTGCTGGTCATGCATGTTTCTGCGGCATTTCTGATGACGGGGTTCATCTCCATAAGCAGCAGTTCTTTCGGCGGAAGTCTTTACGGCTTCTGGGCATTGCTTATCGGCTTCGGTATCAAACTCGGACTTTTTCCGTCTCATTTCTATATGGCAGACAGTTATGAAGCTGCGCCCGGAGCATCAGCAGGTCTGATTTCCGGTGTGATGATAAATATGGCAATATACGGAATTCTCCGTACATTTCTGGTCTGTGTACAGTATGCGGGAACTTTCGGTTATATCCTCTTGCTGCTCGGAGTTGTAAGTGCGGTATGGGGTGTATTGTGGGCATTGTCAGAGAACCGTGCAAAACGTGTACTTGCAGGCAGCAGCATGGAAAATATGGGACTGGTGATAATCGGTGTCGGTGTTTTCTGTCTCGGTGCTTATGTTTATAATGCGGCTTTTGCGGCGATGCTGGCTCTGGCTGGAGTTTTAATTCACTCTCTCAACCATTCACTTTTCAAATCTCAGCTGTTTTATTCGACTGACCTGCTCCGCAACTGGAGCGGCACGACTGACCTTGACAAGTTCGGCGGTCAATGGAGATTTTTCAGCAGCCTCAAGCGCAGCATGCTGCTCGGTTCTTTAGCGATATCATCACTGCCGCCGCTTAACGGTTTTATCGGCAAATTTCTGCTCTATGCGGCATTTTTTGAATTGATGTTCACTGCAGACTCATTCAAAGTCGCATTGATTTGCGTTTTCTGTCTGACAGTTCTCGGTACGGTCGGGGCTTTGAGTCTCTTTGTTTTCGTTAAATTTTATTCAATGATATTCCTCGGCATGGAACGTGCAAAATTGGCATATCAGAAAAAATCTCCTGAAAACAAACTCAATATTCTGGCTTTAAGTACCATGTCTCTGCTGTCGCTGACACTGGGGGTTGCGCCTTTGCTTTTTGCTTTCAGCCGCGGCAAATTTACTGAAATTCTCTATGAGCTGACATTGAATGCAGTGCTTATTATCGGCATTTCTCTGCTGGTCTGGGCATTCCGTCATATCCTTACGGCAATGAACGGTTCAAAACGGGGATTGACCTGGGGGTGCGGCTATACAGGATTAAATTCAAGAATGGAATATACCGCAGATTCACTGAGTCTCTCGCTGATGCGGCTTTTGGATAAAATATTCCCCCGCAAAGAAAATAATGAAAATATTGATGAACTTTATCCTGCTGATATCGTAAGAACCTATGAAGTGCGCAACCCGATAAAAGAAGGAGTTGACTTCCTTTGCACCAAATTCAATAACCTTCTCGGCAAACTGCAGTTTCTGCAGTCCGGTCTGATGCAGAGTTATCTGTGGATAAGCGTACTGTTTCTGGTGCTTGCCATTATCTATACCATATTCAGCAGTTCAAGTGCGGAGGCGTTGAAATGAAAGTAATTATTATCAACATCATTTTTCTTTTTATGCTGCCCTGTCTTATGTGCGGCATTATCAAAAAAGTCAAAGCATTTTTCGCCCGCCGCAAAGGCCCGTCAATCTGGCAGTACAGTTTTGATTTGGCAAAACTTTTGCGCAAAGGCGAAATCTTAAGTTCATTTGCCTGCATCCGCAACGGCGGCGTACTGGCATTGGCAGGTGTCCTTGCGGCATCCATGCTGATACCTCAAGTAAGCGGCAGAAGTATTTTGAATTTTGCTTATTTTGATTATATTCTTTTTATCTACATGCTGAGTTTTTCCAGATTTTTCACGGTTATTGCCGCATTGGAATCCGGATGCAGTTTTGAAGGTATGGGCAGTTCTCGTGAACTGGTTTTTTCCGTTACAGGAGAAATCGCTCTCATGCTGACAGTTGCCTCGCTGGCATTTTACGGCAAAGCGGCAAACTTCAACGGTATTTTTGATGCGGTTGCATCAGGCGGCGTTGAAGGTCTGCTGATTGCACTTATTGCATCATTTGTGCTGTTTGTGCTGATGCTGCTGGAGGGCAGCCGTATGCCGATAGATGACCCCGAAACGCATCTTGAACTGACGATGATACATGAAGCCATGGTGCTTGACCAGTCAGGCCCGCAGCTGGCATTTATGAGTTTCAGCGGCATGGTCAAAATTTATCTTTTTGCATCATTTATCCTGTCGCTGGTTCTGGCTCAATGCCGCAGCTGCAAATGGTATGAAGTTTACTTTGTGCTGGGCATAATTGTCATATCAGTTATTGTCGGACTTGTTGAATCATTGCAGGCAAGACTGCGTATGGTTCATGTACATCAATACATACTCTTTTCAGCGGCGATGTCATTGATATTGCTTTTGAGTGTAATTATATTCAAGGTGTAAAAATGGAAATATTTGAATTTATCGTAACATTATTGCTGATGATATCGCTTTTGCGCATATCCACCAGCGGCAGGCTGGAGATTTATATCAAAATGCTTTCTTTGCAGGGGCTTTTGCTGTTTTCTCTCATCTTCTTTTCCGTCGGTCACGGAAGTTATCTGACTCTGGCAGTGGCAGTTATTGAAACACTGCTGCTGAAGGCATTTTTTGTGCCTTTTTACCTCAACAAAGTAATCAAAGAAAATAATATCAAACGCGAAACCGAACCTTATGTTCCGCACATTTTTTCTCTGCTCATGGTAAGTCTGGGCATCGGTCTCAGTCTGGCGGCGGCTTTTTACATGAAACGCGAAATTCCTGAGGTCAAAATCGTTATTCTCGGCGGAGGTATCGCCATGATTCTCAGCGGGATGTTTGTAATTTTAAGCCGCAAAAAACTCATCACTCATGTCATGGGCTACTGCGTGCTGGAAAACGGAATTTTTCTCCTGAGCCTCTCAGCGGCAAAAGAATTGCCCGTTATCGTCAGTCTCGGCGTTGCACTTGACGCATTCATCTGGGTACTGCTGGCAGGTATTCTGGTAAAAATAATCCGTATTGAAATGCACAGCCAATCTATTGATGAATTGAAAGGATTGAAGAATTGATATGGATATTTTCATTGCAGTTATTTTGATATTCGCTGCTTTGGCATATTTTAATAAAGGTGTCAAAGCCGGAAGTCGTATTTTCTTTATATTCAGCATTTTGCATCTCGCGGCATCATTAGTGCTTTTCGGCATGAAAAATAAAGTTTTCACGCTTGATTCAGTACTTTTTCCGATAGGTCTTTATGCAGATAAACTGAGCAGCTACGCACTTTTGATTGAGTCTTTTGTGCTTTTTGCAGCAGCATGGTATAATATGGATTTTGTCCTGCGTCACGAAGAAGAACCGTATCAGAAAAAAAGTCCGCTCTATCATGCGTCGCTGATTGGTTTTGTCGGAGCAATGGATTTGGCAATATTGTCTGACAATCTGGGCATGGTCTGGGTATTCATTGAACTGTCAACATTGCTGAGTGCATTACTGATTGCACATCACGGTTCCGCACACTCACTGGAAGCTACATGGAAATATGTATTTATCTGTTCAGTAGGTATTGCCTTTGCATTTGCCGGCATAGTTCTGCTGTTGATTGCAACTGACGGCAATTTGAACTTCAGCACATTGAAACTTGACCGTGAAAAACTTTTTGCGGTAAAAATCGCCCTGCCGTTTCTGATTATCGGGTTCGGAACAAAAGCCGGTCTTGCCCCGGTGCATAACTGGCTGCCGGACGCACACAGTGAAGCTCCGACGCCTGTTTCCGCATTGCTCTCTGCGGCACTGCTCAACAGTGCAATGCTGCCGATTGTGCGTATAATTGTACTTACCAAAGGAACAGGGCTGGAAAATTTTGCCGCAACAATTTTACTGACAATGGGATTTCTCTCTCTGGCAGTGGCGGCGGTATTTATTTCTCACGCCTACAATTTCAAACGCATGCTTGCTTATTCATCTGTTGAAAATATGGGTATTCTGGCTATTGCGGCAGCGGTCAACTGTCAAACCGGATTTATGCTGCACATGGCAGGTCATTCACTTATCAAATGCGCATTGTTCCTGACTGCCGGCAATATTTTAAGTCTGTACGGCACAAAACTCGTCAAAGATGTCAAAGGAATGATGCGTATTCACAAACCTCTGGCATATATTTTCATGGTCGGAATTCTTGCCATCATGGGATTTGTACCGTTTGTTCTTTTTATCAGTGAATTTATGGTAGTTGCCTCGCTTTTTGCATACAGCAAATTTCTCTGCGTGCTGTTTATTGTGCTTTTGACAATTATCATGTACGGACTCGGCAAAAATATGCTTTCAATGGAACGCAATGAACCCAACCTCAATCAGTCAGGATACAAGTTCAAGTTTTCCGCAATTGCTCCGATTGTCATTCTGCTGACTTTGAGTGCATTGATTTTCTTTGTCGTGCTGTATAACGGATTTGCAGATAAAAATATTACTGAATTGATGGGGTATTTCAAATGATAGAAGTAAAAAACAATCAGTGCGTCATTCTTTCTGATTTGCACAGTGTTCCTTACGAATACTTTTATGAAAATGTCTGCGCACAGAAATTCCGCTGTATGAATATTGCCGGCCGCAAAAATTCAAACGGCAGAATTGATGTGTATGCTTTGTTTGTCTCTTCCTCAAATACTTTGTATCTGGAATATATTGAACTTGATACTGAGGAAGTCTATAAATCAATCGGCAAAATTGTTCCCTCATGGGTAAATTTTGAGCGTGAACTGGCAGAAAATTACGGTATAAAATACAGTGACCACCCATGGCTGAAACCTGTACGTTTTCCCAAAGACGCATGTCACAAACTTGAAATGGCACAATATCCTTTTTTCAAAGAACAAGGAACCGGTGTTCACGAAGTCGCCGTAGGCCCTGTCCATGCCGGAGTAATTGAACCCGGCCATTTCCGTTTCATGTGCCGCGGAGAAAAAATCGACCATCTGGAAATACAGCTCGGTTATCAGCATCGCGGCGTAGAAAAACTGATGTGCAAAGGAGCATTGACTTCCAAACGAGTCCTTGCCGAAAGCATAACTTCCGACAGTGCGGTAATAAACTCCATGCTCTACTTCAACATCGTTGAAAGTGCCATGAACATTGAAGTTCCGCCGCGCGCAAATGCAATACGCACGATTGCCGTTGAATTGGAAAAAGCAGCTTTGCACCTCTCAACATTGAGCGGTATTGCCAATGATATCGGTTATGTCATGGGCGCAGCATTTGCAGGTGCAACAAGAACCTATGTAATCAATTCACTGCAAAGCATTTGCGGAAACCGTTTCGGCAGAGGTATGATGGCATTGGGCGGTGTCGCATTTGATATTGATGAAGAACTTAAAGACAAACTCGCTGAAACATTGAATATGGTTTATGACCGTGTCTCTCATCTGGGGAATACAATGCTTGAGTCTCCCGGAGTCCGTTCCAGACTTGAGCGCACAGGAATTGTTGCCGAAAAAACTGCACAAAGTATCGGACTTACCGGAGTTGCCGGGCGTTCCTCAAATCTCAATGAAGATGCCCGTATTTTCAGCACCAATCCATATTATGCGGAACTCAAATCAAAAAATCATACCCATTTGCGTACAGGCGATGTTTTCTCCCGCACCCGCCAGCGCATCGTTGAAACGCTCGACTCACTGGAACTGGTTCTTGAGATACTTTCTGAACTGCCCGCCGGAGAAATCCGTTCAGTTCAAAGCGGCAAATTCAATGCCGATTCACTTATTATTGCAATAGGCGAAGGCCCGCGCGGAGAAATCGTCCATATCGGCATGACCACCGACAATGAAAATTCTCCTTTTGCTTTATACAAAGTGAAAGATCCCTCCTTCATCAACTGGTTTGCTCTTGCATTGAGTGTCCGCAACAATCAAATCAGCGACTTTCCGCTGTGCAATAAAAGTTTTGACCTTTCATATTCGGGGAATGACTTATGATTCAATCTTTACGCTTATTTTTCAAACAGGGCCGTCAGTATATCGGCAATCTTTTCACTGCGCAAGTTGACAAAAAATACCGCGGATTCCCGCAGTTCAAAACAAATTTGTGCACTCATTGCGGTAAATGTATAAAAAATTGTCCCGTCAATGCCATCTCTGAAGATTTAACCGTTGATATCGGCAAATGCCAGTTCTGCGGCGAATGTGTCAGAAATTGTCCCTCTCTGGCGGCAAATTTCTGCAACTTTCACCATACAGGAACAACCGACCGTGAAAAATTGAAAATCACCGCCGGGACAACTCCTGAAGAATACAAAAAATCCGCCATTGAAATCCGCCGTGAAATCGTCAGAATGTTCGGCAGGTCACTCAAGCTCCGCAGTGTTTCCGCAGGAGGCTGCAACGGTTGCGAACTTGAACTCAATGCTACGGGCAATGTCAATTTTGACCTCGGCAGATACGGTATTGATATCGCCGCAAGCCCCCGCCATGCCGACGGTATTATTATTTCCGGTCCGATATCACGCAATATGGCAGCAGCATTGAAAACCACTTACGAAGCTGTGCCGGACCCGAAAATTGTAATTCTTCTCGGAACATGCGCCATATCCGGCGGTGTTTTTGCTGATTCCGAAGAGCTTGACCGTTCCTTCCTTGAAGAAAACAAAATCGACCTTTATATTCCCGGTTGTCCTCCGCATCCGCTGACAATCGCCAATGCCGTTCTGAACTTCCTGAACCGCAAAAAATAATCAACAGCCAACAATACGGCTGTGCCCGCATTCCTTTTGATGCTGTCTCTTTCTGCAGCTTGCAGAGAGAGATTGCCGGACGGAATTGCGGGCATTTGCGTATATGTCTGTATGATTTGCCATGACATGAAAAAATGTCGAAAATTTTTCCATTTTTTTTCAAAAAAAACTTGCGAAAAGTGCCATTGTGTGGTATAATAGGGGAGAAAAGGGGTAAATAGGGTTGTTTAGGAATGGAAAATCTGCAAACATTTGATAATGAGACATTTTTCTTCGGAGAGCATGAGCATGCGCTTGACTCTCAGGGGCGTCTCACAATTCCGAGCGAGTGGCGTCAGGACGGCGAAACCCGTCTTATTCTGCTGCCCGGACGGGATAATGATTTGCTGCTTTTTCCCTATGCGACCTTTCGTGAATTTCTGCTGAAAGCGGGAAAACTCTCCTTGGCAAACCGTGAACTGCAAGCAGCTCTGGCGCGTATCGGTTCCAGAGCCAGAGACTGCCGTTGTGACAAACAGGGAAGAATCAAACTTGACAAATCAATGCTTGAAGCTATCGGTATTTCAGGTCAGCTCAAAATGATCGGAGCATTGACTCATATCAAAATCTGCTCTGTTGAAACTTGGCAGAAAGCCGAAAACCGCGGCGATGATGCTTATCTGGATGAATTGCAGAAAATAACCGAGTCAGTGAATTCTTTTGAATTTACAGGAGGTATTTAATGGCAGAAATGCTGGAGCATTATTCTGTGCTTGCCGAAGAAGTCGCATCTTTTCTGAACTTCGGCACTGCAAATGCCAGAATGATTGACGGAACACTGGGCAACGGAGGTCATACTCTCAATGCTCTGAACGCCAATCAGAATTTGCAAGTCATCGGTATTGATAGGGATATTGACGCTCTCAAGCGTGCTTCGGAGCGTTTAAAAGGATATCAGTCACGGGTAATTCTGCATCACGGAGTTTTTTCTGAGATGGAAAATATCGCCCGTGAAGAAAATTGGCATGGCACAGTCGATGCAGTTCTGCTGGATATCGGCGTGTCAAGTCCGCAGCTTGATGACGGAGCGCGCGGCTTCTCATGGCGCATGGACGGTCCTCTGGATATGCGCATGGACAGACGCTCTTCTCTGACGGCAAGCAGAATCCTGAACCAGTATGAAGAAGCGGATCTTGTCCGTATTTTCAAAGAGTACGGCGAAATCAAACAGGCAAGAAAACTTGCAAGAGAAGCTGTCGCTCAGCGTGAGAAAAAACTTTTCTCCACAACTGCTGATCTTGTGGAGTTCTGCGATCGGGTACTGGGAAAATCCCGCCCCGGCGAGCTGCCTTCTCCGACACTGGCGTTTCAGGCATTGCGGATAGAAGTCAACGATGAACTCGGAGAACTGCGAAAAGGTCTTGCGGGAGCATTCAATGTCCTGAAAAAAGGCGGTATTCTGTCAGTGATAAGTTTTCACTCACTGGAAGACCGTATAGTCAAACACTTTTTCAAGCGTTTGAGTACAGGATGTCTCTGCCCTCCGACCTTTCCCGTTTGTGTATGCAATCATACACCGGAGGCGGAAATCCTGACCAAAGGCGTTCTCTGCGCTTCAGAGAAAGAACTATCGGAAAACCGCAGAAGCAGCTGTGCAAAACTGCGTGTGATACGGAAAATAACAGATAAACAATTGGATATGACGGAGTTTGAATTCTGATGAACATTCAGACCGCAAAATCAAAAAACTTGAGAAAGCCGATCAAAGAACGTTCGGACTGGGGATTTTACTGTGGTATAATCCTCAAGCTCATTGTATTTTTGCTGATTATTTTCGTCGTTGCCAATGCATATATCTATCTTAATCAGCAAATACAGATCATTGAGCGGGACAATGCCGCAGTCAACCGGAAAATTGAAAATATTGACCGCGAACTTAAATATCTGCATAACCGTTATGAAAATGCCAGCTCACGGCACATGATTGACCGTCAGATTGCCCGTTTCAATCTGAAATTGCGTGAGCCTGACCATTCACAAATAAAATTTATATCTCTCAATTCACCGGACGGCAGTTCCGCAAAAACTGCAGAAAATAAGTTTGTCCGAGCAGAGTCATATTCAACTTCTGATATCAGAGTCGCTGATATTGACAGACCCGTCCGTTGAAAATATGAACGGAGGGGGGACCAATGCTCAGCAGTAATGAAAAAATCAAATTCCGCATACTGACCTGTGTCTTTGTTTTTATGGTTCCTATGCTCATTTACATTATATGCGGGTTCTATTATGTTCAAATCGTCAAGCATCAGGAATATTTGCTGCTTGCCAAAAATACTTATACTGCAACATTGAAACGCGACGGCAAGCGCGGAGAAATTTTCAGCTATGACAATTTTGTACTGATTGCCAATCAGCCTTATGCGCGGCTGATTGCCGACCCGTCAGTTATTCCGTCAAAAGGTGAACATGAACATAAAATCGCAAGACTCTGCGCAGACAAACTCGGAATGAATTACAATACTGTCTTAAAAAGACTCTATCGCCGCATTCCCGTCCGCGACAAAACCGGCAATTATGTACTTGATGATAACGGCAAACCAAAAACCCGCCGCCCGCAATGGCTTCAACTCAGCCGTGAACTTTCTCTGCTGCAAACTGAAGAAATCAAAAAAATCATTGCCGAACAATCCATTAAAGGATTGAATTTTGAATATGCTTACAAGCGTTATTATCCCAAAGATACCATGCTTGCGCCGATACTCGGCTTTACAATTTATGACAGCGGCAGAGAAAAACCGACTTTCGGAGTGGAAAAGGCAATGGAGCAATATCTCAGTCCGAAATCTGCCGAAGCTATCGTGGAAATCAGTCGTGACGGCAGAAAATTGAGTTACGGTCTGGCGGAAAACCTCACTGTTGAAAACGGAAAAAATGTTTATCTTACTATTCGTGAACCTATTCAGGCAATTCTGGAAGATGAACTTGACAAGGCATTTGCAAAACTCAATCCCAAAGCTGTTTATGCCGTTTTGATTGACCCTAAAACAGGCAATATCTGGGCTATGGGACAACGGCCGACATTCAACCCGAACAACAGAAAAAGCATCACTCCGGAAAGCACCAGCCCCCGTATTATTGCCGATGTAATGGAACCGGGTTCAATTCTGAAACCATTCTCCGTCGCCTCTGCACTTGACAACAATATTGTCCGCCCCGATACGATAATTGACTGTGAAAAAGGATACTGGATTTATCGCGGCAAACCTCTGACCGACTCACACCCGATTGACAAAGTATCCGTTACCGAAGTCATCAAACAGTCCAGCAATATCGGCACTGCCAAAATCGGTCTGCTTATGGGAGCAGATCTCGTTTATAACAACTTGCATCAATTCGGATTCGGGCAGCCGACGGGAATTCCGCTGAAACCTGAATCTCTCGGCTCTTTGCGTCCGGTGCGTAAATGGAGCGGTCTGGAAATCACCCGTATTCCTATGGGATATGCCATGAATGCCACTCCTCTGCAAATAGTCAGGGCATACGGAGCTTTGGCAGACAAAGGAAATTTGCGCAAACTCCGACTCATTGACCGTATTAAAAATACAGAAACAGGCGAAATTACCGTAATGCCTTATGATAAACCTGTACAGGTCTTCAAAAATCCGCGTACATGGGAGGAAATTGTAACCATGATGGCACAGGTAACCGCCAAGGGCGGTACTGCAAAACAGGCGGCAATCAAAGGTTATGAAGTTGCCGGTAAAACCGGTACCAGCCGCAAATACAAAAACGGTGCATACAGCAGAAAATATTTTGCTTCATTCGTCGGTTTCGTACCTGCCCATGACCCCGCTTTTGTTCTGTTGGTGACAGTAGATGAACCGAATTGGAAAAGTTACTACGGAGGAACAGTTTCCGGTCCTGTTTTCCATGCAATCGCATCAAGAACCTTGAAATATCTCAACGTCCCGCCTACTGTAACGGAAGAAGACGAGAAAGGAAATAAAAAATAATATGAAAATACATTTTATCGGTATCGGCGGCATCGGCATGAGCGGGTTGAGTGCAATGTACAAAGCACAGGGATATGAAGTTTCAGGCAGTGACCGCGGAGCGGACAAACCTGAAAATCAGCGTATACTTGCCCCATTGAAAGCGCAAGGCATACGCATTTATCCGCAGGACGGTTCATTTTTTGCAGCAGAAGAGAGCGATATTGTAGTTTATTCCTCCGCCATTGAAGCAGACAATCCGGATTTTGCAGTTCTGCCCGACAATATCATACGGCTGCACCGTTCGGAGGCTTTGCAAAAAATCATTCTCGAAAGTTCCTTTAAAACAACGATTGCTGTATCCGGAAGCTGCGGCAAAAGTTCCGTCACCGCCTATTGTGCGGAAACTCTGCTTAATTGCGGAATAGACATTGACTGTCTCAACGGCGCAATCATCAAGCGTTTTCAAGCCGCAGACAACGTGGGAAACTTCCGTAAAGGCGACGGTTCCGTTTTTATTTTTGAAGCGGATGAAAGTGACAAAAGCCTGGTCAATTACACGCCTGATTATGCTATTGTACTCAATATGGGAACCGACCATTACAGCAAAGAGGAGTTAGCTGAAGTTTTCGGAACTTTTGTCAATAATGCGGCAAAAGGAGCAGTTGTTGCCCGCAGTGTTTACAATGATATCCTGCCTTTTCTTGCTTTTCCGCAGAAAGTCACCGTTTTTGAAGACGGCGATATCCGTGACGGTTTGTATTTGAGTAATTATGAAGTCTGCGACGCCATTATAGCTAACGGTTCAAACTACCGTTCTCCGCTCGGGGATGAAGCAATATTGAAAGCATGCGGCATTCTGCATGATGAAGGAATTCACCGCCGGGAACTGCACGTCGGGTTTTCCGGCAGATATGATGTTGTCATGCCTGTTTGGGGGAGACACAATGCACTTAATGCGCTTGCAATTTTCGGCATGCTGCGTCTGCTCGGAATTGAAGATGAAAAGATTTTACGCGGGCTTGAGGAGTTCAGCGGAGTTTTCCGCCGTTTTGACTTCGCAGGCTTTACCGTTGAAGGAGCGTATGTTTTTGATGATTATGCACACAATCCGGAGAAACTTATATCCTGTTTGAAAAGTGCGGAGGAACGCGCGTCCAATAATATTTATATGTTTTTCCAGCCGCATGGTTACGGTCCTCTGGGGTTCATGCGTGATGAACTCGGCATACAGTTGGATACAGTTCTCAAAAACAATGAATTTTTCCTGATGACCGAACCTTTTTATGCAGGCGGAACCTCATCATTCAAGCCGACAGGAAAAGAAGTCGTTGAAAAATGGCAGTCTGAACTCAAGAAAAAAGAACATTTCATCTACATTCCCGACCGTGAATTTCTGACTGAATTTCTGCACAGCAAACTGCAAGTCGGCGATGTCGTTCTGATCTGCGGTGCAAGAGATAATTCCCTGGCTGAATATGCAAAATCAATCACTGTAAACTGAAAGTTTTCTTCAGAAAGTGCTTTTCCGGGAAATATTTTGCTTTTTTTTCATCTTTTTATTTATATCGGGGTTGCGAAAATCGCAAAATAATGATAAATTATCATCATATATGATAAAAAAAATTCAGTCAGGAGATTTATATATGGGCGGTTTTTTCGGTGCAGTGTCAAAAAATGATTGTATCGGTGATATTTTTTACGGAACAGATTATCATTCACACTTGGGAACTCAAAGGGGCGGAATGGCGGTTTGCAATGCCAACGGCAGAATTATCCGACGCATTCACGATATTACCAATTCCCCGTTCCGTTCAAAATTTGATGATGAGATAGATATTTTTCACGGCAATGCCGGTATCGGTATTATCAGCGATCTGGAAGACCAGCCGCTTACTATATATTCCACTCTCGGCAGTTACGCCATTGCCACTGTCGGCAAACTCAATAATATTGACGAACTGGCACAGCGCGCTTTTGACCGAGGAATGTCACATTTCTCAGAAATGAACAAAGGCGAATTCAATCCTACTGAAGTCGTTGCCACTTTGATAAATCAGAAAAATACCTTTACAGAAGGTATTGAATACGCTCAACAGCAGATTGACGGCTCATGCTCCATCCTCATTCTTGCGGGAGGTAAAATTTATGCCGCCCGTGACCGTTACGGCAGAACTCCCGTTATCATCGGTGAAAAAGAAGACGGTTTCGCCGTCACTATGGAAAGTACCGCCTTTCCCAATCTCGGTTATAAAATAAAATATGAACTCGGTCCCGGTGAAATCGTTGAAATCGACAGCGAAAAGGTCGTTCAGAAAAAAGCTCCCGGCGACACTTGCAAAATCTGTGCTTTTCTCTGGGTTTATTACGGTTATCCCTCCTCAATTTATGAAGGCATCAATTCCGAATGCGCCCGTAACCGCAACGGAGCAAGCATGGCAAACGATGATGATGTTGAAATTGACTCTGTCTGCGGTATTCCGGACAGCGGCATTCCTCACGCTATCGGTTATTCCAATGCGAAACACAAACCATACGAGCGTTCTTTTGTCAAATATACTCCGACATGGGCGCGTTCATTCATGCCGCAAAATCAAAAAATGCGTGAATTTGTCGCTCACATGAAACTTATTCCTATTCAGGAAAAAATTGAGAATAAACGCCTTTTGTTCTGCGATGACTCCATTGTACGCGGTACTCAGCTCAAGGATACAGTAAAATTTCTGCTGGCACGCGGTGCAAAAGAAGTTCACATGCGTTCTGCCTGTCCGCCGCTTGTTTTCGGCTGCAAATTCTTGAATTTCAGCCGTTCACGCTCCGAGCTTGATTTGGCGGCACGCCGTGCAATTCAAAATCTTACCGGCAAAGAAGAACTCAGCGACGAGGAAATCCGCGAATACACTGTTTTCGGCTCTGACAAATACAAAGCAATGGTTGAAGAAATCCGCAGAGCATTGAATTTGACCTCACTCAAATTTCAGGAACTGGATAAGCTTATTGCCGCTATCGGTATTGAAAAAGAGCGAATCTGTACTTTCTGCTGGACAGGCAAAGATGTTGAAAAAAATTAATAAAACCTGCCTTTTACCGGTGCTTTTAATCTTCGCCGGGTGTGTCAGTGTTCCTGACGGCACCCCTCCTGTTCATACCGTAACAATTGAAGCCTCTGCTCAAAACGGCGACCCGATAACACTTGATGAAGCAGTAAATCTGGCAGCAACAGAACTTGCGGTAAATGTTTTCTCGAAAAAAGGAGAAATTAAAATCCGTGTCATGAGAAATAAAAATGCCGCCGATGTAACCCGCAGACTGTTCAGTGAGCTGAAAATGTTTGTCCCCGTCAGGTCAGTTCTGTCCGGTGAAGATTTTACTGTTGAAAGCGTATTCAGCAGTTTGGATAACGGGAAAAAAATATGGCAGTTGCAGCTGCTGGATAGAAATAACAGAACCGTTTACAAAGAAGTGTTTCCCGTCACCTCTCACAGTTTGCAGAAAAAAGGAGAATAATGAAAGTATTTATAAAAACTTACGGCTGTCAGATGAATATGCGTGACTCTGAGGCTATGGCAGGTATGCTTGATGCCAAAGGTTATGAAATAGTCAATCACGAAAACAATGCCGATATAATCCTTTTCAACACATGCAGTGTCCGGGAACAGGCAGAGAAAAAAGCCATCGGCAAATTGGGCTTCATGTCCAAAATAAAGAAAAAACGCCCGCAAACCATTATCGGCGTTATGGGCTGTATGGCCCAGAATAAAAAAGCTGAACTGCTTGACACTGTGCCGCATTTGGATTTTGTCCTCGGTACGGGACAGTTGCACAAACTCCCCGAAGTGCTGGAAAATTTACAGAAAAACCGTGAAAAACTGTCACTCACGGAACAATCTTCAGATGTTCTTACCGGCATGGGAGTTCATTACATTGACGCCAATACCGTCAACCCGTATTCTGCATTTATTGCCGTCACACGCGGCTGCAACCGTTTCTGCTCTTACTGTATCGTTCCTTATGTGCGAGGCAGAGAAATCAGCCGCACCATTGACGACGTAATGCAGGAGGCAAAAGAACTTGCGGACAAAGGTGTAAAAGAAATTATGCTTTTGGGGCAGAATGTCGCCGCTTTCGGCTTGAACGGAGATACCCGTCCGCCGCAGGAAGGAGTATCTCCTTTTGCGGATTTACTTTACGAAATGAATGAAATAAAAGGTCTTGAACGCATCCGTTTCACCTCGCCTTATGTCAGTTATTTCAATGACAAATTGATAAAAGCCATGGCAGATTGTTCTAAAGTCTGTCACAATGTACATCTGCCTTTACAGTCAGGTTCAGACAGAATTCTCAAAGCGATGAACCGCCAGTACACTGCCGCAAGTTATTATGAAAAAGTTCTTGCCATGCGTGAAGCGATACCTGATATAACTTTTTCCACTGATGTTATCGTCGGTTTCCCCGGCGAAACGGAGGAAGATTTTGAAGCAACCCGTTCACTTTTTGCAAAAGTCGGCTATACTAACGGCTTTATTTTCAAATATTCCCCCCGCCGCGGCACAAAAGCAGCTGAAATGCCGGAACAGATACCGCAAGCTGTCAAAGAAAAACGCAACCAGATACTGCTCTCACTGCTCACAGAACAGACCAATCGTGAAATATCCAAACTTTCGGGCACAGTTCAGGAAGTGCTTGTTGAGGGCCCTGCCCGCAATGAAAATCAGCTCTGCGGCAAAACTTCAACTTCATGGGTCGTAAATTTCACTCCCCAAGCCGGCACCAAAGCAGGCGATATCGTTCAAGTGAAAATCATCCGTCCCGCCAATGTAACTCTGATCGGAGAGGAGCTGCCCCATGCTTAAAATCGGTGATTACAATCTGCTTACAGCAGTCAAATTTGTTGAATTCGGCGCATATCTCAAAGACCCCGATTCTGAAGAAACCGTCCTGCTGCCCAAAAAATATGTCACTGAAGACATGAAAAAAGACGATAACATAGAAGTTTTTATCTATCTCGACTCTGAGGACAGAAAAGTTGCCACTACTTTGCACCCTTTCGGCAAAGTTAATGAAATCGTAAATCTTTTATGCGTCGGCACTTCCTCTATCGGAGCATTTCTTGACTGGGGACTTGAAAAAGACCTTTTTGTACCATTCAAACATCAGAATCAGCGCATGCGTCAGAATGAACACTATGTAGTAAAAATACTCTTCGACGAAGTCAGCGGCCGTCTGCTCGGCAGTAACGCTTTCGGCAGAATACTCCACGGAGAAAGTTCAAAACTGCAGCTCAATCAGGAAATGCAGTTGACCGTTTTCGGTGAAAATGCCAAAGGTTTTCAGGTCGTTGCTGACAATGAATATATGGGAATTCTTTACAAAGACCAAGTCTTTTCACCTTTGAAAAACGGTGATTCTGTCACAGGTTTTGTCACAAAAATCCGTGAAGACGGCAAAATTGATTTTGCCATGCGCCGCAGCGGATTCAACGGCGTTGTTTCTCAAAAAGACAAGTTTTTTGAAATCCTCTCAAATGCCCCCCGCGGCAAAATGATGATAAACAGCAAAACTCCGCCGGTTAAAATTTATGAACTTTTCGGCATGAGCAAAAAAACTTTCAAACAGCTTATCGGTATGCTCTACAAAGAACGAAAAATCGTCATTCACGATGATTATATTGAGGTCGTTAAACAAAAATGAATCAGTCCGCTCCCAAGTCAATGCGCCTGCAAATCGCCCTTTTCGGCAAGGTCAATGCAGGAAAATCAAGTTTTCTCAATCACATTGCCAATCAGCATATTTCCATTACCTCCCCAATCGCAGGGACTACCACTGATGCGGTGGAAAAAGCTATGGAACTTCTCCCGCTGGGACCTGTTCTTTTCATTGACTGTGCAGGGTACGGCGACAATACCGCCCTCGGCACCGAGCGCATGAAAAAAAGCGACCTTGCTTACAGCCGTGCTGACATTATTGTATGGATAACCAACGGAGCGGACTTCAACGATATTGACCGCAGCTTTCTCCGCAAATGTACCGCCGAAAAGCGTGCCGTAATGGTCGTCTTCAACAAAATTGACCTTGCTGTGCCGACTTCTGAAACACTTGAAGAAATAAAATCATTCAGCATTGACAACATTTTGCAAATCAACAGTTTAGATACTTCACTGCGAGACAGGAATATTGCATCTTTCAAACAGGCATTGATAAAACTTGCCCCTGAAGATTTCATTGTCAATGTACCGCTTGCAGGCGACCTCGTTGAGCCTCATTCGCATATAATCCTCATCACTCCGATTGATATTGAAGCTCCGCGCGGCAGACTTATCATGCCGCAAGTGCAGACCATACGCGACCTGCTTGACCATGACTGCACTGTAACTGTCGTCAAAGAAAACGATTTCAAATCAGTTCTTGAAAACATGAAAAATCCGCCGGCTCTGGTGATTTGCGATTCGCAAGTCGTAAAAAAAATGTCGGCTGAGACTCCTGAAAATATTCCATGCACCACTTTCAGTATTCTTTTTTCCCGTCTCAAAGGCGACTTGCCGTTGATGGCACGCGGTGCTTATGCGATAAATTCCCTTCAGGACGGAGATACAATCCTTATCGCTGAAGGCTGCACTCACCACGCCGTCGAAGACGATATCGGCAGAGTTAAAATCCCGAACCTTATACGCAAATTTACCGGAAAAAATATCAATGTTGAAGTCTATGCCGGTCACGATTACCCCATCGATGTTGAGAAATACGCTCTCATAATCCATTGCGGCGGCTGTATGCTCAACCGCAGAGAAAATATTTCCCGTATCCAATTCGCCGCTCAAAAAGGCGTTCCCATCACCAATTACGGCATGGCTATATCTCTCACCCAGGGAGTCCTCCCCCGCGTACTCAAACCATTTGAAATAAGCTCTGTTCCCGATATAGGTTGATAACTTACTATAAGAGTAAAAAATATATTATATTATTTTTCGCTGTGTACTAAACATAGACTGATAAATTAAAACAAATGAAGGGGTTTGGGGTATAGCAAGTTGCGTAAGCAACGAGCGGCAATACCCCAATGTGGCGAATCCGGCGAAAGATTTGTTTCGTCATTCCGCAAAAAAGCGGGAGGACGAAACGAACATTTCGCCGAAAAACAGACTGACGCACCCAGCCGCTGACACTCACGCGCCAGCGTTACATCGCACCGGGTCGTACCCGGCGCCGGG
>JAZOSO010000099.1:0-21122 GCA_045657185.1 Victivallaceae bacterium | reverse complement strand
TGGCTGTTGAATCTGCCGCTGTACGGAATCAGTCAAATCTTTGCGGAATGTGAGAAGTTTATTTAACGCAACTCTTCAAGCAGTTGACGGACTTTTTCTATGGGAAGGGTGCTGATCAGCGCTTGCAATTCTTCACGATCTGCAGCTTCAAAGTCCCTTGTTTCATTACTGCTTAACATCATAAATTCCGGAAGTTGGCGCATCTGCTCACGTTTGGCACTTAAGCTGGCGTGAGCAGAATAGTGCTTGGTCATTTCCGGTGTCATGTGACCGACAATGCTCTGTACGATGGATAACGGAATGCCGTATAATCCGGCGTAGTAACAGAAGGAATGGCGGCAACTGTGTAAATCTTTGACTGAAACAGCACGTGAACGTCCCTCAAGTTTTTTAGTTGTCGTAGAATTATTTATTGTTTTCAGCTGTGTCCACAGCTATTATTTTTTATGCATTTCAAGTATTCTGTAACAATCAGCTATTGTATCAAGGCATAAAAAAACGGATCCCGAATTTACGGAATCCGTTTTTTATTTAAAAAGAACACTGTCTTATGCGTTCAAGCGGGCTTCGAGAGCAGCAAGCTGATCGTAGAGAGCTTTGGGCATGCGATCGCCGAATTTGGCGTAATGTTCTTTAATGCTTTCGACTTCTTTGAGCCAGCCTTCTTTGTCAAGAGAGAGAAGTTCTGCCATATCTTCGGCGGTGACTTCATCTTCGAGACCGGTGCGGTCGATAGCGTCAACGGTGGGCATGAAACCGATCGGAGTTTCGACAGCTTTGCCGGTGCCGTTGCAGCGTTCAAAGATCCATTTCAGGACGCGGCTGTTATCGCCGAATCCGGGCCAGAGCCATTTGCCGTCGGCAGTTTTGCGGAACCAGTTGACGTAGAAGATTTTGGGGAGTTTGTCGGCGGTTGATTTTTCGCCGATTTCCAACCAGTGTTTGAAGTAGTCAGCCATGTGGTAGCCGCAGAAGGGCAACATAGCAAACGGGTCGCGGCGGATGGTACCTGCTTTGACGTCGAGAGCAGCAGCGGTTACTTCAGAACCGACGATTGAACCCATGAAAACACCATGTTCCCAGCTGTTGGACTGATGGACCAGGGGAACTGTGCTGGGACGGCGGCCGCCGAAGAGGAATGCAGAAATCGGAACGCCTGCAGGATCTTCCCATTCGGGAGCGATAGCGGGGCAGTTGCTTGCTTTGGCGGTGAAACGTGCGTTGGGATGAGCTGCTTTTTCGGTTGCAGTTGCGGCATCCCATTTGTTGCCTTTCCAGTCGATGAGAGTTCCGGGGGCATCATAACCGATGCCTTCCCACCAGACATCACCGTCTTCAGTGAGAGCGACGTTGGTGAAGATGGTGTCTTTGGAAGCAGACATCATAGCATTGGGGTTGGACTGCATGCTGGTACCGGGAGCAACACCGAAGAAACCTGCTTCGGGGTTGATAGCGTAAAGACGGCCGTCAGCACCGAACTTCATCCATGCGATATCGTCACCGATGGTTTCGACTTTCCAATCTTTGATGGTGGGGATGAGCATGGCGAGGTTGGTTTTACCGCAAGCTGAGGGGAATGCACCGGTAACGTATTTGACTTCGCCTTCGGGGCTGGTAAGTTTCAAAATGAGCATGTGTTCAGCCATCCAGCCTTCATCGCGGGCCTGAACAGAAGCGATACGCAGAGCGAGGCATTTTTTGCCGAGGAGTGCGTTGCCGCCGTAACCTGAACCGTAAGACCAGATTTCACGGGTTTCGGGGAAGTGAGCGATATATTTCTGATCCAACGGTGCGCAGGGCCAGATACCGTTGTCGGATTCGCCTTCAGCGAGGGGTTTGCCGACAGAGTGGACGCAGGGGACAAATTCGCCGTCGTTGCCGAGGACTTCGAGAACCTTGGTGCCGACGCGGGTCATGGTGTGCATGTTGATAACAACGTATGCGGAGTCGGTGATTTCAACGCCGATTTTGGCGATGTTTGAGCCGACGGGACCCATTGAGAAAGGAATGACGTAGAAGGTACGGCCTTTCATGCAGCCGTCATAGAGACCGAGCATGGTCTTTTTGAGTTCAACGGGGTCGATCCAGTTGTTGGTGGGACCGGCGTCATCTTTTTTTGCGCTGGCGATGTAGGTGCGTGCTTCAACGCGGGCGACGTCAGAAGCGTCTGAGCGGAAAAGAACGCTGTGGGGCTTTTTGGCAAGGCGTGTAGCGAGGCCGGAAGCGACCATTTCGTCTGCGAGTCTGTCGTATTCTTCGGCAGAACCGTCACACCAATAGACTGCGTCGGGTTTGCAGATTGCAACCCATTCTTCGACCCATGCGAGCAATTTTGCATGCTGCGTGGGAGCTGCATTCAAATACTTTGTCATTTGAGTTTTCTCCATGTATGTTAGTTAAAAGATGAAGGCAAAAAAATTTTACTGAATAGTGCTTTAGACATAACAGCAAAATATTACAATCGTGCATAATATATAACACTATTTTCCAAAATACAAGTTGTTTTCGCAATTTTCGCAAAAAAAGTCTTCAAAAACTTAAATGTTATGCTTTTGCACCTTGTGAAATATTCTCTGTTTATCAGAAAATATAAGTTAAATCATTTTCCGTTTTTCTTGAAACGGTTGTACAACGCAAGAATTTCATTCGCCTCAAGCTGTTTGTCATAGATGGTAAATTCATCATACGCCAAGCCGTTTGCCTGAGATAATACAAAGTCCTGATGCAATTTATCAGCAGTAAGTTTGTACGGTACTGAAGTACGCATAAATTCTTTTCCGTCAAGATATGCAATATAATTCAAGCCGTCCCAGGTCAAAGCCAGCTGGTGCCATGTATTTTTATCCAATTTTGCTTCCCTGCGGACATTGGATTTTTTTATGTCATTGAAGCATGGAAAAACAAGCATGAGAACATCATTCATATTACCGGGAACATGTGAAGAGGTCCGCTGAAAAACGATATAACCTTTCGGACTGTATGAAGTTGAAAAGAAACCTGCGGCATAAGTTTTTTTCCATTTTGTTTTTCCCTGTGTCGGAGTATCGGGAGTCTGAACCTGCCAATTTACAGGATTAAACCAGAAAACAACGGAACCAGGAACGGCAAAATCAACATTATCCTTGACCTTGAACCGCAAAGACTGTACATTTGCACCGCCGAGGACAGCCTTGCCTTTAACTCCGTCAATGAATGTAAAACGCTTTTTATCAAAATTTCCGACAATGATTTTATCTGAACCTCTGGCTTGGTCCGGTTCAACATAACCGTCAAAGCTGCAATGAAAAGCAATGTTTTCATCCAGCGGGTCGGGGGCATTATCTGCGGCGGCGGTTAAAGGCAGCAGAAGAGCTCCGCATAAAAAAGTTGCAAATTTGTTCATTTTATTTTACCTCCATTTCGATTAATTGCATGCCGTATTTGGCAAGTTTAAGTTGGATAGAATTATTTTTTACAGAATATTTTTCAGCAGGGAATTTGCCGTTTGCCTTGAGTATTTTCAAGTTTTTTTCCATACTGACTGTCAGTTCGACCGGTTTTTCCGACCAAGAGGCAAGAATAAGGATTGCCTTGTTGTTGTTACGCAGAAATACAGACTTGACATTATCATTGCTGACTTTAACAGGATAATCATCCTGCCAGTAATCATAGACACGGCATTCTGGTTTGCCCATGCCCAAATCATAAACTATTTTGTTCAGAGGATCAAAATCTTCACCGCGCATACTGTAACGCAATGCTCCGAAAATCATACGCATTGCCCAGTCTGTACGCATCATATCCTGATCGACTTTGCCGCGTAAATAAGTGGGATCTTCATGAACCAGTCCGCAGCCGACAATCGGGAAATGTACCTGCGGATAAGCTCCGAGCTGACGGCCTGTTGTCTCAATTTCCAAGAGTTCAATCGGGAAAGGTTTGTAACCGCTTGCCCAGCCCCATTCAAGATCAAGCTGAATATCTGTCCAGCAGACTATCGGCAGTATCATCGCATTGGTGACATGAAGAGAAATCATCAGCGGCCATTTGACTTCGGACTGCATTTCTTTGCTCAATACCCATAATCTCTTGTGATATTCACGCATATCCCAGATATCGGATGACGGCTGAATTGTTCCGTCAGGACGGATATAAGCGTTTGAATTTATGATATCATTGCTGGTGCGCGGGAATACATTATCACAATATATACCGACTCCGCGGCGATACCATTCACGGGCGTAATTTAATGTAAAATCACGATATGATTTTACAGGAGTGATAATTATACCTGCTGAAGAACAGAGACTGTTAGTTGTCATATCCGCTTCTTTCAGCCATTTACGGGAAGAGAACGGATAAAGACTCCATTCGTCCTGAAAGGTATTCCATTCAGGAGTTGTCTGATCCTGACAGTGTTCTTCAAAGTAAAGCATGGTCGGATTTTTACCGACATTTGCCATCATGCTCAAATGGCCGCCGAATGCGTGACCTCTGTAATTTTTGAAAAGAGCTTCAGGGAGATTGCCGTAATGTTTTTTCAAAAATCCTTCAATATATTTACTGTCGATTTTGCCTTTTTCACGAGCGATTACCATGCGGTCAACATATTCCCAATCATAACCGACAGGATATTTTCCTGCATAACTCGGACGGATGCCCCAGTAACGGTTTGAACCTCCGTGCGGCGGTATTTTGAGTGCCGGATTTCTGAAGTCGGCAGGCATCGGCTTCACCGGAGAAGCCTGCATACCGAAAACAAGAGTGCGTGCAGATTCAAGTTTTAACGGTTTATTGACAAAGAAAATACGCAATGTCAAAGTATTTCCTTTTCTGATAAGCAATTGCGCAGGTTTGTTATCGTCAAGAGAGAAATTTCTGTCGTTATCTGCGAACCATGAAATCCCGCGTTCCACATTTCCGAGCCAGAGATAAATATGCATATTGCCGTAAAAATCTCCGTTGGCGACATCTGAACTGCGCCAGACGATACCTTCACCTTTCGGAACTTTGATTGCCGGGTTTGTACGGATGTGTCCTGATTTGATTACATGGAAATTTTTCAACTGTTTATCGTCAAGAGGAATATCCATATAAAATTGATTGACAAGCGGAGTTTTTCCTTTTGCAGGAGTCAGGGTGACTTCAAATCTGGTACAGCCGTCATATTCTGTTTCGGCAATGGTTTTAACTTTTAAATCCCCGCCTACGCTGCCTTCGGCATCAAATATACATTCTGCGTCGGATTTTTTTATGAATTTACCGTTGCCTGCAAATAAATCTTTTTTGCCGTTGACCTCAAAATTATAAGAAACTTTGCCGCGCATAATAGATTTATTTGCCGGTTTTATATCTGCGTACAGACCTTCGTTTGAGAAAATGTACTCATTGCAGACGGTACGGACGGAATTATCTTTTACAACAAGAGCTTTAAACGGAGCATAAACTTTATCAGAAATCCCGAGTTTGTTATTTTCCCACGGAAAAACTTTCCGTTCAAATTTCTGACTTGCGGTGCGAATTTTTTTGGTGCCGGCAAAAACTGACAGCAGAACTTCATAATTGCCTTCCTTTAATTCAGGAATATCAAAATAGAATGTATTTTCAGTTTTTACGGGAGCTATTTTTTTCTCACATACAATTTTTCCGTTCAGTCGGATTGAGGCAACTGCATTGTCTGCATTTTTCTCTGCATCAAAACGGATTGCCGCTTTTTTGAATGACGGATAGACGGCGAACTGGAATTTATTATTTATTTTATTGGCTATTTTCCAGGCATTTTCAAGTTCAAGCGGCAACTTGTAGGCAAATGGTGCATTATAAATATCTTTTGAGTTGTTTTTTATGTTTAAAACAGCCTTATGAGAAGCACGCAAATGAATATGAGAACCGTCATCATCAAAAGCAAAATTCACAACTTCACCGGGCGCAGCTTTTACTTTGCGGCTCTGAAAGGTTTCAGGCATATCACTGTGGGTGAAACGCAATCCGAGTTCATACTGTTGTGTTTTTTTGCTGTTGTTGCGTATTGTTCCTTTCAGATTGAAAAACTGTTTATCCAGTTTGTCGCCGATAGTTTCCACTTGAATTGACGGTGCTTCAGGATTTAAAACAAATTCTGCATACTGTTTCAAATCATTGAAAGGAGCTGAATTCTGAATGAAAGGAGTTTGATTCCACGGTCTGTACCAGTTGCGGGCGATAAGCATTTTGACTTTTTTCCCGTCAGGTTTTCCGTTGATATTCAAATCTTTCAGCGGAATTGCAATTTCATAAATCCACAAATCGGATTTTTTATCAATGGAATTTGCCTGTTTCCAGTTCGCACTCCATGTTTCATCCGGAATTTTACCGGTTCGGTCATGGCGTATATCACAAATTGTCCCGATGGAATTCACGGTGTATTGGTAATAATGGTCCTGTCCTTCGGGCGCAATCCAGAGTTCAATACTGTCGTCCTTGAAAACTCTGCCGTCACGCCTGCGTACACTTGAGAGTAATTTTACACCGTCGGGGGGCAATTCACTCTGAACACAAATATAAAAGTTTTGATTGTCGTATCCGAAAAAAGTTTTTCCCTGACGCAGTTCCAAGTTACTTGAGCGGCGGTCAAAAAAACCGAAAATATTTGATGATTGTTTCCAGGCATCAAAGGTTTTTCCGTTCAATGCCGGTGCAGTTTTCATTTTCGGAACCTGGAATACCGGTGCCGCAAACAAATTTACTGTTGTCAGTAATCCGATTAATAAAATCAATCTGTGTTTCATCTGTTCAAACTCCGTAGTATTGTATTAAAAAGTTTCTGCTCTCCAGGGGAGTTTGGTATAATCTGTCGGAATATCTGTACGACCGACAGAAGAACAATGACCATCCATCCACATAACATTGGCGCGTTTGCCATGACGGAAATCCATAAACATATATTTATTGTCTTCAGCGGCTTCACTGTCGTATTTGTAGAGAAGTCTGTTCGGGGCTACAGTAGAATTACTGCCGCAATCAGCAGCATAGATAACAGAGGATGGAGTTGACATTTTTCCGCTTTTGATACCGGGCTTGCTGTTATCATAGGTGGTGATTTCTGTTTTGTTATTGGCATTCATATACAAATCGCCGTACGGGCCGTGCCCTGAAGTTGAGGATTTCATTTTTGCTTCATCGCAGAAGAAAAATTTCTTGTCCTGAGTGGTCCAGTTGTTGAAATTATCTCCGCCGAAACCTGTTGCATTGTTGATACAGCCTGCACGGGCAAGCAAAAGCCACGGATAATCAAAGCCGGTTGCAGAAGTCCATGCTGCAGCAGGAACATAATATCCGGAAATATCTTCATAAAATGAGCAAAAAGAATATATGCTTTTCAAGTTGTTGAGGCATTTGATGCTTCTTGCTTTCTCTCTCGCTTTGTTGAGAGCCGGCAAAAGCATTCCGGCAAGGATTGCAATTATTGCAATCACGACCAGAAGTTCAATCAGTGTAAAACTTCTGAAGATTAACGTTTTTTCATTGTTTTTTTTGTTCATTTGCTTAACCTTTCTGTTTGAGTTGTTGCTCTTTTTTGAGATTGTTAATTTTTTATAATTGTGTTGTATACTATCTTAAAATCAATTCAGGACGATAATATTCAATATTTTTTCCCCGGTGCATAAAAACCTGTTTCCAGAATTTTTTCCAGTCCCAGTGCCATGAAGAAAATTCTCTGCCGGGGAGCTTGGAATGAAATGAATCAAACGCACCGATTTTTTCAATTTCAGGTAAATCCGGGAAGAAAATTTCAATTTTCTGCATTAAGTCGTTGACAGGCGCATCGCCTCTGCCGAAAACTGCAGTCGGCGGATCTGCTCTGAATATATGTGATATTCTTGCCGGATTATTTTGGAAATCTTCAAAAGAGCACCATTGAAATTCCGGAGAATCAAATTTTATGCCGACTTTTTCTGCGGCTTCACACAGTTCCAGACGTTTATATTCGAATATCGACGGGTTATGACTTATGAATAATATTTTTTTATGTCCGTTTTTGATAAAATGTCTCAAGGTCATTTCTGTAATATAACGCCAGTCTGTCAAAACTCCTGATTTCGGCATGATTTCCGGATATTCAAATCTGTTGCAATAAATTGTTTCAAAATTTGCAGTCAATATCTGAATTTGATTATATGAAATATTTTTACTTCCGGTATCAATAAAAACACGCAATGGTTTTTTCTCCAAAACAGCTTCGATTGTGTCTGTATTTCCGCATGCTATCATCGGGACGATTCCTACTTCAGAGCTGGCCTGAATAAGAGTTTCATAATAATTTTCCATATTTCCCGGTGAAACAGATGTGATAAATGCACATAATTCGCTGGAATAACTTTTTTGCGGAATATATAATCCTGAACGGGCTCCGCGTATGATAAGTCCCATTTTTTCGAGTCTGTCGGAAACCTGACAAAGTACCATAGTGCTGACTTCAAAGCGTTTGGCAAGTTCACGCATAGAAGGAAGTCTGTCCCCTGACTTGAATTTGCCGGAACGGATCTCTTTAGTAAGCACATCTGTAATCAATGCTGTTTTGGTCAGAACGGCGCACATAAAAACTTTGAATTTTCTGTTATAATTTTTGTTATATCTGTTATATACAATACTGCTGTAAACATATTTTTTCAAGTTTTTATTGAAAAAAATATAAAAATTTATGTATAAAACCTTAATTGATACGCTCGGTTCCTGATATAGGTTGATATCTATTGAGCAAGGGGGCTGCGCCGGGCGGCGCAAGTCCCTGCAATAAATCAGTTATATTTCATAATACAGGTCAAAAATTTAACTGTCCGGTTGGGCTGTATCTGCGTTTAAAATACTATTTATTGTATAAGTTGAAATAATATTCAGCCGCAAGTTTTATGCCTTCCGAGGCAGTTTTTGAGGGGGAATATTTCAGCAGTCGGCGGATTTTGGATATATCTGCAAGTGAATGCGGAACATCTCCGAGTCTTGCAGGACCGTAAATCGGTTTGATATTGCCTATTTCAGAATCAAATTGTGCGAGACTTGAACGGAGATTATCAAATAATTCATTCAATGTTGCAGATTTGCCGCAGGCGACATTATAAACCTGATTCAGAGCCGCCGGATTCTCTGTTTCCAATGCCAGAATATTGGCTTGGATAACATTGTCAATATAGGTGAAATCTCTGGAATAACTGCCGTCTCCGTTGATTACGGGAGATTCTTTTTTCAGCAATGCAGCGGCAAATTTCGGAATTACTGCGGCGTAAGCACCTTCAGGATTCTGTCGTCTGCCGAAAACATTGAAATATCTGAGACCGATACAGTCAATGCCGTAGATTTTATGAAAATTTTCCGCATATAATTCATTGACATATTTAGTTATGGCATAAGGTGAGAGCGGCTTGCCGATATTTTCTTCAACTTTGGGCAGTTGGGTGCTGTCTCCGTAAGTTGAACTGCTTGCGGCGTAGACAACGCGTTTGACTTTACATTCAACTGCGGCGTGAAGCATTTTGACGAAGCCTCCGATATTGACATCAGTTGAAGTCATCGGGTCAAGAATTGAGCGCGGAACAGAGCCGAGTGCCGCCTGGTGAAGAATAAAATCCTGACCTTCAGATGCTTGCAAACAGGTGTCGTAATCGCGTATATCCCCCTCAATTAAAGTGAAATTCCTGTTATCGGCAAAGCTTGCAAGATTGCTGCGGCTGCCGGTTGAAAAATTATCAAGAACGGTGACTTTGCTGCCGCATGCAAGAAGTTTTTCTGCAAGATTTGAACCTATGAAACCTGCGCCTCCGGTGATGAGGATTTTTTTATTTTCTATCATAAATCGCCTCTTACATTCATTACAAAAGGCCACAATTTGCTGTCAACTCCGTCTCCGTCGGCAACGGCTTTTTCCAGGAAACTGTTTAAATCATTTGCTTTGACACGGAAAACTTCAATGTTTTCGGTGTCTTCCTGATGTGTTTCGGGAGTTACATTGCGGTATTTTTCACCGTCAATTTCCATAAAAACAAAACTTGCGGTTTCACCTGACATACCGGGAGAACTGAAGCCGGGAGCAAAAACATGAGTGATTTTTCCTTCATAGCCTGTCTCTTCATAGAGTTCACGGGGGGCGGAATCCTGCGGAGTTTCGCCGGGGTCAATCAAGCCTGCGGGAAATTCAATTACATATTTTCCCGTCGGCGGACGGAATTGGCGGACAAGAATGTATTCATTATCGGGAACGATGCGGGGGACGATAATGACTGCCCCTGAGGAATTCTGACGGGCGCATCCCTCCCATGTGCGTTCTCTGCCGCGTTCATCGCAGAAGAATATTTTTTCTATACGGATGAATTTTCCTTCACCGATACTCTTTTTTTCAATAACAAATGGCTTACCAGACATAAAAAGCTCCGTTTTTTTGATTTTATTATAAAATATATTTGCATTTTTGCCGATTGCAAGCTATATTATAAAAAGAAAATGCAAAAAATGTGCGGTTGTTGTCTGAAAAACCGCGCCGTCCCGCTTAGATTTCCGTTTTTTATTGAAAATCATCATTGTTTGTAACGGAATTAAGAGAGACGAAAGTTATTTAATCACTACAAATACGGTTCAATCAATGATTATCGGAATTACCGGCGGGTTCGGTTGCGGCAAAAGCACCGTGCTTGCTCTATTTCAGCAATACGGAGCAGCTGTTTTCAGTGCTGACCGTTTGTGCCATGAAATTTATGAAGAGAAAAACAGAGATTTTTTTGCCGCTTTGGTGCAGTATTTCGGAGATGAGGCAGTCAATCCGGACGGTTCTGTCAACCGTAAATTTATTGCATCAAAAGTGTTTGTCAATCAAAAAGACATGGATTTTTTAACCGAACTTTTTCAAGTGCCGCTTACGGAAAAAATTCAATCAATAATAAACAATGCAAAAAATTCTGATGCGGTTACTGCGATTGAAATACCGCTGCTTTTTGAAGGTCATTATGAAAAAAAGGTTGATAAAGTGCTGACTGTTTTTGCACCCGAAGATGCCCGTAAACGCTTTCTTGCCAAGCGCGGGTTTGACTTTGAGGAAATGCGCAAAAGGGATGCCAAACAGATGCCGCTTGAGGATAAGGTCAAACTTGCCGACTATGTTATTGTAAACGGCTCTGATGAAGATTTTTTGAAAGAACAATTTATTACTATATGGAATAGTTTAACAAGGTAATTTTATGAACGAAGAAGAAAAAAATATTACTCCGATTGAAGAAGCTCCGGCTGCTCCCGCTCCCAAAAAGCGCGGACGCCCCCGCAAAAATCCGCTGCCTGCAGAAAATACTGAACTTCCTTTGCAGGAAAAGTCTGCCGCTTCTGAAGAGAAAAAAGCAAAAAAAACTGCTGAGGCTGAAGCTGCAGCTCCTGCTTCCGCTGTTTCCGAACCGCAGGAGTCTGTTTCTCTTATTGAAAAAGTAAGAAAATATGTGAGAAAATCCAAAAAGACGGAAACTCCGGCTCCGGAACAGACTGAAAAGGCTGCTGAATTGCCGAAAGCTGCAGAAGTTGTCGCGTCTGCAAATGAAACTGTTCAAAATACTCAAGCCGCTCAGATTGTTCAAAATGCTCAAACTTCTGAAGCTCCTGCTGATGCAGTTAATAATTCCTCTGCTGAAAACAACAATAATGAGCGTAAAAACAACAATTACCGCGACCGCTTCAAAAATAACCGCAATAATAACAACCGTAATAATAACAACAATAATAACAACAATCGCAATAATAACAACCGCAACAACAATAACCGTAATAACCGCAACCGTAACAACAATTATGTGAACGGCAACTCTCTTAATTACGGCGGCAATGCCGGTATGCGCGATGATGTTCCCTCAATCTACCACGAACTTGGCAGAAATCAGCGTTTTTATGATGAGGATTATTACGATTATACCCCGATGCAGCCTCAAGTTCCTGCTTATTATGATGACCAATATGTAAATCAGCGTCCTGAAGGTTTGCCTTCTGATGAGGATATTGAACGCGATTCACGCAATTATCCGGCTGAAATGGCAGCCCGTGAAGCACTTCCGTCCGTTAATATCAATGAATTGCAGAAAAAGACCATGCAGGAACTTTATGAAATGGCAGAGCAGTTCAATATTGAGGGTATCGGTGCTTTGAACAAAAGTCATGTCATTTATGAAATTCTCCGTGCAAACTGTGAGATGAACGGCAGACTTTACGGTATGGGCACTCTGGAAGTTATGCCTGACGGATTCGGATTTCTGCGTTCAGAGCTGTACAATTATCTGCCGTGCAGTGAAGATATTTATGTCAGCCCTGCACAAGTACGCCGTTATGCTCTCAAAACAGGCGACTTCGTTACCGGTCTTATACGCCCGCCCCGTGAAAAGGAACGCTTTTTTGCCATTCTCAAAATTGAAAGCATCAACAATGAAGCTCCCGAACGCAAAAAAGAAATAATTCCTTTCAATGAACTTACTCCTTACTTCCCGACTGAACGCATGGTGCTTGAAACAACTCCGAATGAACTTTCAAGCCGTGTTATTGACCTTGTTGCTCCTGTCGGTAAAGGTCAGCGCGGTCTCATCGTTGCACCTCCGCGTACCGGTAAAACCGTACTTATGCAGAAAGTAGCCAACAGTATTCTTACCAACAATCCGGAAGTCAAACTTATCATTCTGCTTATTGATGAACGCCCCGAAGAAGTTACCGATATGCAGCGTTCAATTCCTGCTGAAGTTATAAGTTCAACTTTTGACGAACCCCCGGAACGCCATGTGCAGGTTGCTGAAATGGTAATTGAAAAAGCCAAACGGCTTGTGGAATACAAAAAAGATGTTGTTATTCTGCTTGACTCAATTACCCGTCTTGCCCGTGCTTACAATACTTTGCAGCCGCATTCCGGCAAAATTCTTTCCGGCGGTGTTGATGCTACTGCTCTGCATAAGCCGAAACATTTTTTCGGTGCCGCCCGTAATATTGAGAACCACGGCAGTCTGACTATTATTGCTACTGCTCTGATTGATACCGGCAGCAAAATGGATGAAGTTATTTTTGAAGAATTTAAAGGTACAGGCAATATGGAACTGCACCTTGACCGTTCACTTTCCGACCGCCGTATTTATCCTGCTATCAATATTGAAAAGTCAGGTACACGCAAAGAAGATTTGCTGCTGCATCCCGACGAGCTGCAGCGTATCTGGTTCCTGCGTAAAGCTGTTGCCGGAGTGCCTCCCACTGAAGCAATGGAACTTCTTATCAATAAACTCAAAAAAGACAAGACAAATGTGGAATTTTTGATAAGTTTAAATCCCAATGCTGAATAATTGAGGTTAATCCATGGCTGAAATTAAAAAAAATAATAAACTCAATACAACTTTTATGCTGATTGTTCTCGGTGCGCTCGCTCTCAGTGCAGTTGTAGTGCTTTATCCTGTTTATCTCAAAAAAGAAAAACTGCGTGAAAGCAATTACAAACTTCACGAACAGCTTCGTGCCAAAGAGTATGAACGCGCTGATCTCAACAGAAAAGTTTACGGACTTGCCACTGATCCGTATATGGTTGAAAAAGTTGCACGGGAGAAATTCCGTCTCTGCCGAGAGGGGGAAATCGTGCTTTTTTACAATAATGAAAGTAAAGATTAAGGTTTGATATGAAAAAAACAGGATTGATATTTTTTATAGCTGTAATTTTATCTTCAGTTTATGCTTTGCCGTCTCAATGGAACAGCTATTTTTATACAGTGAAGGAGGACAAAGTTCCCGTAACTCCGGAACTTAAGAACAATAAACTTATTCTGCCTGACGGTAAGATTGTGGAAGCAAAAACTCTCAAAGTTAAGGAAAACAGCTTCGATTTTGAAAAAATTGCCAACGGAAATAATCATGCCGTTCTTGCAGGTGTATTCAAAAGTGATAAAGAGCGTAAAACTTATCTCGGTGTCGGCGGTTTGGCTTTTGCTATTGAACTTAACGGCAAAATGATTTATGATTTCCGCCGCAGAGGGCTCGGTAATGATTTTGACCCGGTTTCAACCAATGACCATATTATCCCCGTAACTTTGAAACAGGGCGAAAATACAATCGTTATCCGCAGCTGCCGTACCAACTGGATGCTGGATTTCTGCTATGGCGAAAAGCGTAATATAAAATGGGATTTCACCATTGCCGAACTTCCTGACTATCAGCCGGTCAAAGCAAAACTTGCTTATCATGAAGTTATGCTGCGCCCCACGGAAAACAGTATTGTTTTTGCTTTTGTCACTCAATCTCCGATTCCCGCAGGTGTCGATTACCGTATAAAAGGTACTGACAAGTGGACCCGTGAATGGGACCTCGCAGGAGAACTTGTTATCCGCAATGACAGAAAAAATCATATTATCCGTCTTGAGGATTTGAAAGCTGATACAACTTATGAATACCGTCTCGTACTGCTGGAACCGCCTGTCGGCGGAGAAATCCGTTCACTCTGGGCAAACCGCAATTACAAAGCTGTTTTCACTCCCGTAAAAGAATTCCGCACTCTCGGTGCAGATGAACTGAACTTTTTTGCTCTCTGTGATACTCAGTTGTCACTTTCAACCAATTGTCAGACTGTGGCGCACCGTGATGCTTTTATGAAAAAAATGCGTGAGCTGCCCGAATATAAAAAAGCTGATTTTGTCGTTCATATCGGAGATATGACCAGTTATTTTCACGATGTTGAAAAAGACCTTTTCGGTGACTTTTTTGAAAAATTCTCATTAAATAAAAACGCAAAACCGTGGGTTTATGTCCGCGGTAATCATGAACTTGACGGTATTGATGCGAACCGCTGGCACGATTATTTTGTCATGCCTGATGAAAAACCGTATCACTCTTTCAAAGTTAAAGATACGCTTTTTATCGTTCTTGCCTGCGGCGACTTTGTCAAAAACGGCAAATATAACGCTCACATCGGACCTATTCTTGACCCTGCAACCATGGTCAGAAAACAGCGTAAATGGCTGGAAAAACTGGTGCAGACTGACGATTATAAAAACGCAAAATTCCGTATTGTCCTTTCTCATATCGCACCTCAACTTGATAATTATCAGATAATTAATGAAATACGCGAGATTGCACAGCCGATTTTGAATGATTCAATTCATCTCTGGGCTGCAGGACACTGCCATTATTACTGGAGAATGTTTAAAAATACCGACATCATTTACGCCCGCAATCCGGTTAAAAAAACTCCGGCATATCGTGTTGCCAAATTCAACTGGCTGACACTTGACGGTCCGAAAGGTTCTAATGCATCTCCTGATTTCAGTTATCTTTCTGTAAATATCAAAGGTGATACAATTTATGCCAAAGTTATTGATGAGAACGGAAAACTTATGGATTCCTTTACCATTGACAGCAAAGGTAATGCCGTTGAACTAAAGCGCGGGGAGGATATCAAACCTTTCGCATTGCCGAAAAGATAATTTCGCATGAAATTAAAGATTGAGGATTTTTTTTCAAAATCCTCTTTTTTTTATTGACTTTTTGTTCGTAATAATTATATTAAGTCAAATGTTATTTGATTTAAAAAAGGATTTCTTGAAGTGAATTGGAAAAAATATCTTAAATATCTCGGATGCGGTACAATTATCGGCGGAGCGGATATTATTCCCGGTGTTTCCGGCGGTACGATGGCGTTTATTCTCGGAATTTACGGAGAGATGCTGGAGGCGATAAAAAATTGGCTTTCCGCAGATACGCTGAAGGCGATTTTCCGCCGTGATTGGCAAACTCTCAAAAGTAAGCCTTTTGCTCTGCCGTTCTGGGTTGTTGCCGGTATCGCTCTGGCAATAATTCTTTTGTCATCGCCGATAAAATATGCGTTGGAAAATTATCCGCAGTATCTGTGGTCGTTTTTTTTCGGTTTGGTGGCGGCATCGGTTTTTTCCGTCAAAAAGAAAATTGAGAAATGGAATTGGAGATTGATAATAGTTCTCATTCTCGGAGCTGTCGGGGCGTATTATCTTACCGGCATGGTACCGACGGAAACATCGGAACACAAACTGTTTATTGTTTTTTGCGGTGCGCTGGCGATTTCAGCAATGATACTGCCGGGGATTTCAGGTTCATTTGTGCTGCTGCTCATCGGCAAATACGATTACATCCTCGGAGCAGTCAACGGGTTGAAAAGCGGTATATTGAGCGGCGACAGTTCGCTTGCCGGCAGTTCGCTGGTAATTCTGCTCTGTTTCGGAGTCGGTATTATTGCCGGGCTGATATCTTTTGTCCGTCTTTTGTCATATTGCCTTAAAAATTATTACACGTGGACGATTGCAGTGCTTATCGGATTTATGCTCGGTTCACTGCGTAAGGTCTGGCCCTTCAAAAGCGGAGATATAAATATTCTGCCGCGCAGTTTTGATTTTGAAACAATTCTTACCGTTGTTCTTGCCGTTATCGGTTTTGTAATGGTGCTTGGAATTGAAAAATTTGCAGAAAAACTTGAGAAAGAAGAAGTAAAGGAGATTAAATAATGTCACCAATCGCAATTCAAATCGGTGCTTTTACCATCCGCTGGTACGGAGTTATGGCGGCAGCAGGTTTTCTTGCCGCTGCATTTTTTATAAATTGGAACCGCAAAGAGGCAAAATTGACCTCTGACCAATCATCGAATCTGGTATTTATCGCTATGGTTGCAGGTGTTATCGGCGCACGGATTTTTTATGTTGTCCAGTTTGCCTCACAGTTCAGAAATAATTGGTTTGATGTGGTAAGAATTGATAAAGGCGGATTGGTTTTTTACGGCGGATTTATCCTTGCCATTGTATGTATTTATATTTATTGCAGAATGTGCAAACTTGACATTGTCAAAGTTTTTGATATTTTTACTCCTGCCATGGCATTTGCCCATGCCTGCGGCCGTATCGGCTGTTTTCTGAACGGCTGTTGTTTCGGTACGATTACAAATTCATCTTTCGGGGTTAAATATCCTGTTTACAGTGAACCTTATATGCGTTATCCTGATGCGGCATTGCATCCTGTGCAGCTGTATGAGGCGGCATTTAATTTTGTGATGTGTGCAGTAATGATATATCTTGTCCGCAAAGTCCGTTTCAGAGGCGTACCGATGGGAATTTATTTTATTGCTTACGGTATTATGCGCTTTATATTTGAATTTTTCCGCGGCGATAATGCAAAAATTGCCGGCTTTACCATTGCACAATATATCGGTGTCGGATTGATAGCAGCAGGTGTTATTATCTGTTGTTTCGGTTTCAAGTACAAAGTTTTGCCTGATGAGGAGGAAAAAGCATGATTGAAAAAGTTTTTGAAAGCAACGCCGAACTCAAGGGACAGCGTTTGGATGTTTTTCTTGCCTCACAGCTTCCTGATTATTCCAGAAGTCAGCTGCAGCAGATGATTAAAGACGGTAAAGTTTTCTGTAACGGCAAAGTGCAGGATTTGCCCCGTTTTGCCTTGCGGGAACACAGCGTTATTACAGTGCAGCTGGAGGAAAAGGTCGAAGTTGAGGCTCTTGAGGCGGAAGATTTTAATTATGAGATACTTTTTGAGGATGACTCAATTCTCGTTATCAATAAGCCTGCGGGCGCAGTTGTTCACCCCGGAGCAGGCAATCACACCGGAACGATTGTCAATGCGCTTATGAGTCGCTATCCTGCATGGAGAGAAATTTACTCAGATGAAAATGTCCGTCCCGGTATCGTTCACAGACTTGACAAAGATACTTCCGGTTGTCTTGTCATTGCCAAAAATCCTGAAATCCAATTCAAAATGTCAAAGATTTTTGCGGAACGCAGTTGTGAAAAACATTATTTTGCCATCGTTCACGGTGTTTTTCAGAAAAGGACAGGTTCAATCAATACCCTTATCGGCCGCCACCCCGTAAACCGTCAGAAAATGGCTGTTGTTGACCGAAACGGTAAAATCGCCATTTCCGAATATAAAGTCAAAACTTCAGGGCTCGTTGACAATGTGGCATTGAGTCAGGTTGCCGTAAAAATTATGACCGGACGCACTCACCAGATCCGTGTTCACATGGCACATTTGAAACATCCCGTTCTCGGTGATCCCGTGTACGGCGGAGCCAAAGGTGTACAGGCTGCACGGCAGATGCTTCATGCTCATACATTGCGTTTCCCGCATCCGGTCACAGGTGATGATATGACATTTTATGCACCGATACCTGCGGATATTCAGGCGATTTGCGACCGTTTTGAGCCGTTGAAAAAAACTTTCCCCGACAAAATCGGCAATTCCGTTAAAGAGGAGTTTTATGATGATGACGACTTTTGATGAATATGATACTATTCTTATACGCGACTTGGATTGCAGCTGTATCATCGGTATTTTTGAAGAGGAGCGCAAACGCCGTCAGACAGTCCGTATCAATGCTGAAGTTTTTACCGATTTGAGCAGAGCCGGCGCAAGCGATGATTTTAATGACGCTCTCAATTACTCTGAAGTTGAGGAATATCTCAAAAAGGAATCGGAGAATACCGAATTTTTTCTGCTGGAAAAACTTGCCGCTCATCTCGCTGAAGGGGTTTTGAAATTTGAGGCGGTAAAAGCCGTAAGACTGACTCTGGATAAATTTGAGGCTGCATCTTACGCCTCTTCCATCGCTGTCCGTATTTTCCGCAAAAAGGGAGAGTAAATATGGATTTGGAGAATACCAAACTTACTCCGATGATGGTACAGTATCGGGATGCTAAAAAAGAGATCCCGCCTGATGCAATTCTTTTTTTCCGTCTCGGCGATTTTTATGAAATGTTTTTTGAAGATGCAGTAAAAGCCAGTAAGGCAATGGGGTTGACCCTGACTAAACGCGCTAATGTGCCTATGTGCGGATTTCCTTATCATGCGCTTGAGTCTCAGCTGCCGCTTCTTCTGGAGGCGGGGTACAAAGTCGCCATTGCAGAACAGACTGAAGACCCGAAATTTGCCAAAGGACTGGTCAAACGCGCTATTACCCGTATCATCACTCCCGGCACATTGATTGACAATTCTCTGTTAAAGCCTGAGATGAACAATTTTCTTACCGCACTTGATATTATCAAAGATGTTTATTATCTCGCATCTCTGGATATCAGTACGGGAGAATTCCGTGTCACTTCTTTTGCGGCAAGAGAGAAACTTATTACTGAGATGAACCGTCTTCAGAGTGCAGAGTGCCTTATCCGCGAAAGTCTGCATCGTGAGCTTGAAAAAAACAATCAGCTGCCTAATCCCGTACATCAGATATTGTGGACGGCGGCGGAAGATTATGATTTTGAAATACATTCCAATACTGAACTTCTGCAGGAACATTTTCAGGTGACAACGCTTGACGGTTTCGGTCTCAAAGAGCATCCGCAGGCGGCATCTCCCGCCGGTGCATTGCTTCGTTATGCAGAAGTCAATCTCCGTCAGGATATATCGCATGTCAATAAACTTGTTTTTTATAACAGTGACGGATTTCTGGAACTTGACTCTATCAGTCAGCGCAATCTTGAGCTGGTTGAACCGTTATTCAGTACCAATAAAAACGGTACTTTGCTCTCTGTTATGGATGAAAGCATTACTCCTATGGGCGGGCGTATGCTGCGTTCATGGCTTTTGCGCCCCTTGTACAGCCATGAAAAAATTGTTGCCCGTCTGGATGCCGTCGAGGCATTGAAACTTGACCCGATGACGCTTGCTGAACTGCGTGAAACGATCAGCTGTGTCCGTGATATTGAGCGTATTGTCGGGCGGTTGAACCTCGGCAATGCCAATGCCCGTGACTTGCTGGCACTTTCTGCAAGTCTCTCCATTCTGCCGGGTGTGCGTATGCTGCTGGATGTTTTTGATGTCCCGCTGTTGGAACAGCTCAAGCGCACGATTGCCGAATTTCCTGAAATCGTGGAAAAAATTGACAAAGCCATTGACGAAAATTGTCCTGTCAATATCAATGACGGCAATATTATCAAATACGGCTACTCTTCCGAACTTGACGATTTCCGTAACGCTTCAAGCAGCGGTAAAAGCTGGATAAGTTCTATTCAATCCCGTGAAATTGAACGCACGAAAATCAAAAATCTCAAAATCAAATTCAATAATGTTTTCGGTTATTTTATTGAAGTCAGCAAATCTTATTTGAGTCAGGTTCCCGAAGATTACATTCGCAAACAGACCATTGCCAACGGTGAGCGTTTTATCACCCCCGAACTTAAAGAAGTGGAAAATAAAATTCTCGGAGCAGAGGAAAAAGGTAAAGCTCTTGAGCTTAAACTTTTTCAGGAAATCCGTGAATTTATTCTCGGTTTTACGGTTTCAATTCAAACTTCAGCATGGGCTCTGGCGGCACTTGACGCTTTGCTCTCTCTTGCAGAAGTTGCACGCAAATACAATTATGTCCGTCCCGAAATCCGTGATGATGATTTGCTTGAAATTATTGAAGGGCGTCACCCTGTGCTGGATGCGCGGATGCAGGGAGGGAATTTTGTTCCCAATGATGTCATGCTGGATATGGACAGACACCGCATGATGATAATTACAGGGCCGAACATGGCGGGCAAATCAACCTATATCCGTCAGACGGCATTGCTCGTAATTATGGCGCAAATGGGCTCTTTCATCCCCGCAAAATCGGCAAAAATCGGTCTTGTTGACCGTATTTTCACTCGTGTCGGCGCGGCGGATGACCTTTCCCGCGGACAGAGTACGTTTATGGTTGAAATGGTTGAAACCGCAAATATTCTCAATCATGCCACTAACAAAAGTCTCGTAATTCTGGATGAAATCGGCAGAGGTACCAGCACCTTTGACGGTTTGAGTATCGCATGGAGCGTGGCGGAATTTCTTCACGACGACCCCGACAGCCGCTGCCGTACTCAGTTCGCTACCCACTATCACGAACTGACTGAACTCGCCCAGCTCCGTAAAGGTATAAATAATTTCAATGTTGCGGTCAAGGAATACGGTGACGAAGTTATCTTTCTGCGTCAAATCGTTCCCGGCAGTACCGACCGCAGTTACGGTATTCATGTCGCCAAACTTGCCGGTCTCCCCGATGTCGTTATCAAACGCGCCAAAGCTGTTCTCGAAACCCTCGAAAAAGCTAACACCGCCAATCCCGTCAGTGTCGGCTCCTCCGTCAAACCCTCCGCCGTCCGCAATAAATCCCGCAAAGGCAAAGATGAAGA
>JAZOSO010000098.1:0-7946 GCA_045657185.1 Victivallaceae bacterium | reverse complement strand
ATTATGAATTTGACGGAGAAGAGTTTGAAAACTATGATGTTTCAGCTCCCGCCCCTGCCCCGGCAATTCAAATGTCATCATTTCCGCAAACGACAGACGCCAATGCCCCCTGCATTGAGTGTCCGCCGGAAAAAACGGATGATTTCTGCCGCAGTCAGACTCTTGAAGTTGAAGACATTGACGATGAAAACGAAAATTTTGATTACGGAGAATTTATGCGCACACACGGCAAAGAGGCATTCATTCTGGCAGAAATAATCCTCCCCGCCAACTCCCGTCAGGGCTCATGACAGAAAAGGAAGAGGAATATTCCTCGCGCGCGTAGAAAATAATACGGAATTATTTTAATTTTTTGTTGAAAAAAATGTTTTTTCATGTATAGTATGGAGACGCATTGTGCAAATGCGCCGCCATACTTTTTTTGTGTTTTTCTATAAGATTGAAACTTAATTACATAAGGATTTATTTTATGTTCAAACCGGTCAGCAATAATGTTGATTTTGTCAAACAGGAAGAGGAAATCCTCAACCTCTGGCAAACAAACAATACCTTCCAGAAATCTCTCGACCAGCGCAAAGACAGCGGCGAATTCGTTTTCTATGACGGCCCGCCGTTTGCTACAGGTCTCCCCCACTACGGTCACTTGCTTGCAGGTACTATCAAAGACGTCGTTCCCCGCTATCAGACAATGCGCGGCAAATACGTTGCCCGCCGCTTCGGCTGGGACACTCACGGCTTGCCCATTGAAGCTCTCGCTCAGGACGCTCTCGGCATCAACGGTTCTCACGAAATCCGTGAATTCGGCGTTGACAAATTCAATGAACAGTGCCGCTCAATGGTGTTGCGTTACGTCGGTGAATGGCGCAAAACCGTTACACGCATGGGACGCTGGGTCGATTTTGACAACGACTACAAAACTATGAATCCGCAGTTCATGGAATCTATCTGGTGGATTTTCAAACAGCTCTGGAATCAGGGCCGTGTCTATAAATCTCACCGCATCATGCCCTACTCATGGAAACTTTCAACTCCGCTGTCAAACTTTGAGGCAGGTTCAAACTACAAAGATGTTCAGGACCCCGCAGTTACCGTCCGTGTCAAAGTTCTTTCAGGTGCTGATGCTGCATGGGGTGAAACTTATCTGCTTATCTGGACAACAACTCCGTGGACTCTGCCCGAAAACCTGGCAATCTGCGCCGGTCCCGATATTGAATACAGCATTGTCCGTGACCTCACTGACGATGCCAAAGCATGTTATGTCATGGCAACTGCCCGTATTTCTTCCCTCTTCAAAAAAGCCGAAGATTATGAAGTCGTTGCAACTCTCAAAGGTACTGACCTCAAAGACTGGACTTATGAACCTTTGTTCCCCTATTTTACTGAATACAAAGAAGCAGGTGCTTTCAGAGTTTTGAATGATAATTATGTCAGCACCGATGACGGTGTCGGTCTCGTTCATATCGCTCCTGCTTACGGTGAAGACGACTTCCGCGTTGCCAAAGAAGCAGGCATTGACGTTATCGCCGACCCGCTGGATACTTCCTGTAACTTTACCGACAAACTTCCCGAATATGCAGGCCGTTTCTGCAAAGATTGCGACAAAGATATCATCAAACGGTTGAAAGAAGAGAAAAAACTCGTTCATCAGTCAACCATCACTCACAGCTATCCTTTCTGCGACCGTACCGACACTCCGCTTATCTACCGCGCCATTGAAGCATGGTATGTCAAGGTTGAAGATTTGCATGAACGTCTGGCAAAGAATAATGAAAATGTTCTCTGGCAGCCTGAACATGTCGGCGGCAAACGCTTTACCAACTGGCTTTTGAATGCCCGTGACTGGAACATTTCCCGCAACCGTTTCTGGGGCTCATGTATTCCCGTCTGGATCAATGATGCAGATCCCGAAGACCGCATCTGTATCGGCAGTGTTGCTGAACTTGAAGAACTTTCAGGCGAAAAAGTCACCGACTTGCACAAACATTTCATTGACAAAATCGTTATCAAAAAAGACGGCAAAACCTATCACCGTACCCCCGAAGTCCTTGACTGCTGGTTTGAATCAGGTGCTATGCCTTACGCTCAGGAACATTATCCCTTTGAAAACAAAGAGCGTTTTGAAAAGAACTTCCCCGCAGACTTCATTGCCGAAGGTCTTGACCAGACCCGCGGCTGGTTCTATACCCTTATGGTTCTCGGCACATGCCTTTTTGACAAATCACCCTATCGCAATGTCGTCGTCAACGGTCTCATTCTTGCCGAAGACGGACAAAAAATGTCAAAACGCAAAAAGAATTATCCCGACCCGATGGAAGTCGTCAACCGCTGCGGTGCAGATGCTCTGCGTTTGTTCATGCTCGGTTCTCAAGTCGTCCGCGCCGAAGACCTCAAATTCTCTGAAGCAGGCGTCCGGGAAATCCTCCGCGGTGTAATGATTCCGATGTGGAACGCTTACAGTTTCTTCATCACATACGCAAATATCGACAATTTTGAACCTGCAAACGACAAAATGCCGCAGAATGTTTCCAATGTTCTGGACAAATGGATTTTGAGTTCTCTCTCCCAGATGGTTGAGGAAATCCGTACCGAAATGGACCGCTACAACCTCCAGAAGAGTGCAAACCGTTTCGCCAAGTTCATTGACGACCTCACCAACTGGTACATCCGCCGTTCACGCCGCCGTTTCTGGAAGAGTCAGAACGATACGGACAAAACTGAAGCTTATGCAACATTGTACTACTGTCTCGTAACTTTCTGCAAAACCGCAGCTCCCTTCATCCCCTTCATCACTGAAGCAATGTATCAGAATTTGCGTACTGCCGATATGCCCGAAAGTGTACATCTGTGCGACTATCCCACTCCCGACAACTGCCGTGACATCCGTCTTGAAAAACAGATGGAATACACCATGAATGCAGTCTCTCTCGGACGCTTCCTGCGTACACAGAATAATCTCAAAGTCCGCCAGCCCCTCGGCAGAGCTTTGCTCGTTGCTCCCGATGCCGAAGCTGAAACCATGCTCAAAGAAACAGTTCAGATCATCGCTGAAGAACTCAATGTCAAGTCCGTTGAATTTGAAGCCGATGAAGGCGCACTTGTAAAACGCTCCGCTAAAGCAAACTTCAAAGTTCTCGGCGCAAAACTCGGCAAAAATATGAAAGAAGGCGCAGCTCAAATCGCTAAATTCACCGATGCCGATGTCGCAGCTATCGTTAAAGGTACTCCCGTAACATTGAACTTCGCTGACGGTTCAGCCGCAGAAATCACTGCCGACGACCTCATCATTCAGCGTGAACAGAAACCCGGTATGACTGTTGCAACCGAAAACGGCATCACCATTGCACTTGATACCAACTTGAATGAAGAACTCCTCGCCGAAGGGTTCGCCCGTGAACTGGTCAGCAAAATCCAGAACCTCCGCAAGGAATCCGATTTTGATGTTGCCGACCATATCAAAGTTCAAATCAAAAACGGAGCATACACTTCCAGCATTGACGCTTACAAAGACTACATCAGCAATGAAATTCTTGCCGATTTAATCACTTACAGTGCGGAACTCGCTGATAGCACTGCACTTGATGTCAACGGCGAAAATGTTGAAGTTAAAATCGAAAAAATTTGAACTTGCCGATGAATAATTGTTCTGAAAACTGCAGCGAATGTAAAGAAGATTGCAAGAGCAAGCTCAAACCGCTCTCAAAACTTCAATCATGGTGTATTCTGCTGATCATTGCATTGATCGGCTGTATTTTCACCATGACTTCGCAGCAGCAATCAGAAAAAAATTCATCATCCTATACATACCCGTGCATGGGAACGATTGTTGATATCAGATTTTTTGATGACCGTGAAACTTCGGAAAAAGCAGCAAAAGCAGTTTATGAAGAATTGCAGAAAATTGAAAAAATATGCAATATCTTTGATTCCGCAAGCGAAATTTCACAACTCAACAAAAATGCCGCAGACAAACCTTTTGTATGCTCAAAGGAGTTGTATTTCATACTTACAGAATGCCGTAAAGCATACATGGAAACCGACGGAGCTTTTGACATTACAGTCAAGCCGCTGATGAACCTCTGGGGATTTTACAAGCTCCGGGACAATATCCCGTCTCAGAAAGAAATTGCAGAAGTCATGCAGAAAGTCGGGTTGAATAAAGTCAAATTCAACGATGCTGAACGTTCTGTTTTCTTTACAGAAAGAGGTATGTCTTTTGACCTCGGCGGAGTTGCCAAAGGTGCTGCACTTGACAATGCTGTTGCCGCTGCCAAAAAAGCAGGTGCCCAAAACGGTATTATAAACCTCGGTGGCAACATAGGATGTTTCGGCAAAAACCAAAACGGAGAAAAACTTTTTGCAGTCGGGGTCCGCAATCCTGCAAAACGCGATACTGTGGTTAAAAAACTGCAAATTGCTGACGCTTTCTGCGCTACCAGCGGCAATTACGAGCGTTTTTCCGTCATTAAAGGCAAAAGATATTCTCACATTATGAACCCGCTTACGGGGTCTCCTGTGCAAAATATGTACAGTGCGACTGTTATCACTGAGCGGGGAATTGACAGTGATATTTATTCAAGCTCATGCTTCATTCTCGGTGAAAATTGGGCAAACAGTATGGTGAATAAAAAAAAATTAAAAGGTGTATATCTTATTTTCCCGTCGGAAAATAATTCTGTAATATATTCATACAATTTTAATAATATAATAAGAAAAGAGGAAAAAAAATGATTCATCCAAGTTCAGTAATTGCACCCGGTGCAGAAATTGCAGACAGTGTTGAAATCGGTCCCTTGTGTTATGTCGGACCCAATGTCAAAATCGGTCCGAACTGTAAACTTATCGGTCATTGCAATATTGACGGATTCACTACCATCGGCAGCGGCAATGTTTTTCATCCGTTCTCTGCCATAGGTCAGCCCGGACAGGACAGAGGATTTGTCCCCGGGACTGAAAGTTACATCACCATCGGCGACAATAACATTTTCCGCGAAAACACCACTGTTCATGCCGGAACAAAAGCAGGCACTGTCACTCAAATCGGCAGCAACTGTATGTTTATGGCAGGCGCACACGTCGCACACAACTGCAAAGTCGGCAACAACGTTATCATCGTCAACGCCTCCGTTCTCGGCGGCTATTCAGAAGTCAATGACAATGCACTTATTTCCGGTCTCTGCGCAGTTCACCAGTTCTGCCGTGTCGGCCGTTTCGCCATGATTTCCGGATGCAGCGGCATGTCCAAAGATGTTCCGCCCTTTATGACTGCCGAAGGACGCAACGGAGGTGTCAAAATGGTTAATGTTGTCGGTCTCAAACGCGCCGGGTTCTCTGATGAAACCATCCGCGTCATCCGTAATATGCACAAAGTTTTCTACCGCAGCGAACTTTCACCTTCCAATGCTATTCAAAAAATCAAAGATGAATTTCCGCAAATTCCGGAAGTCATCGAATTTATTGAATTTTACGAGACCAGCACCAAAGGTGTTCTCTCTGCCAAAGTCGAAGGTCATCGCAGCTGATTTTTAACCACTAAAAAAAAGGATAATAAAATGTCTGTCAATCTTACTGTCAATCCCAAATTCAATAAACGCAAAGGCCCCGTCGTTCTCGCAATTCTTGACGGCGTAGGCTTCGGCAAATATACTGACGGCGATGCCGTCCTCAATGCTTACACCCCCACTCTCGACGCATTGATGAAAACCTGCCCTTTCACACAGCTCAAAGCTCACGGTACTGCCGTCGGTATGCCCTCTGACGCCGACATGGGCAACAGTGAAGTAGGTCATAATGCAATCGGATGCGGTCGCGTATTCTCTCAAGGTGCAAAACTTGTTGATGACGCCGTCACTTCCAAAAAACTTTTTGCCGGTGAAGTCTGGCTCAAACTCGTCAACTTTGTCAAAGCCAATAACTCCACTCTCCATCTGCTCGGTCTTTTCTCCGACGGCAATGTCCACAGCAATATCAGTCACCTCAAAGCTATGGTTGAAGAAGCAAAAAATGCCGGTGTCAAAAAAGTCCGTATCCACGCTCTGCTTGACGGCCGTGACGTTCCCGAAACTTCAGCTCTTGACTATGTCCGTCCGTTTGAAGAATTCCTCTCTTCATTAAACAATGCAGACTTTGATGCCAAAATCGCTTCCGGCGGCGGCCGTATGGTTATTACCATGGACCGCTACGGTGCAAACTGGGATATGGTCCGCAAAGGCTGGGAAATCCACGTCCACGGCAATGGCGAAATGTTCAAATCCGCTGAAGAAGCAATCACCGAACTCCGCAACCGCACCAAAGCTATTGATCAGGATCTGCCCCCCTTCGTCATCTCTGAAGACGGCAAAACTCCCGTCGGAGCAATGGCTGACGGCGACGCTGTCATCTACTTCAACTTCCGCGGCGACCGTTCTCTGGAAATCACTGCCGCTTTTGAAGACGATAACTTCACCCATTTTGACCGCGGAGTCCGTCCTGCTGTCATGTATGCAGGTATGATGGAATACGACGGCGACTTGCACCAGCCCAAAAACTTCCTCGTCAATCCTCCCGAAATCGACCGTACTATCGGCGAATATCTCTGCAACAGCGGTGTCAAACAGCTTGCTATTTCTGAAACTCAGAAATTCGGTCATGTCACATACTTCTTCAACGGCAACAAGTCCGGCAAATTCAATGAAGAACTGGAAGATTATGTTGAAATCAAATCCGATATCGTTCCCTTTGAACAGCGTCCGTGGATGAAAGCCGCAGAAATCACCGACAAAATCGTTGAAGCTATCGAAAGCGGCAAATACGGCATGATCCGTTTCAACTATCCCAACGGTGATATGGTCGGCCACACCGGCGACTTCCAGGCAGTTCTCGTTGCCATGGGTGCAGTTGACATCTGCCTTGCCCGTATCAAAGATGCAGTTGAAAAAGCAGGCGGCGTAATGGTTGTCACTGCCGACCACGGCAACGCCGACGACATGCTTGAACATGACAAAAAAGGCGAAGTCAAACTTGATAAAAACGGTCAGTTCTGCCGCAAAACAAGCCATTCACTCAACAAAGTTCCCTGTATCGTTTATGACCCCTGCTATCAGGGCGAATACGAAACAGAACTCAATGAGGGTCTCGGTATCAGCAGCATTACTGCAACTTGCATCGAACTTCTCGGCTTCAATGCTCCCGAAGGCTACGATTCAAGCGTTCTCAAAATGAAATAAAAACAACAGATAAAAGCAGGAGAAAACTATTTTCTCCTGCGTTTATCTCTTTCAGGTATGAAATAAGGAATAAATGGAACCTGTTCTGCAATCAACAGAAATTACATTAACCGATAGCGGGAAAAAATTCAAGATTTGTTATTCCGACAGCAAAATCGGAGACAAAGCAGTTGTTTTTCTGCATGGGTTCGGTTCCTTTTTTCATACCTTTGATATGCTTGGATCTGCAATGACTCTGCATCGGAGAATGTTGAGTATTGACCTTGCAAACTGTCAGGATTTTACAGATATCACTGAACAAAGCAGAATTATAACAGAGTTTATAAAACAGCTCAATCTCAAGTCCGTTATCCTCATCGGTCACTCAAGCGGTGCGGCGTGTGCCGCTTTGGCATCTGCATTTTCAGGTGCGGAACAATATATTGAAAAACTAATTCTCATTACTCCTCTGACTCTTGCCAAAACACTTCCTGAATTCATCACTGCAGTTGCTACATACGACGAACGCAACCCGCTTGTCCGTTATGCCAGTGAAGATATTTTCACCTACATTTTCTTTCAAAAAGCTTTTTTTGATGAACGCAAAATAAACTCATCTATCATCCGTTCAAACGCCGATATGCTGAAAAAAAACGGAACTAAAGAACAGCTTATATCTCTTGCCCGCAAAATAAATTTTGCCGATTTCCGTGCAGTAAAACAATCTCTGGAAAATATAAAAATCCCGACTCTGATAATTTACGG
>JAZOSO010000097.1:0-4849 GCA_045657185.1 Victivallaceae bacterium | reverse complement strand
AGAGTCGATAAACTTAAATTTATTTCTTCATATTAGCAATACAGCATAATAAAAAGATAAAAAAATACACAGTTTGGAAACTGTGTATTTTTGTTGAAAGTTTTTGTAAAAGGATAGGGGGGTGCAGGGGGAAAGGAAAGAAACTTTTTTCAAAAAGTTTTTTCCTTTCCCCCTGCAATGAATCAGTCATTTTTTTAATGTCCGGCGTCAATTTTTATTTTGCGCCGTTGGAAAGTTGGGATATCCATATCTTCATGGTTGATGACGGTGGGTGTGGTATGTTCCATGATACCGCGAGATTTGGCATCGAGCGGCAGTCCGAGTTGTTCGCCGGAGTCGGAGTCTGTATTTCTGCGGCGTGGAACTTTGACTTCTTCGGGGACGCCGAGGACGCTTTCAAAGTCGTTTGCCTCGTCGAATTTTACGGTAATGACACTGAGCAGCATGGCTGAAATCAGAGACTCATCAGTACTGACGGAGTGGAGTTGTTTGCATTTTTCGGGAGTGATTTCCTGAATTTTGTTAAAAATGTGCAGACAGTCGGAGCAATTCAAATCCGCAGGACCGAGGAGTGATGCGATAACAGCATCGGCTTCTTTGATTTTTGAAATACCGCCGAGGAGGGGGGATTGCAGCATGCGTTCAATGAGCAGAGAGTGGCGTTCTTCGGGAGCATCTTTTGAACCGCAAAGACCGATACCGATACTTACGGAGCTTTTTTTCTGCTGCATAAGTTCTGCCAAATCGGCATAATTTGCGGGGAGCAGATTGCCGCCGTGAAAAATCATGGCAAGCGAAATTACTGTTTTGGCAATTTGACGATTGGAGGTGCGGAATGCTTCTTCCAGAGAGACATCACCGGGAAGGATTGAAAAAAGCAAATCATTAGGCAGAGTCAGGACGACATCTGCACGGGGAAATAATTCATTTTTCAATGCGCTTTCCGCTGTACTTTGTTTACTTAATCCCTCCATTTTAAACGGCATAGTAACAATAAAAATTGCCGGGATTTTGTGTTTTTTGACTACACTGGAGAGAACCGGTAAGCCGCCGGATGCACTGCCTCTGCCCAACCCGCCGGTGAAAAACACCAAATCAAAACTGCTGAGCATATTTTCAAGCTGAGTTCTGGAGGATGCAATAGCGCGTGAACCTGCCATGGCATCGCCGCCGCACCCCTGACCGTGACGCCAGTTTGCGCCTGCAAGGAGTTTATTTTGCGGTTGAAGTTTACATTCTTCAAGGGAATGTTCATCAGTATCTACGGCAAACAGTGTAAAGTTTTGAGCTTGACGCAGAGTTGATATTTCGGATATCACGCGGCATCCGGCTTGACCGATACCGACAATGGCGATTTTTTCAGGATTACTCATATATTGATAGACTCCTTGAGATTTCTTCCGAAGCTGAAAATTGTATTTACGACAGCATCAATAGCTTTGAACGGGCTGCGGCTGCCGGTGAGTTTGTAAGTGCGGTTCTGGTAATCGGCAATTTTCAATGCGCCGTAAATCATGCTGTAACGCGGAGAACTTATTTCTCCGGACGCACCGACTACATCATGCGGTTGACCTATGCGGGCGGTACATTGAAATGTTTCCTGAAAAATATTCTGACTGATAGAGAGCAATGAACCGCCTCCTGTCAGAACTCCGCCGGCACCGAGATTATGAAGAATATCGTCTTCTTTGCGTAATGCGTCATTTACCAATCCGAAAAGTTCACGCAATCTGAGTTCAATGATTGTTTCAAAAGAGCTGGTCGGAATTTTTCGGATGCTGCCGCGCTGATTGGGATATTCAAGATATTCTGTCCCTGAAGTCAGCAAGGTTTCAAGTTTGCCGTTTTCTGCCATTTTTTTACAAAAGTCGAACGGTAAGTCGAGTCCGATGGACAAATCGTTCAGAACATGATTAAATCCGATGGGGAACACGCCGCCGGTAATCATACCTTCTTTGTATTCAACCATATATTCAGTGGTCCCTGCGCCGAAATCAAGCAGAAGAACACCGCGTTCTTTCTCATCTTTTGAGAGAATTCCCATATCAGAACAGGTTCCGCTGAAAATCGGCAGAATTGCATTTTCATCAATACCGGAGTCAATAACGGGGCGTTTGAAGTTTTCAATGCGGTTTGTATAGCCGCGGATGATTTGGATGTGAGCATCAAGTTTGTCTGCGATTTGTCCTTCCGGGTTGCGCAGGCGTCTCTGACCGTCAAGGATATAATATGACTCTGCACTGTGGAGAACCATTTTGTCGGTCGGCATATTGTGAATTTCTGCACTCTGATTGGCTTCAAATCGTTCATTTTCGGTAATTTTCTGGTCAGGTGTGCGGATGATGGCGGTTCCTACACTGTGGACACTGTCAATGTTGCATCCGGTGACATTGATAACAGAAAGAAGGTTGTTTGAAAGCTCTTTGCCTGATGAGCGGTCGGCATCATCAAGGGCGGTATTGAGTTTTTCATAAGTTTTTTCCATGTCAATAATTTCACCTTTGACGATTGCTCCGTCGGTAGGTACTTCACCGTAGCCGATGACTTCCAGCTGACCGTTGGGGTTTGAGTTGCCGATGAGGACGCAGATTTTTGAAGTTCCAAGCTCAATGGCACTTACGATATTGCGTGATGATTTAAGCATATTAAGGAGTATCCTATATCAGAATTTCAAAATAACCGCGAGGATTTCAAGAGTGTCTTCACCGATATTGGCAATGGCGTGACTTGCATTTGAAGTAACGGCAACATCACCTGCATGAAGGATTTTCTTAGTGCCGTTGTCATCAAATTCGGCAGTACCTTTGAGAATATAAAAAACTTCTTCTTCGTTGATATGATCGTGAGTGCCGATAGAGCAGTTTTTCTCAATAGTGAGTTTGGCGAACAACCGTGCGGGGGCTTTGAGGTCATCTGCGGTATTGAGAATGTGAGAAATGACGATATCGCCGTCGCCGCCGCGCATATTTGTACGGATTTCTGATTTGAATTCGCTGCTGTTTCTGATCATTTTTTCTGTTCCTTATATGTTAAAATATTTATCATAATTTTGTGTCATGCTGCTGATTGCTTCAAAGTATGCTTTGATTTCTTTTCGTCTGCCGCAAATACTTACTGCACCTGCAAGTTCGCCGTCAGTTGTCGGAATACTGAGATTGCCGACAGACATAAAACCGCGGCTCTGGATATCACTGAAAGGTGCAAGGAACATTTCCGCATCACGCATTACAGAAATACCGACTGTACCGAGGTATTCACTGGTTGCTTTGGGCATGAAATTTTTGGCAAAGCAATAAAAAAACGGATGTACCATGGAGTAGAGTTCCATCATTTCATAACTCTCTGACTTGCAGCTGCGGGTGCGGATGAGGAGTTTATTGAACTCTTTTTCATAGTCAAGAAAGCCTTGCAGAGGGTCTTTTTTGTTGAAAAATTTTGCCGGACGGATAAAGAGCAATCCGAGTTCGCGTTCATTGGCAAATTTCAATCCCGAAGCAATATCAACCGGAAAAAGTATCTTTGCACTGCGGAAAAATTCATGTTGACAAAGTCCCCACATCAGCATACTTGCAAGTGTGGCCGGACCTGACATATTTTCGGAAAATTTATCGTTTATCTGTTTGCGGACGGAAATAATTTTTGAAAAATCAGCGAAAATACGCCCGCGGAAAAGTCTGTTGCCGCAGTATGTGACTTCGGGCCTGGCATCATGTGAAGTTAATGGCGGATAGCGCAATTCCTGTGCCGCCCCCCATTGATTTTTCAATTCTCCGAGTATTTCCTGCATCGGCATTCCGTCAACCGGCACATGGTGGTACTGCACCCACAAATCAGCTGAAGAAAAATCCGGAGAAAAACGGACAATCATATTCAGTAATCCCCAGCCGGGGTGATGATAAATTTTAAGATTGGGAGTTGCGAACCGCTTGCGCAGATTATCGTTTTCTGCAAGGATTTCAAAATTGATGAAAGAGGCAGTAAGCAGACGCTCAACTAATTCAAGCATATCAAAACGACCGGTAAAACCGAGTTTGCGAACTTTCAAAATCCATGTTTTCATGTGGCGTGACATGCGGCGCGGAATATTTTTTACTTTTTTACGAATTAATTTATTATAATAATTGACAAATTCATTAAGTGCATTGTTTATTTGTTCACGGGTAAGAGTGTGAAAGGAATCCCGTGTTCTGTCAAATAATGGAATTATTTCAAGCAGAGTTCCGTCCGGAGCAAAGCGTGCCTCAATGATGTCGTTGAAGTTCGATTTTTTGCGGAGTAAACCGAAAGCAGTCGGCTCAATCGCCCAGTGCAGACTGCTTTTTTGCCGCAGAAATTCACTTATTCGGTGGATGAACATGCTTTTGGCACTTTCAAAATCAAATGGCACTGACTGGTATTCTCGGTAATATTTGAGGTAAAAACAGCCGAGAATAAATTTTGATTGCTCTTTTTGCAGAAAAATTCCGCTTGCTTTGCGCCAGCCGTTTTCATTGGCACGCAGACCGCAGAACCGCAGAAACTGGATGAATTTCATGAAAATAAGTATCATCAATGTACCGAAGGACCAGTTTTCAACCATGCTGCGCAGCTTTACCCGATGGGCAGGAGTGATATTTTTGCGGATGAGGCTGCGGCGGAGAGTGAGAAAATTTTCTTTTTCCGTATCTTTTTCATGCGGAGAGATGATGAATTTATCAATGATTTGAGCTGTTTTTTGCGGCATTTCCTGATGAGCAAGATGTCCGCAGTGCTGGATTATTTCCAGTTTTGCATCCGGAATAAGTTCGTAACACAAATAGGCATCGTCAATACTTACAAGTTTATCTTCTGCTCCGTAAATTATCAGAGT
>JAZOSO010000096.1:0-2189 GCA_045657185.1 Victivallaceae bacterium | reverse complement strand
ATATAGACTGATTTTTATCATCTTTCCAATAATTTTCTATAAATTTGACTGAAGAAAATGTCAAATATAATTAAAAGGTTTGGAAAAAGATGAGGGGGGCAGGGGGAGAAGAAAAGAACCTTTCCTCAAAAGGTTTTTTCTTCTCCTCCTGCAATAAATCAGTCATCTTTTATAACACAGCCTTGTTTATTAACTCAAAGAACTTACGTTCGGATGTATAATGAAAGTTTCGGTTCCTTTTTTGCAGAAGTTTTCCGTTGAACTTGCAGCACAAGCTGCCGATCAGAGTTACGGTATATTTGCAGGAACCGTCTGATTCACGCTGCCAGGCGGTCGTAATCGTGCCTTTGCCGCTGACTTTGTGCGAACATTCAAAGTTATCCAGCATTGCAGGGAACTTCGGAGACAGATACAGTTCGCCGTTTTCAAAACGCAAGCCGCCGAGAGAGCCTGAATTTTCAAAACCTCTGACGTCATCGCCCTGCCAGCAGTGCAAACTGACTGCGATATCATTGACGCGAGCTATAGCTTTTTTCCACATCTACGCCCAAGTCGGCATAGACTTTTTTGCGAGTTCAAATGAATTCATAAAGTTCCTCATTTCTATATTTTTAATAAAAGAAAATATTTACAAGTAAATGTATATCTTTTTTTCATAAAATCAAGCCTGAAAATAAAAAAAATGGCACTGATGTGAATAAATGTTGATTTTTCAGGGCAGATGCCGAGCTGCATGACGTTTGCTTTTATTTTTCAATCACAGCGTCGCACCATAATGCGGAGGTACAAGCATTTCCGCCGGTGACAATGAAAAATACTCTGCGGCAGTCTTTCGGCAGCAAAATATTTAGATTTGAGCTGCAATCGCCCTCTTTTTTGTCTTCTTGAAAGGCAAGCTGCAAGCCGCTTTCGCAATCAAGCAGGACAGAAAATCTGACAGCATTACCGGTCTGTGAAATCGGATGAAAACCTGTTACAGCGGTTAATTTATGATATATTTTTCCCGGGGTGTCAAAAACCGATAATCCGTAGCCGGATACAGCAATGCAATCATGATGTTCTTCAACTTTGTCGCCGTTTCGGAGTAAAATCGGCAGAATTTTGCCGTCTTTGCCGTAGACTTTGTTAAGTGCAGGCTCAAATCGGTATGGATCTATACTGATATAACTGCGGTCGGGGTCACTTTGCTTATAAAATGTCGGATAAAAATCTATTCCGAATTTGCGGAAATTTTCACGGTCAAAAATCGGTGCTATTTCGTAAACCGGCACCATGCGGGAAAGTCGTAATTTCTGTAATTTTGCAGCTTCACTCTCTGAAAAATTATTATGAATTAACTCATAAACTGAATGCCAGAAAGAAACTGTAAGCTCCAATGCCGCACTGTTGTATATCTGACTTAAACGCAGCTGCTCAGCTTTGTTTTCTGTATCAATGGCGTTAATAAGCGGCACAAGCAGAGACATAGCTTTTTCACGATTGTGTTTTATGCCTTGAACGGTATGAAAAACCATTTCATCTCGCGTTGTTCCGAGCAGACGGGGAGTTATAGCGCATTTTTCGGGGTCAAAAGGAAGACAGTCCACAATGCGGTGATAATGGATATATCTGCCATTTTTCTCCGGGAAAAGGTGATTCATCAGCATATTATTGATGACATGCACAGGAACTGAATTGTCCTGAATATAGTGTGAAATTGTCCCGGTAAAACATGCCGCAGAGTGCATATCACGGACTTTGACACTTTCCAATATACGATCAGTAAAGTATGAAATTACCGGTTCAACCATGATATCTTCCATGCCTGAGCCGCTGAAAATGCACCAGTCGCCGTTTCTGTCTGTTGGAGTATGAGGAATCGGCACATTGCCGGGCATACAGCAGAAAGGACGCATTTGCTTTTCTTTTGCCAAATCATTCTGAGCGTCAAGATGATGGTCAGGCAGAAAGCAGAGTTGCGGCAGATTTTCAATTTCTCCGCCCCACCATTCACGCTCTTTATCTGAAAGCAGTTTAATTGCGGAACGACCGATAAAATCATGTATTGAAGACATTTTTATTCCTTATTGTTTATGGCTCTGTACTAAATATAGACTGATTTTTATCATCTTTCCAATAATTTTCTATAAATTTGACTGAAGAAAATGTCAAATATAATTAAAAGGTTTGGAAAAAGATGAGGGGGGCAG
>JAZOSO010000095.1:0-9302 GCA_045657185.1 Victivallaceae bacterium | reverse complement strand
CCCCCGGAGGCAATCGTGGCAAAAGATTTGAGTTGTCATTCCTCAGCGTTCCACCCGCTTTTATATGAGGAAGGACAACTCAAACATTTTGCCACAAAATGTATAGCCTGACACATACGCCCATTATTTCTCTGCCATTCGCATACGCGCCAGCGTTACATCGCTCCGGGGCGTACCCGGCGCCGGGTGCAGGGGCGGCGTAAGTCCCTGCAAAAAAAAGCTATCTTCTCCCATAAATAAATATTTTCAGTATGAGTCGGAGTTGACTTCAACGATATTTATATTTGCGTTTAGGAGGTGTTCGCGGTCGATGGGATTAAGTTTGTTATCGGTGACAAGCAAATCGACATCTTCAAGAGAGGCAAAGCGGGCGAGGGAGCGGGTGCCGAATTTGGCACTTGCGGTGATGATTGCCACATGGTCGGCGATTTTGATTGACATTTTTTCCAGGCTTGACAGACTGCTGTCTGAGGTGTAAAAACCGAAGTTGGAGAAAGCCCCGTCGCATCCTGAAATCAGCCAGTCAACATGAAATTCGGCAATATTTTTTTCTCCGATATGTCCGACAAGGTCAAGAGAGGTGGAACGCAGCTCACCGCCGAGCAGAATTACTTTGCAGCGGGAGCGGAATAATGCAGAAGCTATTGTTAAAGAATTGGTTATAACAGTAAGGGATGATATTTTCTTTTTGACTAATGTCTTGGCAAAAGCAAGACTGGTGCTTCCGGTGCTCAAAAAAATTGCATTGCACGGCATGATTTGCATATAAAGAGCTTCAGCTATAGCGAATTTCAAATCCATAAAATCATCATCATGCTGTTCCGGTTCGTAGCGGGCGGGGGGGAGAACTGCACCGCCTCGCACCTGCATAAGCATTTGCTGTTTTTCAAGAGTGCGCAAATCGCGGCGTATTGTCATTTCAGTAACTCCGAGCTGTTGAGCGGCGGCTTTAATTTCAACTTTTCCTTTTTGGAGCATATCGAGGATTTTTCTGTGTCTGGTGTGCATATTTTGCCTTTTGATTTTTATTCAGTAATTTTTTATTTGTTAAAAAATAACATTAAAATCGGAAAAATCAAATAAAAAGACGGTAAGTTTGATGAAAAATGTTATTTTTTAACATTATGTTTATAAAAAAGTGCAGAAAAATACAGTTTTTTTCTTGAAAATAAAATAAGTTGCTTTTATATTGTACAAGATACATGTTCACCAACCTTAACAAAAGGAGAATAAAAATGGGTAAATACAATCCCGCACCTTATCAGCTCGATCTCAACCGTTATCCCAACATTGTCACTGACACTCTTCCCGGTCCCAAAAGCCGTGAACTGCACGGCCGCGCATCCAACTATTACCGCGGTCTTTCAGGTCAGGTAAAACTTTTCCCTGTCGCTTTTGAAAAAGGCGAAGGCTGCATGATGCAGGACGTTGACGGTAATCAGTACATTGACTTCTCCAGCGGTATTTACGTTACTACTCTCGGTCATTGCCATCCCAAAATTTCTGAAGCCGTTGCAAAATATGCAAAACAGATGATGAACTGCCACGACTTCACCACTGAAATCAAAGTTAAACTTCTGGAAAAAATGGCAAGCGTTCTTCCCGGCGACTTGAAATGTTTCCAGCTTTATGACAGCGGCACTACTGCTGTTGAAGCAGGTTTGCGTACCTGCCGTGCCGCAACCGGCAAAAATGAATTTATCAGCTGCTTCATGGACTTTCACGGCAAAAGCGGTCACTCCATCGGTCTTGCCCGCATGACCAAGTTCAGCGGTGCTTCACGCCCCGAAGGTTTCCATCTGGTTCCCCGTCCTGACACCTATCGTCCCTGGTGGACCCGTCCCGACGGCACATTGGACACTGAACGCTATCTTGAATTCTACGACAAATTTATCAAAGAATCAACTACCGGTCAGGTTGCTGCTTTCGTTCTCGAACCCATTCAGGGCTGGGGCGGTTCAATCATGCCGCCGGATGACTTCTTCCCCAAACTCCGTAAATTTTTGGATGAACGCGGTATTCTGCTTTTTGCTGACGAAGTTCTTACCAGCATGGGCCGTACAGGCAAAATCCTCTGCTGCGAACACTGGAACGTTCTCCCCGATATCGTCACTCTCGGTAAAGGTTTCGGCAACGGCTTCCCCGTTACCTGTATGGCTGTCCGTACTCCTTACGCCGATGCTGTTGACAAAATTTCTGCTTCAACCAGTTACGGCGGCAATCCGATGGCTTGCGCAGCAGCACTTGCCTGCTTTGAAGTTATCGAAGAAGAAGGTTTGCTTGAACATGCTCAGGAACTTGAAGTCCTCTTCAAGAAACGCATGGCTGACTGGACTACCAAATACAAAATCGTCGGTGATACCCGCTGCAAAGGCTGCTTGCTCGGTATTGAACTTGTCAAAGACAAAGCTCTCAAAACTCCCTTTGATGAAGCCGGTAAAATGGTTTATCAGAAAGCATTCGGCAAAGGTCTGGCATGGGTTCCCGCAGGTCACATTCTCCGCATGAGCCCCCCGATCATCATGCCCAACGAAGTTGCTATGAAGGGTATGGATATCATCGAAGAAGCTATCGCTGAAACCGAAAAAGAATTGCTCGGCTAAGCATTGGTTTAAAAGCAAAAACAGTCAGTTCCTCCGTGTTTTTTGAACGCGGGGGAACGATTGTAATTTTATAACGGAGGTAAATATGACGAAGCCGGTATCTGTCAAGTGGTACGGAATCAATGCTTTGGAAATTTTTCACAGCGGCGGTTCTTTTATGATAGATCCGTATGTCAGCCGGAACAAGACAGAGCTGCATATTCCGTCTGAAGTTGATAAGTATATTGTCAATGAAACTGATTTTGTGCTTATGACTCATGCTCATTGGGATCATCTGCCGGATATGCCGCGGATTTTGTCAAAGTCAAAAGCTGTGCTGTACGCTTCGCGCAGTGCATGTATGATAATGCGTGCAATGGGGGTGCCGGAAGAACAGCTTTATGAGTTGTCTTACGGCGAAACTCTGCAGCTCAAGGGCGGAGTCAAAGTTACTGTTTTTGAGTCTCGTCACATGGGTATTGAGGGCGTTCCTGAAGGTTATGATGACATCCCGTGCAGAGAAAGTCTTGATACTGCTGATAACTGGCGTTGCGGTGAGACTCTGGCATTTCTTATAGAAGTTGATAACTGCCGCATTCTGAATATCGGTACAGCCAACTTGTGTGAAGAGACAATGCGGGGACTTGAATGTGATTATCTTCTTTGCGGTATCAGCCGTTACAAAGATGGTTTTCCGGAATTGCTTAAGCGTAATATCAGGTACCGTTATCTTATTCCCACACATCATGATGAATTTAATTTGCCGCTTGATAAATTTTATCTCCGCAACGACCTTCAGCGTTTGGCTGAAGAAATTCCCGATTTGAAATATTTTGAACTTCCCGTTCTTGAAAAAACGGAGCTTCCTGAATTATAAATTTGAGAGGTATAATATGAAAACTGTAAAATTTGGTATTATCGGAGCCGGACTTATGGGCAGAGAATTTGCCTCCGCCTGCGCCCGCTGGTGTCATTTGACTGAAATCAACGCCAAACCCGAACTGGTCGCCGTCTGCGATAAAAATCCAGCTCTCTATCCCTGGTATCAGAATAATTTCCCCACTATCAAACAGGTAACTGACGAATACAAAGAACTTCTTGCCAATCCCGAAGTTGAAGCTGTTTATTGTGCTGTTCCCCATAACTTGCATGAACAGATTTACTGCGATATCATCAAGGCAGGCAAACACCTCCTCGGTGAAAAACCCTTCGGTATTGACAAAAAAGCCAATGATGCTATCATGGCATGTATCAAAGAACATCCCGAAGTTACTGTCAGATGCAGCTCTGAATTTCCGTTTTATCCTCCCATGCAGAGAATCGGCAAATTGCTTGAAACTGACTTTTTCGGTCCTTTGATTGAAGTAAATTCAGGATTTTTGCACTCTTCTGACTTGAACCCGATGAAACCTATCAACTGGAAACGCATGATTGAATTCAATGGCGAATACGGCTGCATGGGCGATTTGGGTATGCACGCCTGTCACTTCCCGTTCCGTGCAGGATTTATTCCTAAAAATGTCCGTGCCATTCTCTCCAAACTTGTTAAAGAACGTCCCGGAAAAGACGGTGCCATGGTTCCCTGTGTCACATGGGATAATGCAACTTTGCTTTGCGAAGCAGACGACCCCAAATTCGGTCATGCTTTCCCGCTGACTATCAAAACCCAGCGTATTGCTCCCGGTGAAACTGACACATGGTATTTTGAAGTCAAGGGTATGAAAGGCTGTGCCAAGTGGAGCAGTAAAAATCCCCGCCGTCTGGAACTTCTTGAATACAACGGTGCAGACCAGGCTGTTCAGCAGATTGATATGGGTTATGAAACTGCATTCAAGACAATTACCGGCGGTATTTTTGAATTCGGATTTACCGACAGTATTTTGCAGATGTGGGCTTCATTTATTACTGAAATCACCGAAGGCAAACCTGCAGGAAAATTTGTCTCCTGTGTAACTCCTGATGAAGCTGCTCTCTCTCATAAACTTTTCACTGCTGCTCTTGAAAGCTGGAAAAACAACAGTACCGTTTCACTTTAAATTACGGAGGTGTTATTATGAATGAAAAACTCATGATCGGTTGGAGTGAGGCTGATATTACTCCTGATTCACTCGGTAAAAAAATTCCGCTGTACGGACAGTATTATGCCCGTATCGCTGACAAAATTCATTCACGTCTGAAATGTGTTGTTGCCGCATTTTCCTGCGGAGAAGATGCTTTTATTACAGGTTCAATTGACAACTGCGGCTGCCCCCGTCAGTTTATTGAACTTGTCCGTCAGGAAGTCGGCAAAAAGATTGCCGGATTTGATACCAAAAAACTTTTCCTCAATGCAATTCATACTCACAGCGCACCCTCTCTGGCTTTCAATGCCAAACGCGACGGTGTAGGTGCTATTGCATGGGGCGACCTTGATACATCTTCTGATGTGCTGACTCCTGATGAATATGCAGCATTTGTCGTTCCTGTTGTTGTTGATGCTATCGTTGAAGCATGGAACAATCGTAAAGCAGGCGGTATTGCCAAAGCATTCGGCAATGCCCGTATCGGTCACTGCCGCCGTGCTGTTTATGCTGACGGCACTGCTGAAATGTACGGCGATACTACAAGAATGGATTTTATCGGACTTGAAGCAGGTGAAGATACCGGAATTGAAATGCTTTTCACTTTTGATGAAAAAGGCAATAAAACAGGTATGTTCCTCAATGTTGCATGTCCTTCACAGAATATGGAATCCACCTATCAGGTATCTTCTGACTTTGCGGGGGCAACCCGTGAATTGCTCAAAGCTGAATACGGTGCAGATTTCCACACCATTTATCAGATATCTCCCGCAGGCTGTCAGTCACCGCGCGACCTCGTCCGCCATTACACTACTGAACCTGACTTCTGGCATGCAGACGGCGTTCCCGTTCTGGCAAAACGCCTGCTGACCGCTGTTAAAGCTGCTGAATTGAGCGAAATTGATTATGCTCCCAAATTTATCAGCAAAAATGTTGAAGTGGTGCTGCCACGCAGACGCGCATCTTATGTCGCTTATAAAGAAGCCAAAGCTGAATTGGAACGCTTGCTTGCAATTCAGTCTGAAAAAGACGCTTTTGATGATTTCTGCGCAGATACTCATGCCAGCGAAAAAATCGACGGCCCCGGTCCCTATGACAATAAACTTATGCACTTTGTTCAGATCAAAAACGCACAGGCAGTTGTCACACGTTATGAAAATCAGGATGAAATCCCCAATTACATCTTTGATATGAACGTTGTCCGTCTCGGTGATATCGCTATTGCCAATAACCCGTTTGAGCTTTATTTGTACTATGGTCAGAATATCAAGGCCCGTTCAAAAGCTTTCCAGACCTTCCTCGTTCAGCTTTCAGGCAACGGCAATTTCCATGCCGGTTATCTGCCCAGCCCCGATGCTGAAAGATTCGGCGGTTACGGCGGTTTGATTATCAACGGTCAGGTCGGTTCCGACGGCGGTTATAAACTTGCAGACAGAACTGTTGAGGAAATCAATAAGCTTTTTGAAGATTAAAGGATTTTTATGAACTATTATTTGGGTATCGATATCGGTACAACAGGAGTCAAAAGCGTAATTTTTGACGGTAACGGTTTCCCTAAAGGAATAGGGCTTGCTGAATATACGCTGGAAACTCCCAAACCCGATATTGTTGAACTTGATGCTGAAGTTTACTGGAAATCAACCAAAAAAGCACTTCAGCAGGCTGTTGATGCCGCAGGTATTGAACCCGCTCAAATCCGTTCACTTGCAGTGACGGGGCAGGCTGAAACTTTGATAATGGTTGATGCCGACGGTAAACCTTTGCGCAAAGCTATTGTCTGGCTTGATAATCGAGCCGTCGATGAAGCCGCAGAATTGGATAAAAAGTTCACTACTGATGCACTTTTTGCCATGTCAGGTCAAACTGAAATGCTTCCCTGCTGGCCCGCGGCAAAAATTCTCTGGTATCAGAAAAATGAACCTGAACTTTTTGCCGAAACTGCCAAATATCTCATGGTTGAAGATTATATCATTTTCAAACTTACAGGCAAATATGCAACCTGCAACGGTCTGATGCCGTCAAGTCTGTATTATGATATTCGTACTGATAAATATGACAGTGCCATGCTTGAAGCTCTCGGTATCGCTGAAAATCAGCTTCCTGAACTTAAAAATGCAGGAGAAATCGCAGGACTTTGCGTTGAAAATGATTCCTTACTTGTTACGGGAACTCCCGTTGCGGTTGCTCCGATTGACCATGTTTGCGGTAATCTCGGCAGCGGCTGCGGCAAAGAGGGAATGCTTTCTGAAACAACAGGATGCACTTTGGCAGTCTGTGCGGCATTTCCCGATATTGTGTATGATGAGGAACGCCGTTTAAGCACATATCTCGGTTACAGAAAAGGTGATTTCGTTCTTCTGCCGTGGGCTCCGACAGCGGGAATGCTGCTCAAGCACTTCCGTGATGAATTCGGATGCTGTATGAGCTATGAAGATTTTTCCGCACAGGCAGCTGAAATTCCTGCGGGCAGTGAAGGTTTGATACTTCTGCCGCACTGCGCAGGAGCTATATCACCTGACTGCAATCCGGAGGCGAGGGGAGCTGCTTACGGCATAACTCTCGCTCACAAAAAAGCGCATTGGGCGCGTGCAATTATGGAATCTGTCGCTTATCTTTTGAAAGATAATCTTGAAGTTCTGAAGAAACTCGGAGCCGAAGTTAAAGAAATCCGCTCTCTCGGCGGTGCTTCAAAAAGTGATATCTGGATGCAGATAAAAGCCGACGTTCTCAACTGCGAAGTAACTACTACTGAATGTGAGGAAGCTACTTCACTCGGTGCCGCCATTCTCGGTGCAGTTGCCTGCGGAGATTTTGCCGATGTCAATGAGTGTATTGACTCCATGGTTCGTATCCGCAAACGCTACACTCCCGGCAAAAATGCCGAACTTTATCCTGAATTTTTCAAACAATATCAACACTTGAACAAAATGCTTATGCCAACTTTCGGAGGAAATTTATGAGCAAAGAATTTAAAATCCGTGCAGGTTTTGTCGGATTCGGTGAAGTCAACACCCCCCGTGAATTTATCGACAACCGCTGCCGTGCTGCCGCAGATGAACTCAAAAAACGCGGCGTTGAACTTTTTGAAACCGCTCCCGTAAGCGATGACCCGCAGGGACTTCAGGCACAGCGTGCCGTCGAAGAACTTTCAAAATATGACTTTGACGCTCTCGTTGTCTGTGTCGCAGGCTGGATTCCCACCTGGGCAGTTATGAAAGTTATTGAACCTTTCAAACACAAACCCATGTTGCTCTGGGGCTTGAGCGGCTGGAGAGAAAACGGTCACTTCGTTACCACCGCCGACCAGGCAGGTACAACCGCTTTGCGCGCTCCGATGACTGAACAGGGTTACAATTTCAAATATCTTGTCAACCTCAAAGATTCAGCTCCCCGTTATGATGAAGCCGCCGCTTATCTGCGTGCCGCTTCTGCAACTGCACAGATGCACAAAGTCCTTATCGGTATGAACGGTTACAGAGATATGCGTCTCTACGGTACTCTTTATGACGGCAACTTGCTCAAAAACAAAATCGGTGCTGAAATCGAACATTTTGAACTGCTTGAAATCGCCGATATCATCAAAGATATTCCGCAGTCAGAAATTGACGCTCTCGCTGATAAAATCCGCAAAAACTGGAACTTTGTCCGCGCTCCCAAAGAAGGCACTGTTGAAAATTCCGTCCGTTTGTCACTTGCTTTCCAGCGCAAAATCAAAGACCGCGGTTATGATGCTTTCAGCTTCTGCGACGTTGACGGTGTCAAGAAACTTCTGAAGTTCGCTCCCGCAGGCGCATTGACTCTGCTTCATGATGAAATGGAAATTCCGTCAGTTCCCGAAAACGACTCTTACGGTGCAGTCACCCAGCTTATTATGAAGTATCTGACAGGTCAGAATCCCGCTTATATGGAATTTTATGAATTTACCGAAAAATCCGCTCTCATGGGCGTTCCGGACTATGTTCCCGCATCTGCAGTTGACGGCAAAATTACCGTCATGCCCAACGCTTTCGGTTCTTTCGGTGAAGGTCTTTTGAATGTTTCCAAAGTCAAAACCGGTGAAGTCACTATCGTTCGTCTCGCACAGGTCGGAGGTGAACTGGTTATTCACGCTTCTCTCGGTACTGCCGTCACTCCCGAAACATGGGAAGAAGCAGGCTGGGCACCTCCCGCACCGCAGCTGCCGAGTATTGAGGTCAAATTTGACTACTGCGCCGATGAATTTCTCAAAAATGTCATGGCACAGCACTATATTGTGACCTACGGCAACAATATGGAATTGCTCGAAAACTACTGCGCTATCAACGGCTTGAAACTTATCAAGTAATAGTAGTTTCTGCAAAAAAATGCTGCATACCTTTCAAAAAAGGTTTGCAGCATTTTTTTTAGTTATGTTTCCAATGGAGAGATAGTTATGTTTTTTTTGCAGGGGGGTGGTTGCACCCCCTGCACCCCGCAACCGGTTAGCACCGGGGCAAGTTGACGCTGGCGCGTATGCGAATGGCAGAGAGATAATTGGCGTGTGTGTCAGGCTATACATTTTGTGGCAAAATGTTTGAGTTGTCCTTCCTCATATAAAAGCGGGTGGAACGCTAAGGAATGACAACTCAAATCTTTTGCCACGATTGCCTCCGGGGGAGATTGCCACTCGGTGTTTTACACC
>JAZOSO010000094.1:0-7498 GCA_045657185.1 Victivallaceae bacterium | reverse complement strand
GACTGAGATTGTCAGGGGAAAGGAAAAAACCTTGTTGAAACAAGTTTCTTTTCCTTTCCCCCGACACCCCCTATCCTTTTTACAAAAACTTTTATCAAAATACGCTTTTTCATTTATTTCATAAATTTCAAAAGCGTATTTTTAATATTTTGTAATTTCTTTCATCCACGACACATCTTTTTCAATTTTTTAAGTCCCGCTTTCTGATTTTTGCGCAAGCAAAAAGCTGAAAGCGAACTTGAAAAGGTTTGGAAAAAGAGGGGTTCGGGGAGAAAAGAACCTTTCCTCAAAAGGTTTTTTCTCCCCGAAAAATCACTCATTTTTCATCAACAGTGTAACCTGCGTTACGGAGGGCGGTACGGATTTCGTCGAGGTGGGCGAAGTCGCGGGTTTCCATAGCGATTTGGAGGAAACAGCCGTTGATATCGTTATTGATATTACCTCTGGCGTGATTGACGCTGACGACATTTGCGCCGAGGGATGATACGATAGAGGAGACGCGGGTAAGTTCGCCGGGGCGGTCGAGGAGTTCGATAGTGAGTTCCGATTTTCTACCGCTGGAGACGAGGCCGCGGTTGATGACACGGGAGAGAATGGTAACATCAATATTGCCGCCGGAAACGAGGCAGATGGTTTTCTTGCCTTTGATGGGAAGTTTACGGGCGAGAATAGCGGCGAGACCGGTTGCGCCTGCGCCTTCTGCGATAAGTTTCTGACCTTCAATGAGGGTAAGAATTGCAGCGGCGATTTCATCATCGGAGACGGTAACGATATCGTCAAGGTATTTGCGGCAGAGTTCGTAAGTAAGAGTTCCGGGTTTTTTGACGGCGATACCGTCGGCGAAAGTTTTAACACTTGAGCCGCAGAGAATTTTTTCAGCGTGATAGCTTTCAGCCATGGAGGGTGCGCCTGCGGCCTGAACGCCGAAAACGAGACAGTTTGGGTTGAGCGTTTTGACTGCCATAGCGACACCGGAAGCGAGACCGCCGCCGCCGATGGGAATTACAACAGCTTCGGCACTTGAAAGATCTTCAAGCATTTCAAGACCGATAGTCCCCTGTCCTGCGATAATATCTTCATCATCAAAGGGGTGAACGAAAACTGCACCGGTGCGTTCAACTTCTTCGCAAGCGGCGGCATAAGCATCATCATAAATGCCGTTGACGAGAACGACTTCTGCGCCGTAGCGTTTGGTGGCTTCAACTTTGGAAATCGGAGCGGTACTGGGAACAAAAATTTTAGCTTTTATGTTATTAGCCTGTGAGCCGAGAGCAACGCCCTGAGCGTGATTGCCGGCAGAACAGGCGACAACTCCGCGTTTTTTGTCTTCATCGGAGAGTTTGGCGATTTTGTAATAAGCCCCGCGAACTTTAAATGAACCTGTTATCTGCAAATTTTCAGGTTTAATATAAACATCGGCATCAATGCTGAAGCGGGGGGCATGGATGAGAGGGGTATGGCGCAGAACCGTTGAAAGGACTTTGCGTGCATCATAAAACTTGTCAATAGTAAGCATAGCTCAAAATTCCTCAAAGAATCAATTTTTCAGTTCAGTATTGAAATAATATACCACTTTAAATTGTAAATGCAAAGAATATGTCTCAAAAGATGAGTGATTTTTTGAAGATATTCATATTGCATTTACAATTTCAGATAATATTCTTATTGTGAAAGCGGCAAATAACCTGCACAATTGTAATTGATAGTACCGAACATCAAACGCGCGGGAAGCGGAGTATGCTTCACCCAGGAAAAACCGTCACCGAAAACATTGACTCTCAACGGAAAATCCCAACGGATAAATTCAGCATAATCATCAAGGTCAATGGTAAAAGACATATTGCCGTTTTGCTGCTGAATGTTGAATTTAGGCGGGAAACGGTACATTGAGTTGTTGGCGGAAACATTTCCGTCGGCGGAGTGAACAACCCGCAGAGGCGGATGATTGCGGTTTATCTCAAGGAAAAATGTACAGTTTTTTTCAGCAATATTGCTGATGACAAAATTCAATTTATGTCCCTGCTGTTCATAACTCCATGAAACATTATTCTCAAGCTGATAAACCCTGCCGCTTACAGCAATATCCGAAGTCATTTTGCGCCCGGTATATTCATCCCATGCGGGGTCATTCATATTGAAAGCGGGAAAGTCAATATTGAGCAAGTCATTGAGAAGTTCAATACGCGCGGAGAGTTTTTCGGGATAGAAAAGATATCCTTCTGCCTCAGAGTGATAGCCGAGGCGTTTATCTTTTTGACATAAATCCAGCATGAGACGGCTGTTTTTGATTTCATCACGGACGATATCCGCCATGCGTGAAAGGTTGTCTTTTTTATCAAAAAGCATCTCTTCACGGAGAGAGTAAAATTCCAACAGATTGCAGGTACTTTTGATTTGCAGTCCGACTGCACCGGCAAGAGAAATTTCAGCCAGACGGGGCGGGTCATTCAAATAAAAATCCCTGATTTTTTCCAATCTTGCCAACCCCTGCTGCCAGAGATTATTCATTTCACTGCACAAAGTCAATGCTTCATTTATGGTATGATGAAAGCCGAGAGATTCTCCGATACGGTCGCCTGAAACTTCAGGGAACTGGTGCAGGATCCAGCTCGGAGCAATCGGTTCATTGACAGGGATGAGATGCAAAGGCCATACAATGGAGTTATGCAGAGGTCCGAACCATTCAAAAGCGATATTGGCGGGAAATTTACGGTACGCCATTGAAAATTCATGCCACGCCTGAGCCACTTCGGGAGCATCTTTGCGCCAGTCCGGACGGGCGAGAGCTTCCAGAAACCCGATTGAATTTTCAGGAAACGGAAGGAATGAAAGTTCACCTGCCGCCTTATTCATCAATCCGGGATAGTTGCCGAAATACCAGCATTGCATTGCCGCAGAAACTCCGTTATCAGCCATAAAGTGATATTTGTCATACAAGTTTTCGGGAACGGGAATATACGGCACAGAAGCGTCCTCATGGGAACAGCCGACTTGCAGTTTTGCCCCGGATTTTTTCGCTGCATTTGCAGTGCGGGCAAAAGTTTCTGACGGTCCTACAAAAGCCAGAGAATAGTCAAAAACCTTACGCTTTTTGCCCAGCTGAAACGCAGTGCCGCCGGATTCAAAATTGAGCATAAAAGTACAATCCGCCGGAAACTTTTCTGCAATATCACAAAGGCGGTCTGACTGTTTGCTGCCGTCACTCTGACCGGGAGCATAAAACCAGCCGATGTATTCTGCATCAGGGTTGTATTTGTGCATAGTGTCACTGATAAGCTGGGCCAGTTCTGCATAGACCTGTGCAGTATCTTTTTTACTGCACAGCGGGCAATGAGCATTTTCTGGAGTGTCGCCGAAAATCTGATTGGAAGAGACACATGCACCGTTATCTTCGCCGTACATGATGTTTATAATACCTCCCAAATTCGGCACATTGGCAAAAATCCCGCCGACAGTATCACGGAAATACTGCTTGCCTGCCTCCGTTGAAGTACAGAAAAATCCCCAGTGCCGCAGTTTGAACCCGACAAGTTCAGGATGTGTTGAAGCATCGGATTCAGGCAGAGTAAAATCTTCTGTACCCCAAAGTTTCGGTTCGCTCATAAAGAGATAAATTTTTATACCGTAGCGGAGACATTTCTCAACAACCTTGCGGAGTTTGGCATAGCGTTTTTCTGCATCTTGGCCATGATTGGGCATTATCGGTGTCGGATAATCCCGAAGATAAATCGTCAGCCACAAACCGTTGACACCTTCATGAGCAAGTTTGTTCAAATATTCCTCAGGATAATAATCTATGTCATTGGTAAGTTCGTCAATGAAAAAAGGCGGACGATTGGTAGGGCCGAAAAAACAGCGGGAAACACGATGTTTGACAAAAGGTTTTTTACGGCATGACTCCGGCATAAGAGCTTTGCCCTCTGCTGAACGGATCAAATCTTCAACAAAATAAATCCCTCTGCGTACTCCGTCAGCATCAGCGGCAGTCAAAACGGTTTTATCTGCATCAGCTTTAACTTCAAATTCTTCATATTCAAAAGAGGAATCACGGCGGATAATCAAAGGATAAGAATTATCAACAAGCTGAATTTCTTTTGCTTTCAATACCCGTTTGAAAGAATTGAGCGCAGTTTCAGGAATATCGCCGAATTCATTGACAATGTTCAAACCGTTTGCAAGGCAGTCGGCATTTTTGCCCGCATCACAGCCTCTGCCGATTTGAAAATGATATTCAAGAGGTGATTTTATATCTTCAATAAAACCCCAGTCACTCTGCGGGACCTGCGGGATTTTTGCAAATGCTTCAATTTTATTCTTATCCATGACAAAGCCTTAAGTTATTCAGTTTTTATTCAGCTTTCACCATAAATACTTTATCGCAGTAAGATTTTTTTGCTGCGGCATCATTTTTCAGTGAAAGATAGATATTATATTTTGCTGTCTTTTTACATTCAGCGAACTTTCCTGCGTAAAGATACCATTTGATAACTGATTTGTCAAGCGGGAAAAAATTTTTCTGTCAATATTTATATATTTTTAAAGTTTTATAAAAAAAATGTTGTCTTTTATTTGTATTTTTTCTGAATGTGCGTTACATTAAAATCACCGCAGTTTTCAACCATTAACAAAAGGAAAAAAAATGAAACTTTTTTCAAAAATTGCTGTTATGGCAGTTTCTTTTGCTGCCGCCGCACTTTACGGAGCTGAAACTATCAACATTGCCGACCCTGCTTTTATCAGACCGGTTTTCGGTAAAGCAACTATTGCTAATAACGAAATCAAACATGTCGGAAAAACTTTTCTCTTCGGTTCAAAACACATCGCTGTTGACCCCGCCAAAAAATATACTTTTAAATACACTATTGTCAACAATTCAGACAAAGTCGTTACTGTTTACGGCGGAGTTGACTTCTATGATGCAAACAAAAAAACTTATCCCTCTTTCTGCTGGCAGGGAAACCCAGCAACCGTAACCGAACTTGCCGCCGATGCCAAAGCCGGCGATACTGAAATCAAAGTCAAAAGCGCAACCGGTTGGGCAACTCATCCCGCAACCTGCATCTTCCGTAATGCAAAAAAAGACAGCTCCGACCTTCCCTCTCCTGCTGACAACAAAATTGCTGAATCCGTCAAAAAAGTTGCAAAAGACGGAGATGTCTGGATTCTTTCTCTCAGAGCTCCGCTCAAAAAAGATATCCCTGCCGGAACCTCAATCCGTCAGCATTTCCTCAGCGGATATTATTATTTGAACGGCGCAGCCCCCACCCGTGTCGCCCCCAAACAGAGCCGCACCATCATCAGCACCATCAGCGGTTATGCCGCTGCTGCCGGCCGTTTCAATCAGAAAAACTGGCCCGCAGGAGCAAAAGAATTTATCTTCATTTTCCTCTCTGACTACGCCGATACCAAAGCTGACATCACTATCAAAGATGCCTCAATTACCGTTGAATAAAAATTCAACTGCCGCAAATCATACATACCCGTTTCTGCCGGACCGCAGATACGGGTATTTTTTTACCCGAATAAAAAAGCAGATAAAAAATGTAATAATGCTTGAAAATAATGCGTATTATTGCTATATTTATATAGTTATTATATTTTTACCGGAAGGATTTTTATGCGAAAAAAAATTATATACGGCATGCTTGCAGGTGCATTTATCACAATGGCGGCAGTTGCCTTTCTGGCGGCTCCTGATTCTGTAACAGGTTCAATTCTGTTTGCTTTCGGGCTGTTGACCATCGTCAATTATGAATTTATGCTTTTTACCGGTGTGGTCGGATATATTTCAGAACAGAAAAATTACAGTGAATTTATAAATTATTCGCTTTTCTCTCTTGCAGTCTGGGGCTTGAATCTGGCAGGAGCAATCATTACCGGAACTCTCATAAGATGCACCCGTACAGGTGCTGCGATAATGCCGAAACTTGAAGCCTTGATGAATACAAAATGCGCCGACTCTGCAGCAAGTCTGTTCATACTCGGAATTTTCTGCGGTATATTGATGTTTATTGCCGTAAATACTTACAAACGGACGGAGGCTTCTCCTATTGCCAAAGTCGTTCTTCTTTTTGCCTGTGTAGTCGTCTTTATTCTGTCAGGCTATGAACACTGTGTTGCCAATATGGCATACATCAGTCTTTACGGCAAAGTTAATATTCCTGTTATATCAATGCTCTTTTTCAGCAGTCTCGGCAATATTGTCGGCTGTAATGCAGTACCGCTGCTGCGCCGTATTGCTTTGAGCAATTCACAAAATTAAATTCACAATCTAACATACGGAGGTTTTATGAAAATCAACTACGGCATCGGCCGCAAATGTATCAATCCTGAAGTGCCTATCTCTCTGGCAGGTTATTTCAATAAACGCATGTGGGACAAAGTCCTTGACGACTTGGAAGTAAGAGTCGCAGTTTTCAAAGGCGAAGACGGCGATTTTGCTCTGGTTCACTTTGACATTTTGAGTATCTCTTATCCTTTTTACTGCGATGTTCTTGAAGCATTGCAAACAAAATATCCGCAGTTCAAAGAAGAAAATGTTCTCATTTCCGCCATCCACTCTCACACTGCTCCTGATATCAACAACTGCCCCACAAGTGCTGAATACCGCAAATTCGCCGCTGCACGCGCTGCAGAAGCTCTTGACGACGCTATGAAAAATATTGAAGAAGGCGAAGTCTTTACCGCAATGGCTCAGGATGCACGCTTCCAATTCAACCGCCGTTACTGGATGAAAGACGGTTCTGTCCTCACCAACCCCGGCAAACTCAATCCCGAAATTGACCGTCCCGAAGGCACTATTGACCCGCAAATTCCCATTATCGCCATTAAAAATGCAGACGGTATCAAACTGCTTATGGCAAGCATCGTAAATCACACCGATACTATCGGCGGCTGCGGTGTTTCTGCTGACTGGTCAGGCTTCCTCCGCCGCGAACTTGAACCCGAAATGGCTCCCGGTGCAATGGTCATGTCACTTATCGGCTGTGCCGGAAATATCAACCACTTTGACGTTACTACCGATATGGACCAGACATGCTATGCCGAACCCGAACGCATCGGCAAAGGTTACGCCGAAAGCATCCGCAAAGTCTGGAACAACCTTGAAGCTGTCAACGGCAAATTCAGTTTTGACTCTGCACTCTGCGTTTCAGAACCGCGCGAACTCGACCCCGCCGAAGTAGCTGAAGCAAAAGCTGTTATGGCTAAATATCCCGATGTTGATATCAATGCAGGCGGCGACCTCACCAGCGAAGACCTCGCTAAAAAAACTCCCGTCGTCCTCAAGTTCTTTGCAGAAAAACTCCTCGCTATTGCAGACAGCACTTTCAAACCCGTTTTCCGTCTTTCTCTGCTCAAATTCGGCGATTCCACCGTTATCGCCTCTCTGCCGAGTGAACCTTTCGTCGAAATCGGTTTGAATTTGCGCAAATCAATTTTCTTCGGCAAACACTGCCTCGTCTGCTCTCACGGCAACTATAACGGCGGCGGTCACTTC
>JAZOSO010000093.1:0-6730 GCA_045657185.1 Victivallaceae bacterium | reverse complement strand
GAAAAAGCACTCAGAATGTCACTCTCGTCCATACGCAGAGCAAGTACAGTATCAACATAATCGCCGTCTGTCTGCCAGCGAAAATAATCCCCCTCACCTGTTTGAAGTTCAGGAGTTATCTGCCGCATTTTTTCAAAAGCTACGCCCGTCATACGCAAAATACATGCACAACCGATATCAGTAATGCAAGTTCCCTCAAGCGCATGCAGATATTCTTCTTTGTAACCGTCTCCGAATTGAAACGGCATAGTCCAGCTGCCGACGGGAACCATTTTGGCACCGACTTCAAAGTGATAATCAAAGAGCGGAGTTTTATTGAGCGATGCCATTACAGCACCAAATCTTTCTGCGCATCTTTAAGCAGTTCAACCGCCTTTTTTGCACCTTCGGCATGACGGAAAACACTTGTACCTGCAACCATGAGATTTACACCGCTTTGAGCTGACGGAATAACAGTTTTAGCATCAATACCTCCGTCAATTTCCAGCAGCATGGGCAGATTGCGGCGGGTAATCTCGTCGCGGAGCGTGCGGCATTTGCCGAGAACTTCACTCATAAAACTCTGACCGCCGAATCCGGGTTCAACAGACATAACAAGCACCATGTCAATTTTGTCGAGATAGGGAAAAAGAGCCTCTGCGGGAGTTTTGGGCTTGATTACCATACCGACTTTGAGATTGAATTTGCGGCAAAGTTCGATGACTTCATCCGGATTGTCGTCACACTCAACATGAAATGTGATAATATCCGCTCCTGCTTTTGCAAAAGGTTCAATATATTTTGCAGGATTGGTCAACATCAGATGCACATCAAAAAAGATATCAGTCTTTTTACGGATGGCACTGACAACAGGAGGTCCGAATGAGATATTCGGAACAAAATGCCCGTCCATAATATCCAGATGGAGCATCTCTGCTCCTGCTTCTTCAATGCGTTTGATTTCTGCTTCAAGATTACTGAAATCAGCAGCCAGCAATGAAGGAGAGACCATGATTTCACGGTTTGAAAAACTTTCCCATGTACGTTTCATTTTCTACTCCTTAATTAAATATCCAAGTCTTTAACGCCGGCGGCATGTTTTTCAATATAAGCACGGCGGGGTTCAACAACATCGCCCATAAGCAATGTGAACATGCGTTCTGCATTGACTGCATCGTCCATGGTAACTTTGATCATTTTGCGGCTTTCGGGGTCCATAGTGGTCTCCCAAAGCTGTTCGGGATTCATTTCACCGAGACCTTTGTAACGCTGAATATAGAGGCCGTCCTGACCTTTTTTGCGAATGCAGTTAAAGAGGTCTTCCAGACAGCGAACCTGTGAAACTTCATCACTGTTGCCGTAAGTAACTTCCATAATCACATCACCTGCATCAAAAACCTGTGCGGGAGTAAGATTACATTCTGCCAGATGTTCAGTCATAGCACGGCAGCTTTCTGCCTCAAAAATGTCAATAACATCAATTCCGTAAGTGCTTTCTGCACCGCCGAAGTCCTCAAAGTTTTCATCTTCGGAATTTTCAGCAGTTTCAGCAACAGTTTCTTCCGCAATATTTTCAACTGCGGCATTGATACGGACTTTGGCATCTGCAACCATTTTTTCCAACGCTTCAGGAGAGTAAGCATAGGCAGATGAGATTGTGCCGTCAAGTTCACGAACCATAACCTGAGCAATCGGGAAATTACCGTCAGCATTGGCAGAATTGAAATAATCGCGGACATCAGCACCGACACGACGCAAACGGCCGGCAATATGAGATGCTTCATTATAAAGTTTAATCAGCAGTTGAACCTGTTCAAGCGGCAGAACTTCATTCTGCATACTGCGGACAGTAACAGCTTCTCCGCCGAGATTGACCAGATACGCATTAAGCTGATCGTCAGTATCAATATACTGGAAGCGTTTGCCTTTGGTAATTTTGTAAAGCGGCGGATTGGCGATATAGAGATATCCCGCCTCAATAAGGGGACGCATCTGACGATAGAAGAATGTAAGCAGCAATGTACGGATGTGCGATCCATCGACGTCAGCATCTGTCATGATTACAACGCGATGATAACGCGCTTTGGAAACATCAAAATCTGCATTACCGATACCGCATCCGACAGCATAAACGAGTGAACGGATTTCGCGGTTATCAAGCACTTTATCCAAACGGGCTTTTTCCACATTAAGCAATTTACCGCGAATAGGAAGAATAGCTTGAAATTCACTGTTTCGTCCCTGTTTTGCAGAACCGCCTGCGGAGTCACCTTCTACGATATAGAGTTCGCACTGTTCAGGATTGCGGCCGGAGCAGTCGGCAAGTTTACCCGGCAGGCCGAAACCTTCCAGCGGACCTTTGCGGCGGGCAGTTTCAGCGGCCTTGCGGGCAGTTTCACGAACTCTGGCGGCATCAATAGCTTTCATAATAACAGTTTTTGCAACTGTGGGATTTTCTTCAAGATAAGTTGAAAGTTCATCATTGATAACAGATTCAACAATACCGCGGACTTCACCGTTGCCGAGCTTCTGTTTGGTCTGACCTTCAAACTGGGGGTCTGGAACTTTGACACTGACAACAGCAACCAGACCTTCACGGGTATCATTACCGGTCAGAGTTTTGTCATTTTTAAGTTCATTTTTGGCATAAGCATTAACGGTACGGGTCAAAGCAGACTGAAAACCGGTAAGATGTGTACCGCCTTCGGGAGTATTGATATTGTTGGCATAACTGAAAATCTGACTTGAATCATATCCGTCATTATACTGCATTGCAACTTCAACATCAATACCGTCTTTTTCACGATGAAAATAAATCGGCTCATGCATGACCTGTTTGCCGGCATTAAGATACTTGACAAATTCAGAAATACCGTGTTCATAATAGAAATGCTCACGGTGGTTGGGCTCACCCTCTTCAAGACGCTCGTCAATCAGAGTAATATCAACTCCGCTGTTCAAAAACGACAAGTCGCGCATACGCTTGGCAAGAATATCCCGAACGTATGAAGTAACCGAAAAAATTTCACCATCAGGCCAGAAAGTAACTTTGGTTCCGTGTTTATCCGAATCTCCGATGCGTTTCAGAGGTTCAACTGTTACGCCTCTGGCAAAAGCAATCTGATAAATGCCGCCGTCACGGGTAACTTCAACTTCCAGACGGGTACTCAAAGCGTTTACACAGCTGACACCGACGCCATGGAGACCGCCGGAAACTTTATAAGCATTATGGTCAAATTTACCGCCGGCGTGCAGCACGGTCAACACAACTTCAACAGCCGGTTTACCTTCTGCCGCATGCATATCAACGGGAATACCGCGGCCGTCATCTTTAACGGAGATTGAATTATCTTTGTGAATGATAACTTCAACTTTTGAAGCGTAACCGGCAAGCACTTCGTCGATACTGTTGTCAACGACTTCATAAACCAGATGATGAAGACCTTTTTCGCCGGTATCACCGATATACATAGCGGGACGGACACGTACAGCCTCAAGACCTTCGAGAACTGTAATCTCACTTGCATTGTACTGTTTTTTTACATTTTCTTCAGACATAAAAAACCTTGTATTGTTAATGGGTTTATAATAATTATATTATTATAAGCGTTAATTTAGCATACTTGGTGATTTTTTCAAGAAGAAAAATAAAAAAAAGTATCAAAAATACGGCTCAAAAAGCACTTCAGCGCAATTTTATTCTGGGGTCGGCAAGACCGTAGAGAATATCAGCAATAAAGATACCTCCGAGAGTCAGAACTCCTGCGATAAAAAACAATGCCATCTGCAGCGGATAATCACGGCTTGACAACGCCAGCAGCGAGAGATTTCCCATACCGGGAATATTAAAGACATATTCAATTATCACACTCCCCGCCACCAGTGACGGCAGAAGCCCCGCAAAAAGCGTAATCAATGTGATAAGCGCATTTCTGAAGCCGTGATGATATACAACTTCAAATTCCGAACAACCTTTAGCCCTTGCTGTCCGTATATATTCCTGATGCAGAACCTCAAGCATTCCGTTTCTGGTAAATCTTGACAATCCCGCAAGTCCTGCATACGCCAGACAGACAACAGGCAATACACAATGAAACAGAGTTTCCCCCATTATCTGCCATGTAGTTTTCAAATCCGCATCCGCAACAGTTATTCCCTTCAGCGGAAAAATCGGATATCTGCCGCCCTCGCAAAAAAGAGTTTGCAGCAGTAATGCCGCCCATATTCCGGGAATTGAATACAAAATAAAATAAAAAAATGTTATGCTTTTATCCCAAAATGTGTTCGCTTTCAACGCCGAAAAAATTCCTGACGGCACAGCAATAAGATATGTAAGAAGAATTGCAAGAACATTCAAAAGCAAAGTAACTTTAACCTTGCTTCCGATCAGCTGCATTACATCACGCCCGGGGTCAACGACGGCACTTTTGCCGAAATCCCCCCTGGTGACAACCTTACCGAACCAGAGACAAAAACCGGTAAAAACAGGCTTATCCAGATAAAGCTCCTCTCTCAATGAACGGTTCTGTCCGAGAGTACTGTTCTGTTCGGAATTTACCACCCCTGCCCCGCCGTCAGTTGAAAAAAGCGTACTTTTGGCAGGGTCTCCCGGCGCACACCGGAGCAAAATATAACTCAACGCCAATATCGCTGTCAATGTAATTACTCCCAACAGCAGGCGTTTTATTAAATACGAAAGCATTATTCTGCCTGAAGTTCGTTAAGCAGAAGTTCAAGAGCTTTCAATGTTGCCTGTCTGCGAACTTCATGGCGTGTCCCGTAAAAACGGAATTCAAAAGCCTCAATAGTCTCTGCATTGCCGATAGCAATATAAACCAACCCGACAGGCTTATTCGGGGTTGCACCGCCCGGACCTGCCACACCTGTAATACTGATTGCATGGTCACTTGCCAGATTATCAAGGACTCCTTGAGCCATCTCAACCGCACAATCCGCACTTACTGCTCCGAAATTCTCCATCGTCTCCAGCGACACTCCGAGCAGACGATGTTTAAGCTGATTACTGTATGCAACCACACCGCCGAGAAAAACCTGTGATGCACCGATTGTATTGGTAAGTTTGGATGATACCATCCCCCCCGTACAGGATTCAGCAATAGCAAGCGTTTCTCCTTTTTCTATCAAAGTTTCAATAAGTTTGGCGGACATTTCAGTAAGCATATATTCACCTTTATTTCAAAAATAATGATTTTTTTGTATTTCCGTATTTGTTAAAATCTGTTTTATGTGGTAAATTATCACAACTTCAATTAAAAATCAATCAAAAAAACAAAAAATATCATGAAATTACTTGTAAATCCTTCAAAAATTTACGGAACTGCCGAAGTTCCGGGGTCAAAATCACATACCATCCGCGGCGTCATAGCCTCAATCCTTGCCGAAGGAGAATCAATTCTCCACAGTCCGTTGAGTTCAGCTGATACAACAAGCGCACTCAATGCCGCAGGAAAACTCGGAGCAAAGTTCTCTGTTGACGCAAACGGCTCATGGCATATTCAAGGCATCGGGAGCAATGCAGAACTTACGCCGCAAACACTCAACCTCGGCAATTCAGGCACCTCTCTGCGTCTTCTGACTGCCGCCGCAAGTATCTTCAATACAGAAATCCGCTTTGACGGAGACAATTCACTTCGAACCCGTACCATGGATTCACTTCTTGCCGCACTTGAAATGCTCGGTGCCGAAACTTCAAGCACAAACGGCAAAGCACCTCTTTCCGTCAAAGGTCCGCTCAAAGGCGGCAAATGTACCGTTTCCGGCGTAACAAGTCAATATTTAAGCGCATTGCTCTTTGCCGCTCCTTTTGCCGCAAACGATACAACAATTGACCTTGAATCACTCAACGAACAGCCGTATGTTGAAATGACTCTGAAATGGCTTGACTTCCTCGGCATTGAGTATCAAGCATCAAAGGATTTGCTCCATTTTAAAGTCAGAGGCAATCAGAAATTCAAACCTTTTGAAAAAGTTATTCCCGCCGATTTTTCAACTTCTCTTTTCGTTCTCGGCGCAGCTCTCCAATCCGGATGCAACAGCGGAGTGAACATCAAAAATCTTGACTTTACCGACTCCCAGGGCGATAAACTTGTTTTCAAATTCTTTGAGCAGTCAGGGGCAAAAATCGAATACGGAACTGAAGTTCATATTTCCCCCTGTCAAAAACTCAAAGGAAAAAAATTTGATTTGAACAGCACGCCTGATTCATTGCCGATAATGACGGCAGTTGCCGCAGGTGTCGCAGGTGAAACTTTTCACTGTCTCAATGTCCCGCAGGCAAGAATCAAAGAGACCGACCGCATTGACTGTATGACCCGTGAACTCCGCAAAATGGGCGGCATCATTGAAGAACTTCCCGACGGCATGATTGTTACCGGCACACAACTCCGCGGCTCAAAAGAACTTGAAAGTTACGATGACCACCGTATCGGCATGGCATTGGCAGTTGCCGCACTCAATGCTGATTCTCCCAGCATTATCAACGGCATTGAGTGTGCAGCTGTGACATATCCCGATTTTGTCAGACAATTTCAAGCTCTCGGCGCAGATTTCAAGGTGATTGACTGATGAAAAAATCACAGAACAGCATACTTTTATTGATAATTCCCGTTATATTGACATGCAGTGCCTTGTCAATATACCTTTACCGTCCGCTGTGGTTTGACGAATCTCTGACCCTGATGAATTTTGTCGTCGGCAAAAGTTTGAGTCAGATATACCGCAGCTATATCAT
>JAZOSO010000092.1:0-2784 GCA_045657185.1 Victivallaceae bacterium | reverse complement strand
GAAAAACCTTTTTTCTTTTAATCAAGAAAAAAGTTTTTCCCTCCTCCTTGAATAACAACTTTAACTAAAAAAAGAGAGTTTATTATGATAAAAATTTTGATTGTTGGTTATGGTAATGTAGGTCGCGGAGTACAGATGGCGATTGAGCGCAATGCGGATATGGAATTGATAGGCATTGCGAGCCGTTCAGTAGAGCGTGTACGCAAGAGTGTTTCAAATGTCCCTTTGTACGACATAAGAGAGATAGAAAACTGGTACAAGGATGTACCTGCAGATGTTGCGATTTTGTGCGGCGGTTCAAAGAGTGATTTGGCGCAGCAGACACCGGTAATCAATCAGTATTATCCTACTATTGACAGTTTTGACAATCACAGTCAACTGCCGGAATATTTTCATCTGGTTGATGATGCGGCGCAGAAATCGGGCAAAGTTTCAGTTATTTCATTGGGTTGGGACCCCGGAATTTTCTCACTTGAACGCGTTCTTGCCAATGCGTATCTGCCCGGCTCACGGGCATACGGATTTTACGGTCTCGGTCCCAAAGGCGGTTTGAGCATGGGACATTCTGACGCATTGCGCACAATCAAAGGTGTTAAAGATGCCCGTCAATACACTCATGCTATCCACGAAGCAATTGACGAAGTCCGTGCAGGTAAAAATCCTGAATTTACCGCTGGCGACATGCACAGCCGCGAATGTTTTGTCGTTCTTGAAGACGGCGCTGATGCGGAAAAAATAACTGCTGAAATAAAATCAATGCCGGGTTATTTTGCTCCGTACAAAACCTCAGTTACATTTGTTTCTCAAGCTGAACTTGACGAAAAATTCAAAGGCTTCCCGCATGACGGCTGCGTAGTTGCCGCCGGAACAACCGGAGCAGCAAATAATTCAGCACTCATTGAATACCATTGCACCTGGGGCAGCAATCCCGAAGCCACCGCACAAGTTCTGACCGCTTACGCAAGAGCAGTCAAAAAACTTACTGCCGAAGGCAAATCAGGCGCATTTACAATTCTTGATATCCCCGCAAGTTATGTCTCACCCCTCACCCGTGAAGAACTTCTTGCCAAAATGATGTAATTTAACAAAAAAAGACTGATAAAATTTGAGGCGGGGAAAATTTTCCCCGCCTCAAAAACAACTCTTTACTTTTATTTTTTGTATCCGCATTTATAACAAACGCCGTCAGAGTCCAAATTGACTCCGCAATGGGGACAGCGTTCATGAGTTCCGATGGGAGAATATTCCATTGTTGCGGCATTATCTCCGCTGGTAAAAGTAATTTTAGCAATATTCAATTCATCTTTAAGCAGGCGGTAAACCATTTTTATCATTCCCTCAACCGTCATAGTTTCTTTGGTCACAATGAGTCTGCAATACGGGTGAGCTGTCATCAATTCATTAGAAAAAGCCTCACCGACCATAGTATTATTCGGTGCTCCTCTGAGAATACCCTGTTTTTCATAAACCTCTGTGATTGCCGGCAGCAGCGGGTCATCTTCACGCAAAATCAGCGCATGGTCAAAATTCTGAATAAAGCTCCATGCAATTTTTTTGATTTCATTGCATGGCATAACCATATTGACACCGCGGTTGATTGTATCTTCAACTTCAATAGTCAAAGTCCCTGTGTGTCCGTGCAGATACTGGGCTTCTCCCTTGAAATTGTAAAAACGATGTGCGTACTGAATTGTGAAAGTTGTAAACGAGCGCATTTTAACCTCCTTTATTTTAAATTGCACTTCTTCGGCGAACTTTTACGCCGTCACTTTTACAATAAAACATAAACTCCGCTTTTAAAGACAAAACATATATTTCTCAACAAATAAAAAACAGCTATCAAAATTCCCTATATATAATTAATGTTTTTTTCTTGAATATTTCTCTTGAAAAAGTCTTTTTACAGGCTATATTATAGAATATCATATTTGTCAATTAAACTTTCCACAAAGGAGAATATTATGTCAGGACACAGTAAATGGGCCAATATCAAACATCAGAAAGAGGCCGCAGACAGAAAAAAAGGTAAAATCTTTTCCGCTCTCGCAAAAGAAATCATGGTCGCCGCTAAAACCGGCGGTGCTGACCCCAACTCAAACGCTAAACTCCGCGCAGCTCTCACCGCTTCCCGCGCAGCTAATATGCCTAACGCAAACATCGAACGCGCAATCAAAAAAGGTCTCGGCGAACTCGGCGATGCCGTCTTCAAAGAACTCCTTTATGAAGGCTACGGCGCAGGCGGCGTCGGCATCCTCGTTGACTGCCTTACCGATAACGCCAACCGCTCAGGTTCCGAAGTCCGCTCAACTTTTGACCGTAACTGCGGCAACCTCGGCAGCTCCGGTTCCGTTTCACGCCTCTTCTCACGCCAGACCCACTTCGTAATCACCGGCGAAAACGCTGACGAAGAAAAACTCATGGATATCGTCCTTGACGCAGGCGCAGAAGATATCATCGTTGAAGACGGCGTCGCAGAAATCTGGGGCGAACCCTCCGCTTTTGAAGATATCGCTAACGCCCTCGAAGCCGCAGGTATCAAATCCGAAGAAGCAGGCGTCGTTCGCAGACCCCTCACCACCGTCAATATCACCGATATCGATACCGCTAAACAAGTCCTCCGTCTCGTAGAAAGACTCGAAGACCTCGACGACGTTCAGTCCGTTACCGCTAACTTCGAAATCGACGACTCCATCGCCGAAGCTCTCGAAGATTAATGCCTTTTAAGGGGGAGGGAAAAACTTTTTTCTTGATTAAAAGAAAAAAGATTTTTCCCTCCCCCCTTAG
>JAZOSO010000091.1:0-28233 GCA_045657185.1 Victivallaceae bacterium | reverse complement strand
GTCAGTGGCTGTGTATTGTCAGGCTGTTTTTCGGCGAAATGTTCGTTTCGTCCTCCCGCATATAAAAGCGGGTGGAACGCCGGAATGACGAAACAAATCTTTCGCCGGACTTCGCCACAATTTGGGGAGAGCAAGCTCTCTTTTTATATGCTGTCACATTTGCATATCCTGTTGTAAAAATATACAACGAGCTTTTGCTGAAGCGATAGCAATGAACGGGGCGTTTCATCACCCGACCGCTTCACTTATACATAATACAGAGCGTTTTAATACAGTTAAAATAATTCGCCTTGGGCGGCGGGGAGTGACCAGTTGATGGGATTTATGTCGTTTGATTGCAGGAAGTTATTTATTCGGCTGAATGGTTTGCTGCCGAAAAATCCCCGTGAAGCTGAGAGTGGTGACGGGTGGACTGATTTTATTATAAGGTGTTTACCGGTATCAATCAAAGGTTCTTTGGTCCATGCGTCGCGGCCCCAGAGGACAAATGCGCAGTGGGGGGATTTTAGATTTACATATCGGACGATGGCGTCGGTCAGGAGTTCCCAGCCGTGTTTGCGGTGAGACCCTGCATTGTGCGCACGAACTGTGAGGACGGTATTGAGCAATAAAACACCCTGTTCCGCCCAGGGGATAAGTTCGGTGCTTTCGGCTTTGATACCCAAATCGGATTGCAATTCCTTAAAAATATTACGCAATGACGGCGGCATTTTTGTTCCTTCCCGCACTGAAAATGCCAATCCGTGCGCCTGATTGTCATCGTGGTAGGGGTCTTGTCCCAAAATAAGAGCCTTGACCTCATTCAGTGAAGTGAGGTTCAAGGCTGTAAATATTTCATCTTCGGGCGGAAAAACGGTATGACCTGCCGCCTTTTCCTCCGCCAGAAATTTGTCAATATCTTTCACGACCCCTGCAAGCGAGGGGTCAAACTCAAAAAGTTCAGTGAAAGATGCGTGACTTAACAATTTAACATACCTCCTGCAAGGATAATTGCAATATCTTCGTCAGAAAGTTTGTGAGTAAGAGGAATTGTATGAGTTGCGCCGTCTGCTTTGGTCAGCAATGCGGTAAGTTTATTTTCCTTCAGCATTTCACGGGCGTTGGCGATGGTGAGTTTGTCGCCTTCTTCAATCAATTCATAATCTGATTGATTGGCAAACAGCAAGGGCATAATACCGAAGTTGACAAGATTGGCACTGTGGATACGCTCAATGGCAAAAGCAATGACTGCTTTGACTCCGAGATACATCGGGCAGATTGCTGCATGTTCACGGCTTGAACCCTGTCCGTAACTGTCTCGGCCGACGATGATGCTGTGTTTGCCGTTGTCACGGATAGCGGCTGAACGTTCAGCAAATGAGGGCTTGCCTTCTTCTGTGAAACATTCAAAAACGACTTTGGAATAGGCGGGAATGTTACTGCGGAGTTTCAAATGTACACCTGCGGGCATGATGTGGTCGGTAGTGATTTTGTCACCGACTTTGATAGCCACAACGCCGTCGATATCAACGGGCAATGCGGTATTCATCGGAGGTGCGCCGATTGTGCGTTTACGGATGATTTCTTTGTCGGTCTGTTCTTCAGGACGCAGCAGCATATTGTCGTTGATAAGGAATTTTTCCGGCATTTCAAATTTGACCGCTTCGATTCCGCCGTTGCGGGGGTCGGTAAATTTGCCTGTCAATGCGGAAATGACCGCAGTTTCAGGGCTGACCAGATATGCCTGGTCGCCTTTAGTTCCGGTACGGCCCGCAAAGTTGCGGTTGAATGTACGCAAAGTTACGGTATCATCAGCAGGACTCTGGCCCTGACCGATACACGGACCGCAGCCTGTTTCCAGAATTCGTGCGCCTGCACCGATCATATCAGCAAGCATTCCGTTGCGTGAAAGCATTTCCAGAACCTGACGGCTGCCGGGAGCGATTGAAAGTGTGACATTCGGAGAGACTCTGCGGCCTTTCAAAACCTGTGCGACCATTGACAAATCCTGCAAAGAACTGTTGGTGCATGAACCGATAATGACCTGTGCTATTTTCATGCCTTCAACTTCGGAAATTGCTTTGACATTGTCAGGACTTGAGGGACATGCAGCCATCGGAACAACTTTGGCAAGGTCGATTTCAATAACACGGTCGTATTCAGCATCGGCATCAGCTTTGAGTTCCTGATAACATTCAGCTCTGCCCTGTGCCTGCAAAAATTGCAAAGTTGCTTCATCTGACGGGAAAACTGAAGTGGTAACACCCAATTCTGCACCCATATTGGTAATAGTGGCACGCTGGGGAACGGTCAGACTTGCAACACCGGGACCGAAATATTCAACGATTGAACCGACATTGCCTTTGGTGGTAAGAATACCGAGCAAGTGCAGAATAACATCTTTTGCTGCACACCAGGGAGCAAGTTTATTGGTGAGTTTGACACCGATGACTTTGGGATAATTGATACGGAAGGGTTTGCCTGCCATAGCTCTTGCAACGTCCAGACCGCCCGCACCGATTGCAATCATACCGATACCGCCGCCGGTCGGAGTGTGTGAGTCGGAACCGAGCAATGTTTTGCCGGGAGCACCGAAACGCTCCAAATGCAGCTGGTGGCAAATACCGTTGCCGGGCATTGAGAAAACAACTCCCTTCGCCGCCGCAACACTCTGCAAATACATGTGGTCATTGCGGTTTTCAGGTCCGTTCTGCATCATGTTGTGGTCAACATAAGAAACTGAAAGCTCAGTTGCAACTTTGTCAACTTTCATCGCTTCCAATTCCAAATATGCCATTGTGCCTGTTGCATCCTGTGTCAAAGTCTGGTCAATCTTAAACGCAACAACTTCTCCGGTAACCTTTGACCCGGATACAAAATGCGCATCCAATATCTTTTGTACTACTGTACCCTTTGCCATAATAAAAAACTTTCTTTGGTTAAAATGATCAGGTTACTGCAGGGGGAAAGGAAAAAACCTTGTTGAAACAAGTTTCTTTTCCTTTCCCCCTGCACCCCCTATCCTTTTTACAAAAACTTTCATATTCGCTTTTGATTTTTTGAAAATCAAAAACGGAGTTTTGTATGAGGATGAATATTCACATTCAGAAAAAATACTTTAGAAGGTTTGGAAAAAACGGGAGAGGTGCAGGAGAGGGAGAAAAGAACCTTTCCTTAAAAGGTTTTTTCTCCCTTTCCTGCAATATCTGCCATTTTATTCCACACTCATCTTACTTGTTGACGACGCAGGAGGTGTCGCCGTTGTCGTAGTAAGCGATAGTCTGTTCAGCGGAGCGGACTGCTGCGTTGAAGTTGGCTTCAAAGGTATTTGCGCCGAGGTGGGGAAGCATGACGTCGGCGATATCGGCGACGGTTTTTTCACCGGCGATATCTTTGGGATAGACGTCGTTGCCGAAGAGGATATTTTTAGTTTTCTTGGCTTCACGGAGGTCGTCTTCATTGATGACGCCTGCGCGGGCGCAGTTGATGAGGACGGCACCGTCTTTCATCAGATCGAAAAGTTTCTTGTTGACCATACCGCGGGTTTCGTTATTTTCGGGGATATGGAGAGAGATGAGGTCAGCCTGAGCGAAAATTTCTTCAACGGTGCAGAGTTTGACGCCGATTGAAGCGGCCTTTTCTTCGGAGATAAAGGGGTCAAAAGCGAGGGCTTTGATATCGAAACCGGAGAGGCGTTTGACGAGGAGCTGACCGATATGACCGAGACCGAGGATACCGACGGTTTTGCCGGTGATTTCACGGCCCATGAATTTGGATTTTTCCCAATCGCCTTTGCGGGTGGAGATGTCAGCGGGAACGACTTTGCGGTAGAGAGCGAGCATCATGGCGACGACTTCTTCGGCGACGCCGTTGGAGTTTGCTCCGGGGGTGTTCATGACGTCGATGTTTTTGCTGCGGGCGTATTTGGTGTCAATGGTGTTGAAACCGGCACCTGCGCGGACGACGAGTTTGAGAGCGGGGAGAAGGTCAATGATTTCGGCGGTGACAGCTTCACTGCGAACGATCATGACTTCGGCATCGGCGTTAGCTTTGCAGAGGTCTGCGAGCGGTGTGGATGAATCCTGAACAACAGTATAATTTTTGTCAATGAGAAGTTGAGCGGCTGCTTTGTCAAGCTTGGTGGGGATCAATACTTTTGTCATTTTTAAAACTCCGTTAAAATTGAGGGTTGAAAAAAACTTATTATATAATATAATGCAATAATGAGATTTTTCAAGTACATCTGCAGAAAAAACAAATCAGCAGAGTTGTTCCAATTCCGTAACGACTTTGCCGAAGGTGTCAAGAGCATCTGCGATCGGCTGCGGAGTTGAAAGGTCAACGCCTGCGTTGCGCATGATGTCCAGCACGTCAAGGGAGTCGCCTGCTTTTAAAAACGAGAAGTAATCATCAATAAGTTTTTTATCTCCGGTGAGAATATTATCCTTAAGTTTCAGTGCAGCTGACATACCGCAGGCGTATTTATACACATAGAAATTGTAATAAAAGTGCGGAATCCGCGCCCATTCAAGTTTGATAAGTTCATCCGGAGCAGGGATTGCATCGCCGTAATAGCTTTGATGAATCTGATAATAATTTTCAGAGAGGACATCGGCACTGAGGGGTTCGTCGTTTTCGGCGAGTTCGTGGATTTTGAGTTCAAATTCAGCAAACATGGCTTGGCGGTAGATTGTGGCGCGGATTTCATCAGCGAGATGACCGAGCAGATACGCGCGCAGAGCTTTGTCCTGTGAATTTTTCAACAGATAATCTGACAGGAGCATTTCGTTGGTGGTGGAGGCTACTTCTGCAACAAAAATACTGTAATCTGCGTAGTGATAATGCTGATTTGTATTGGAATAAAAACTGTGCATGGAGTGTCCGAGTTCATGCGCAAGTGTAAAGACATCGTTCAAAGTTCCGTCAAAGTTCAAAAGCAGATACGGCGCACTGTCATAACAGCCGCTTGAGTATGCTCCTGAGCGTTTGCCTTTGTTGGGAACGACGTCAATCCAGCGTTCATCAAAGGCGCGTCGGAGCAGTTTGCCGTACTCTTCGCCGAGGGGGGCGAGAGCTTTCAGAACCAAATCTTTTGCTTCCTCAAAAGTATATTTCAAATCAACATCGGCAACGAGCGGGTTATACAAATCATACATGTCGATTTTTTTGAGTTTGAGGAGTTTTTTTCTGAGTTTGATATAACGGGTGAGATAAGATACTTTTGAGTGAACGGCTTTTATTAAATTGGTGTAAACTTCAGGTTTGATATTGTCGTCAAAAAGTGCCGCCTCAAGGGAAGAGTCATAACGGCGCAGTTCTGCGGAAACGGCATGACGCTTGGTGGTATTGCCAAGCGTGGCAGCATAAGTATTGCGGAATTTTTTGTAAGCGTTGAACATGGCCTTGAATGCGTTGCGGCGGACACGGCGGTCGGGATTTATCATAAATGAGTAATAGTTGCCGTGAGTCAGCTGTACTTTTCCGCCGTTGCCGTCGGGAATATGCTCAAACTCCATATCGGAATTGTTCATAATGGAAAAAATTTCGTCACTGCCGCCGAGAACATCGGAGTAGAGACCGACCAATCTTTCTTCCGCAGCAGAGAGAACATGTTTTTTTCCGCGCAAAAGTTCTTCCATGCTGCGTTTGTAAAATTTGAGCGGTTCATCAGCAATCCAGCTGCGGATGAGTTTTTCATCTCCTGCAAGGATTTCAGGTTCAAAAAATGCCGTAACTCCTGAAATTCTGGCAAAAGCCGCAGAAATTTTGTCCATGCGGGCGCGGTTGGGGTTGTCGGAGGTATTTTCATCGGATTTCAGGTGAGCGTAAACATAAAGTTTTTCGCCGAGTCGGCTCAAGTCGTCGGATAATTCAATACCTTTAAGCAAATTTTGCGGGGAATCAAGCAGATGCCCCTGCAATTTTTCAAGTTCGGCACACATCGGCATAAGTTTGTCAAAATCGGCATTGAACTCTTTTTCATTTTTGTACATTTTGCTCAAATCCCAAGTCAACTCAACAGGGACTTCATCTCTGGTCATTACTTTTTTCATAGCAGAATCTTTCGTATAATTTTTTTATGTTTATAAATGATTTTTCAGTTTCTTTTTTTAAGTAGGCAGATTTCCAGCCGATATATTGCTTGCGGAGAACTTGATTGCGGAGGAGAAATTTTTTTGCCTCACGCTCATTTGCACATTTTTTCACACCGTCAAAAAGCAATTTTTCATACTCTTTGACTTTATTGAAAATCCTCCAATCCGCCAGCAGTTCATCGCGGCTTATTCTTTCAAATTCATCTTTTTGCAAGTTGTCGGTACGAACGATAAAATAGAGTTTACGGCTGTTTTTTTCAACAAAATGCGACACCAGACCGATTGCATTCTGACGCATGTCATAAACAGTATTGCCGGAATCTCCGCGGCAGAAAGGAATATCTGTCTGATAATAACAATCGTCAACTTTGACGATTGTTCCCGTCATATGCTTTCCGTCACTTTTGAGCTTGATTTTTGTTTTGACGGATAAATTTGACGGATTTTTAAGCTCAAGAAGCGGATTTGACGGATTTTTGACGGGCAAAATAAAGATGTCTCTAACCTTTGAAACATAGACAAAACTGTTATTTTTTGCTTCTTTGCAAGTTCCGTATAAGTGGGTGCAGGAGCAATAAAATTCTTCTGCCGTACAACAGCAAAATGCAAGAGTGAAAATAAAAAAAAGTATGCGGCACATATCAGCTTTTCCGCTTGGCTATGCAAACAGAGTTGCAGTTGGGACAGCGGGTGAGATTTGCGCCGTCTTTGGTCAGAAATGTATGGTGACAGCTGTTGCAATGGAAAAGTTTGGTATTGCTCAAGTCCCAGTTGAATTTGCTGACACGGTAGATTTCTCTCAGCCACAGCACAACAATAACTGTCAGCCAGATTATCATATAGATAAGTATCAGATTTTTCTGGTCAAGTTCAATCATAATTCACCTCCTGCGGCATCATGTTCGCGGTAATGTACCGTAAAAATTTCTCCGTCGGCGCAGTCATATAATTGTTTCATCTCCTGATACAAAAGACGCATACTCAAACGGTCAAGCGAGCGGCGGCCTGAGCTTTGCAGCAGGACAAAACGCGGCAGCATCTTACTTTTTTTGTCATTGAGAAGTTTATAAATACCGCAGTTGAGCGGAAACTCGTTTGCCATGCGAAGTTCATCCACGGAGAGCGGGAGCGGAATCACCCTTCCCGAATCACTGACCGCAAAAGGATAGACAGCTTTGGTATTGCCTTCAGTAGTGATTTTGGAAATTTCACGCCGCGGCAGAACATTATAAGACGGAATTCCTGACGGTAAATCTGTATATTGCATCGGCGGCTGTACCGCAGTAAATTGCAAATCATTTTTAGCGAGAGGTGTTTGAGCAGGCACGGGAAATACGGCAGGCGAGACAAATTTGCCGAAACCGAGCGGACTGGAACTGTTGGAGAAATTTGACGGAGCGTATTTTTCAATGTACTTTTTAAACTCCGCCGCTTCGGAAGTCGGAGCTTTGAAATTCAGCAAAGTGACCGCAGTATCTCTTTTTTCCGTCTGCTCCTGTGTAACGGGAGGGACAGAAAAAAGCAGAAAAAATGCACCGTGAATGGCAACTGTCAGCAATATTGCCTGTACTGCGATGATTTTTCCGTATTTTACCGGTTGGGTCAATGAATTTTTCATATATTAAGCAACTTGTTATTTTTCAAAAACTGCGTCTTTGCGTGAACTTTCACTGCTTACAGCGATGAAGCTTGCAAGGTCTGCGCGTTCAGCCATTGCCATAACATTGGCAACCAGCTCAAAAGGCACACCGCCGTCAGCAGAGATAACCACAGTGCAATTCGGGTTTTCATTTGCCAGCTGAGCCAGTTTTTCCGCCAGAGTGTCAAGCGTCATTTCCTCATCTTTAAAGTAAATTATATTGCGGTCGTTACCGCGTACAATGGAAATAATATACTTTTCCACGCTGGAATAACGGCTGGGGCCGACTTTCGGTATTTCAACTTTGATGCCGTACATTTTGACAAAGGAACTTGAGAGCATGAAAAAAATAAGACTCAGAAAAAGCACATCTATCAGAGGAGTTAAATCTGGCCTCCCTGACAGCATGGGCAGTTTTGAGCGGTATTTGCGCCCTCTGGCACGGTATTGGTGACGGTCGGACATGATTATTTCTCCGCAGTGCTTTCGTTTTTATCTTTCTGATTGAAAAAGTAAACGATTTCGGATGCCGCTTTTTCCATATCCAGAGTTATCGCATTGACGCGCGAGACCAGATAGTTATATGCCACATAACACGGTATTGCCACAGCCAGACCGCCCGCCGTAGTGATAAGAGCCATACGGATAGTGCCTGCAAGTTCAGAACTTGACAGAGCCATACTGCTGGTAACATTGACTGTTTCAAAAGTCTCCATCATGCCGAGAACCGTCCCGAGCAGTCCCAGAAGCGGAGAAATAAATCCGATTGTACTTAAAATATCAATGTTTTTTTCCAGTTTGGGCATCTCCTCCAGACAGGCATCGTCAATCGCCTGTTTCAAATCTTCGTCCTTGCGTTCATAAGCAAGGATTGCGGCGGAAAGAACTCTGGCGGCGGGGCCGGGAGTATTATCACAGAGACTTATCGCTTCAACAAAACCGTTGCGGCGCAGGACATTTTCCAAGCCTCGCACAAGTTCGCGGACGTTGACTTCCTCGCGGTGAAACTGAAATGTTTTCTTGAAAAAAATAAACATGGCAATCAGCGCGCAAACGCCGATAATCCACAAGACGGGACCGCCGTCCCTCATAAGCTGCAAAAATGCTGAAGTCATAATTATTACCTTTCTTTTTATTATCCGTCAATCGTTTCTGACATAGCGGTTGCGGACATTGTATTCCAGATTTTCAAGTTCTTTTGCCGTCATGGTATTCAGTTTTTTCAGACGGCGGATTATAAAAATCGCATCATTCAGCGCATTTGAGCCGCCCTGACGCAGATGAATGTCAATGGCATTCAGCGCACTGCGATTAACCCAAACGGGGATGACGGTGCTGTTTTTGAGCTCATTATCACCGTAATTCAAATAAAGAGCTTCGGTGTAGGCATCAAGCGCACTCTGATAATCCTGCATTGCTTCATGCGTGCGGCCGAGTTTGTAAAAACATTGTACACGGAAAACAGTTGACAAATTGTGATTTTTTACCAGATTTGCGTAAATATCCAATGCGCTTTTCAGATGGGCGGAATCCTTGTTTTTTGTTCCCGCAAGGAAATAATTATCGGCTGCACGCCCGGCGGAAGAGGATTTGAAAAGTAAATCGTCACGCATTGAAGATGCTTTTGTGAAATATTCGGCGGCGTCAAGATTTCTGCCCTGCTCCGAGGCAATAGTTCCTGCCAGAAACATCCCCTCTGCATGCAGTGGGTTCTGCGGCAGAATTTCAAGTTTTTTAAGTTCCTCCAGTGCCGCAGAGTCACGGCGGAGCTGATAAAGTATCAACGCCTTGTCGTAATAAACCTGCGCAGAAACAGTGATATTGCGGTTATTATTAAGTTCAAAAACAGTATCCAGAGTTTTCAATGCCTCCTGCAGTAAATCATTTCCTTTCAGGTAATCGGTTTCATGGAAAAAGGCATTGATTGTGAGTTCATGGCCGGGAAAATCTTTCTGCAATTTGCTCATGCTGTATTTCATTTCATCACGGCGGGCGGCAAGGAAGTAGGAGTAAACCGATTTATAAAGCGCGGCGGCAGTATCTTTGTGCTTGGGGTATTGTTCTGCAAAAGTCAGGAAAAGCAGTCCCGCATTGCTGTATGAATGGCGTTTGAACTGCAATTCCGCCGCTTTGAGCCAGGCATTGGCAATCATCGGTAATGCGGCGGGACTGACTGTACCGCAGCGGGCGGCTTTTTCGTACAATTCTGCGGCTTCGTCTTCTTTTTTTAAAGCCTCTGCGATAACTGCATTAAAATAGAGCGCGGCAAAAGCCGGTTCCGGTAAATTTTTATCATCATTTTTGAGCATGGCAAGTTTCTGTACATCTGCTGTTGCAGATTGATATTCGCCGTTGGCTATGCGGCATTGAATGAGGTAGAAAAGTGCTTCGTTGTAATTGAGTGAATCGGGCTGTATTTTGCTTAAAACTGATTCCCCCATGCGGTATTCGCCATGCTCAAAATAATATTTGCCTGTGAGCAGAATTCCTCTGTCGTTTATCTTGCGGCTGTCAGGAAAATCTGCCATAAAGGCATAAAGTTTGAGCATCTCAGTATTTTTTCCGAGTTTTTTGTAAATTTGAGCGGCGTTTTCTGCAGCTTCGGCACGCATTGCGCTTTCAAGACGGATATTTCTTTTTATTTTGAGATAAATTTCAAGGCCTGAATCACCGTCATTGAGTTCATTTTGCAGACTTGCGCAAATCATCTGCCATTTTGCGCTATCCGGCAGATTTTTAATACTTTTGAGCATATCACGGACGGCGGAGAGAGCAGATTTTTTGTCATTTTTATTGATATAAAGTTCAATAAGATTACTGTAACTTGCCGCACGGTATTCATCATTCGGTGCAAACCAGGTCTGATTTTTGAGGTGAAAAACTATCTCTTCTGCATTTTTCTCTTTTTGAGCCTGCTGTTCTCCGAGTAATGCCCCCTGATAAAGTACCGGGTCGCCGATGAGAGCCGTTGACGGGCGTCCGTCGGGAAATATCTGCATAAAAAGCTGATGATATGATTTCAAGTCCTGATTTATGGCAAACATAAGCAGTTCAAAATGCCGCAGTCTGCCCTGCATTTCAGGATATTTCTGTTTTAAAGCTTCATATTCAGCGGGGATGCGGTTGAGTTTTCCTGCTGCCGCCAGCGCACGCATAAGCTGCAATTTGAGCGTAAATTCACCGTTTTTTGCGATATCAGTATTCTTGAGTGCAAGCTCCAGCAAGTCAACAGCTTCGTTGCCTTTGTCACGGGACAGTAAAATTTCACTCTGCAATACGGCAATATCAAAACGGTCAAGTTCTGTGAGTCCGGCGGCATTTTTCAGAGAGTCAAGGATTTTTGAACAAGTATCAAAATCCTTTTCAGCATAAGCAAGTTTGGCACGGAGCAATTCAAAAGACGCTTTGCAGTCTGACGGAATTTTTCCCCGGCAGAGATTAAAATGTGCTTTTGCTTCAGCAATATCGCCATTGTACAGCAGACTGTCAATGTAGCTGAATGACTTTTCAAAGAATTCCCTGCCGGTTCGGGGCGATTGCGTAAGCTCATTGCGCAGCAGACGGACAGCACTGCCGTAATTCTGTTCCCGATAGGCTGTAAGCCCGGGAGATTCGGCAGCGCAGACTGTCCATGCCGCGATTGTCAATGTCAGCGCAATTATACGGGAAAATATCATTTGGCTTCTTCTTGACTTCCGTTATCAGAATTGATGCCGGTTTCCAGAGAAATACCCTGACTTGCGACAGTTTCTTTGATTTTTTCCATAAGTTTCTGCTGGAGTTCAGGAGATTTTTCCAGCAATGCTTTGGTCTGATCTCTGCCCTGACCGAGCTGTTCGCCGTCAAAACTGAACCAGGAACCGCGTTTTTCCAGAATACCGAGGTCGGTTGCAACATCAAGCAGTGACCCGATTTTGGAAATACCTTCAGCGAAGTTGATTTCAAATTCAGCAACACGGAACGGAGGTGCCATTTTGTTCTTGATAACTTTGACACGGACTTTGTTGCCGGTTGCGTTGCCGGTATTGTCTTTGAGCGCGGTGACTTTACGGATATCCATACGGATTGAAGCATAAAATTTAAGAGCATTACCGCCGGTGGTGGTTTCGGGATTACCGAACATGACACCGATTTTTTCACGGATCTGATTGGTGAAAATAATACATGTACGGCTGCGGCTGGCGGCACCTGTAAGTTTGCGCAGAGCCTGAGACATCAAACGGGCCTGCAAGCCCATGTGGGAATCGCCCATCTGTCCTTCAATTTCAGCTTTGGGAACGAGAGCGGCAACAGAGTCAATCACCAGCACGTCAATCGCATTGCTGCGGACGAGAGCATCGGCAATATTAAGGGCATCTTCACCGCAGTCGGGCTGAGAGATGAGCAGTTCGTCAATGTTTACGCCGATTTTTTTTGCATAAGTCGGGTCAATGGCATGTTCTGCGTCAATAATGGCACAGCGGCCGCCCATTTTCTGAGAGTTGGCAATAACATGCAGACAGACTGTTGTTTTACCGCTGGATTCAGGTCCGAAAATTTCAACGATACGGCCTGCGGGCAGACCGCCGATCCCGAGAGCAAGGTCAAGTGCCATCGCACCGGTACTGATAACCGGAACATCTCCGAGAAAAGCTGAGCTGTCGCCCAGACGCATAATAGAGCCTTTGCCGAACTCTTTTTCAATCTGGCTGATAGTGATTTCAAGAAATTTTGCTTTGTCCTGCACGGGTGTACTTTTTTCTGCCATAAAAATTCTCCTCTGAGTGTAAAAAAATAAACTGAATTATACACCGAAAACTATAACACCCGAAAGCGTTTTGTCAAGTAAAAAAACGCTTTTTATTTAAAAATAATGTTCTGGATCGGATAAAGTCTGATTTTTTGCAACGGGCAAAAAAAAAGCTCTGCCGTTGCGACAGAGCTTTTCGGATTGTGATTTGCATATCAGAGGAATCTGGCAAGACCGCGATGTTCTTCGTGGTTTTCCGGATTCTTGAAGGTGCCGTCGGGTTTGACCAGACGGGGAGTAACGAAAATCAGCAGATTTTTCTTTGCGCTGGTCTGACTGCGTGACTGGAACAAACGACCGATCAGCGGAATATCGCCGAGCAGGGGTACTTTGTCTTTGCGTTTGGTCACGTTATCTTCAATAACACCGCCGATGACCAATGTTTCACCGTCTTTGATTGTAACATTGGTGCGGATTTTGCGGCGGGCGATATTCGGAGTACGCAGAGTTTCTTCTGCACCGTCTTCGTTGGTACCCTGATAATAAGTCCAGCCGACCAGAGAAGATACCTGCGGTTCAAGCAGCATGGTGATTTCGCCGTTTTCACCGATTGTGGGAACTGTACCGAATACGATACCGAGTTCCTGAGGTGAGCTTTCAAAGTTGGGGAACGGACCGACATAGGTATAGTTGATATCACCGTTTTCGGAAGTGGTTTTTTCAAGTTCAGATTCGTCAAAGTCTTCAACAAAGTATGTTTCTGTTACAAGTTTGACATCGACGCGTTCATTAGGCAATGTGGTAACGCGGGGAGATGCCAGAACGTCTTTGCTGGAGATATCATCGAGAGCTTTGATATCAATGCCGAGTGCAAATTCACCCAATGTGATATCTGCGCGGGCAGACGGTCCCATTGTACCGTCCTGACGAAGCTGATTTGCTGTGCTGAGACTGTCAAATGCGGGATTTGACGGAGACTTGTCACTCAAGGTATAGTTGAAACCGAGAGAGTTCAAATCGGACTGGCTGATTTCAATAATACGCAACTGAATCTGAACCAGAGTATCGCCTTCTGCAGAGTTGAGAGATTCAGCGCAAACAGCTTCGATTTTGTCAAGATTTTCAGGAGTGTTGGTTGCAAAAATGCGGGTGATACGGGCATCAAAAACGATTTTTGAACCTTCGGGGAATGAAACACCTTTGTCCTTGAAGTAAGATTTCAAATCTTCAGGATTGGAAGGATCACCTGCATCATTGAGAGATGAAGCATCAACGGGGAAGATTTTGGTTTCAAGGTCGGTTTCCGGCATATTGAGTTCTTCAATAACAACAACATTTTTCTCAACGCGGTAACGGAGTTTGGCGTTGGTACAGATGTTGCGGATGATTTCTTCGAGAGATTTATCAACCATATCAGGCAGAGTAAGGGTGGTTTTTTCGAGTTCAGTCCAAGTTGATTCATCATCTTCTGCAGGACCTGCTTCTTCCTCCTCCTCTTCTTCTTCCTCTTCTTCTTCGCCTTCTTTCTTTTCAGCGTCAGGATTTTCAGTATTTTCTGCTTTTTTGTCAGCTTCGGGAGTTTTAGCTGCAGCAGCTTCTTCACCGGGAGCAGCGCCGTCAGATTGTGCAGACAGATTTTGGCGCAGGAAGATATTGACACCTACGCGTGAGGGGTCATACTGTTCACTCAAATTGACGAGAGTATCAAGAACTTTTCTCAATTTGATTTCATCAAAACCGATACGGGGAATGATAATTGCTTTGAGTTTATTGGTCAGGGGATTTTCCGCAACGACTGCTTTTTCAACAGGTTTCTCAAAAGCTTCAACGGTTTTTTCAACTTCACGCTGAATGGGGAGAGCCCATTCAAGTTCGTTGGCGGCGATGCTGGCACGGCGTGAGTTATTGTAACGGCGGCGGCCGGCTTCATTGATATAAGCATTGACTGCGCGGAGATCCTGCAAAACATCAGAGCGGTAGGGATTTATTTTGAGAATATCCTGATAAACACGCTTGGCTTTGTCATACAAACCTGCATTGACCAGAGCGCGGGCGCGGCGGAGACTGATGGAGATGTTATAGTCCTGCAATTCCTTATCGGGAATCAAGGTGCTTGTTGAAGTATTTTTCTGAATTGCCACGGTATTGCGGATTTTGGTATAGCGGGCGATTTTCTTCTCGATCACGGGTTTGCAATCGGGGTAATAATCGGCGGCTTCGCGGCAGAGACGGATAGCTTCATCGTAATCATTGATAGCAGCACTTTCGTCGGCTTTTTTCAGAGCCTTGTTGGCGATTTCGTAGTAACACATATTGATCTGGTCATCACAGAAACGGATACGGTCACGGAAATGCTCAGGGCTGAGAGCTGCTAATGCTTTTTTGCCCTTGATATAAAGATCGCGGGCGCGGAAGAAATCTTCTTTTTCATACAATTCGTTAGCTTTTTTAACGATGTTTTCAGCATCGTTTTCTTTTTCAAGATAGCCGACGGTATGACGGCTTACGCTATGGCGTGCACCGGGGGAAAGCTGAGGGGCGGCTTTGACGGCAGGAGCAGGATTTTCAACTGCGACAAGCGACAAAGAACAGACCCCGAGGAGAAACGCACTGCAAAGGATTTTAGTTTTATCTGACATGATCTTGCTCCTTGATTAAAAGTTAAAGTGGGGGGTTCCGCTGTTTTCAACAGCTTTTACCGGACGACCGTCTTTGGTTTTGATCAAACGTGCGGTAACGAAGATCAAAAGATTGGTCTTGGATGATTCCTCTGAGCGATTCTGGAACAGACGGCCGAGGAGCGGAATACTGCCGAGGATCGGCATCTTCTCTTCCTTGCGTTCAACGGTACTGCTGATAATACCGCCGAGAACGATAGTTTCGCCGTTTCTGACCTTTACTTTTGCATTGATAATGCGTTTGCCGAATTCAGGCATCCAGACATTAAACTGCTCATTAAGTATTGAAGGAATCATATTGCCGTTTTCACGGCTGATAATACCCTGTTGTACAGGAACGGGATAACCTGAATTTTCACTGCCGAGGAAGGTGGTGATTTCAGGATGAAGATCAAGTGTAATTGTCTCATTGTCAGGTCCGACGTTGGGAGTGACAGTCATTTTTACACCGACAGGTTTTGCTTCGCCGAGGTCGGGAACAGGGAAAGAGATAGTTGAAATGTTATCGCTTTCAGTTTCGATATCGGGTGCTTCCCATGAATCGGGATAGCGGGTTTCAGTAACCATATCAATACTGGCGGTAGTACCGTTTTTGGAGATAAGTCTGGGAGTGGTGAGAACTTCAACATTGTCATTCTGGCTCAATGCGTGGATTGTGACATTGAGAGAAGGTTTCAGACCGCCCCATTCTTCATCAAAGTTGGGCAGCAGATTCAAGTTCTGAATGAATGCTGACGGGCGTGTATTCTGGTCTTCCTGTGAAACAAAATTGGTACCGACGCGGAAGTTCCACAAACCGTTATCTCTGTTATTGTCAGTCAGAGAGAAGTTCCAGTCAAAACCGAGCTGATTGAAGTTTGATTCAGAAACTTCAACAAATTTGACTTCAGTCATAACCATAGGAATATCAATGCTGTCAAGTTGTGAAAGCAGAGATTCAAGGCGGCGCAGATTTTCTTCACTGTTGATAACTTCCAAACGGTGTGCGCGGCTGTTGTAACGGATTGCACTGCCGGGCGGGAAAGCGACACCGCGTTCGCTGAAATATGCTTTCATCTTGGCTTCATTGGCAGAAGATGATGTCTTGACGGGAGCGGGAGCCGCATCTCCGGTTTCGCCTTCAGGTGCAGGACCTGCCTCAACTGTGGCGGCGGCAATGGCTTCAGTGCCGAGAATATCAGCGACAACAGAGTCACGGACGGGGAATTTGCGGGGTTCGGAAACCATATCGTCAACATTGGTGCCGACGAGGACGCTGCCGTATTTGTCAACTTTGTATTTGATGCCCAGATTGAGACAGAGATAACGCAGGATATCGATAAGAGGAATATCGCTGAAGCGCATATAAATCTTCTGGAATTTGGGCTGTTTGAGGTCGTTGGGTTCAAACTGGGGGATAATTGTTACGCCGAGCGGACCGTCTTTGGTAACATTATCGTTGGCTTTGCTCTGAGCGTCAAGGAACTTGAGAATTTTGGTGATATCCATTCCGGGAGAGTCAAATTTGGGGAAGCGGATCTTCTCCATACGCAGTTCAATATCGTTTTTGGCGGTTTTGATTTCTGATTCTTTGACGACTTCTTTATTCTGTTCAGGCGGACGGACGGGAGTAACCCATGACCATTCAGCTTGAGCGAGCATTTCCTGGGTGGTTACATTGTGACGGTTGCGGGCGCGGCTGAAAATTTTGCCGTAAGTTTTGTCAAGCAAAGTTGTGGCACGGACATTGAACGGGTCAATAAGATAAACGCGTTCAAGAACTTCCATAACTTTTTCATATTTGCCGTTATTGTAGTATGTTTCGGCCTGACGCATGTAGTTGTCAATAGTTTTCAGATTTTCCTCGTAAGAGGTATCAAATTTTTTGATATTGATGGCGTCGTTGTATTTCTGAGCTTCAATGGCGGCATTGCATCTGGCGATGAAAGGACCGGTGAGGTCGGGACCGTTTTCCGGATCAAAGCTGTTGATGGTGGAACACAAACGGATGGCATCGTTGTATTTCTTTTCATCAAACAGATCATGTGATTTTTCCAGAATGTAAGCTGCCCATTTGCGGTGCAGTTTTTTCTGTGCGGAACGGACAGAGTCGTACACTTCTTTGGATTCAGTACCGGGAATTGACGCAAGCTGCTGAAGCAGGGCTTTGAAAGTGGCATCCGCTTCGGGATATTCGCGACGGTCAACCATTTTTTCGGCATTCTTTTTCTGTTCCATAATGTCAGCAAGGATCTGAGTGCGCACCTGCGTTTCGGTAGTAATAACTTTTTGAACTGCGGGCGGTACGACCGGAGCTGCATCTGTCGGCATTTCTTTTGCAACAGCCGAGGCTCCTGCTGCGAACATCAATATCACTGCATAGCGGGATATTGAACTTGAATGTTTACAATTTTTAGCCATCTTTTAAATTGTCCTTTATGTAAAATTGATAATATTTTGCGTTTTATTTTTTTGCAGCAGGTGCTTCTTCCGGAGCATCCTGAGGCTGATTTTCTTTATCCTTGTTTTGTTCTTTTGAGGGATAATACTTGACGGGCATGAGAGTTTTCTCTCTGATTTCAATATCTTTGCCGCCCTTAACGGGAGCTTCAAGAACGACGACGCTGTTGCTGATGCTGGCGCGTTTGGTAATTGATTTGATAGTATAGCGGGTATAACCGATTTTGGCAGAACCCATTCTGAAACGGGTACCGACTTTGCCGTTATAAGTTTTATCAGACCATACTTCTTTGAAATAAGCTTTGTCATCGGGGTCGTAAGCGACTTCGCCGACTTTCATGGTAATTTCACGGTTTTTGCGGTCTTTGAGGATAATATAACCGGAGTTGACCTCTTCTTTCTGTTTTTTGTCATTAAGTTTGGTAACTTTTTCAACTTTGATATCACTGACGGTGTAAGTACCGGTATCAAGTTTGATACGGTTGCCGATAAAGAGGTAATGTTTTTCCAGCGGGCGTTTTCTTTTGTTGACAACTTGTTCTTCGGTTTCCAGCTGGATTGACCAGGACTCTTTGCCGCGGCCTTCAATGACGGTGACGCCGAGAAGTTTTGCCTTGAGCGGCTGGCGTTCAATTTCAATCAGACGGAGACCGGTGCAGAGTTCGGGATGTTTTTTGGGATCGGTGAAATCGGTTCCCATTTCATATTCATAAACGTTGACGAAACCGTCATCATCGAGGTCAAGAGTTGCGTCGTTGGCATCGTAGGGGTCAAGTTTGAATTCAAGTTCAACGAGGTTGGGAATGCCGTCTTCGTCGCTGTCCAGACGGGCGGCAAGCTGAGTGCCGGCCTCTTCGGTTTTGGGGGCGAGAAGTTCTTTGCGGCAATGCGGACAGCTTTTGCCCTGTTCCATTACACTGCGGGGGATAAGATATTTACAGTGGCCGCAGCGGACGATTTTAAAGACTTCCATGATGTCTGTGAAATTTTCTGCAGAATTGTTCTCTCTGGCAGTTGATTTTGCCCAGGAATTTTTTTCAGCAAAAAGACGGGGCAAATTGAACATGGGGGCTTTGACATCAGCGACCACATAATCAGGTTCGCGGGTCGGAATCTGCAAGTCAGATTCTTTTACTTCACCGGTTGCCTGAACAATTGTGTAAAGGTGGACCAAAAGCAATGCAAATATAATAAAAAGAGCAAGAAGAATTGCTTTCTCATAATGTTTTTTCAAAAAGTTCACTTCACGCCTCCGAATTTATCTTCTCTGGTAATCATATTGTTGCAAAATCATATAATCCAAATCCATATTGATTTCAAAGAAAGGATTACTGCCGATCAAAATTTTGCCGTAATCACGGCGTTCGTTGTAAGGTTTATCGGAATCATCTTTGAATTTGATTTCGATTTTCTTACCGTCTTTGTCAAGCAGAACGGGAGCTTCAACCAAACCGATGACAACTGCAGCCTGATCGTCCTGCAGAGGAACGGAAAGTTTCAGATTGCGCAGAACATAAACGCGGCTGTTGTTTATTGCGGAATTTAATTCGCCGATAACCTTGCGCAAGGCTTCCATAGTGCCTGTGAATTTGATATTGTATTTATAAACTTTAATTTTGCTGTCTTCGGGATAATCACTGACACCGTTGTATTTGACGATATCGACAGATTTTATATAACGTTTGGCGCGGTCGGCAGGGACATGTTTGAGTATGCGGGGGATGAGGTCGCCGACGATTTCCATATTCTGCATGGATTCTGCAATTTTTGCAGAATTTGCGACACCGGGAGTCAGCAGAGAAAATTCTGCGGCATCTTTGGCGATTTCAACATTTTTGTCAAGGACATATTTATTGAGCTTAAGTTCAATGTCTTTTATGAGGTCCTGACAGTGAGCAACGGAGCGGCCTTCCATTTCGCGGGGGAAACCGATTGCCAGCAGGAAAATATCATCAACATTACCGTTGAGGGTGATAGGTTCAAATGATACCTTTTGCGCTTCTTTTGCAAAAGCGGCAATAGCTTTGTCCCATATACCGCGGGGTAAATTCTTTTTGGGACCGCCGTTGTTGAGGCTCATTTTGAAACGTTTATAGCGGTCAATTACGCGTTCGCGATTGTTTTGAGCGTAAAAGTCGTAAAATTCCTTGCAGACCTGTTCGCCGTTTTTCCAGTTCATGACTTTTGCCATGGCATCAAGAGCTTTGCGGTAGGGGTGACCGATGAAAGGACGGATTTCGTTATTTTTGCTGAAATAAGTCTCGTAGTCTTTTTTGACCAGGTCACGGTTCCCTTCAATAACTGCAACTTTATTTCTACGGGGGTCCTGCAGTTCGCGGATGCTGTCACGCATTTTGTTAACCTCATTATTTGCCTCGACCATGTCCAGATATTTGACAACGGCAATAACGAGAAGGAACAGAACAATCAGCAAAGTGGCGCCGATAACTGCCACCAATGACTTGTTGTATTTGACAAATCTTTTTATTAAAATCGGGTCCATAATCAGTATCTCATCGGGTTATTGAGTTTGACGTAAACGATAAAAGCGGCAATATTGTTGCTTTCAACTTCATTCTGCAAAGGTTCAATGCGGATGCTGCCTTCGGCATTGGGGTCATTTTGAAACAGTTTGGATTTTTTCAGCAATGACTTCAATGTATCACCGAGGATTTCCTGTTTGAGAACAAGAGAATAACCTTTGAGCTTCAAATAGTTGATTTCTTTCTGGGGAGCAGCTTGCTGTTCCATCATGCCGTCAGGTCCCATTCCGCCTTCGGTAGGAGGAGCTTCCGGTGCAGGTGCGCCGCCGCCGAAAATACCGGCGAAACCGCCGCCCTGGTTGTTTTCAGCGGTATTTTGAGTTTTTGCGCCGTTTGCCGCCATCTCAGCTTTGAGGTCAGCTTCAACATCAGCAATACCTTCAATATGTGAGAACCATGTGGTGTCAGGAGTGAAGGACTGCAAATCTTCAAGTATTTTGACCCAGGCGGTACGGTCATTGACGATTTTCAGATAACGGTTGTACTCGTCGCGCTGAGATGAAAATGCGTTGTACTGTTCTTTGATTTGTTCATTGAGATTCTGTGCTTCCTCAACTTTGCCGCGGACACGCTCAACGCGGGAACGGTCAAAGTTAAGCATTTTTGATACACCGGCATAGAAGAGCAGCAAAGTAACGATAATCGTTGCGCAGCTGGCGTAAAAATACATCTTCTTGGATTGGATATCAGCCTGAATTTTAATAGTTTCAGGAACAAGGTTGATGTCAACAGGGACTTCGGCGGCACTGCGGATGCCCATACCGGCAAGTTCAGAGAACATCGGGGCAACGTCAAGCAGAGCTTCACGGTTGACTCCGGGACCGATGCCCATGGCACTGAAAACATTGAGGTAATCAACCTTTATATTCAATTTTTCAACAAAAAATTCAGTAACATACTGGATAAGAGAACCGCCGCCGGCAAGATAGAGCATAGTGGGCTTTTTGCCGTTGTACTGTGAACGCCAGACGTTGATTGAACGGCTGATTTCACCATGGAGACGGGTCATTACGTTACGGGCGATTTTGGAAATAGTTGCGGCAACTTCGGATTCGGGGTCTTCGTATGCGCCGCCGAGAGCAACAAAGCCGTGTTTTCCTTTCAAATCTTCGGCTTCAGCAAAAGGAATGGCAAATTCTTTGCTGATCTGCTGAGTGATGGCATCGCCTGCAATCGGAATGCTGCGGACAAAAATACGGTCACCTTCACAAATGACCAGAGAGCTTGACTGACCGCCGATATTAAGGAGCATTTCACAGCTGTCCGGTTCGCGTTTGGTACATGCATAAAAAGCGTTTGCCATGGAGACGGGAGAGACATTGACGGAGATGACTTCCAGACCGCTTTCAAGTACGACGTCGGTATAAGCAGTGATAATATCGCGTTTGGCGGCAACAAAAAGTGCCTCATATTCATCGTGGGGGTCATCAAGTTCGGTGACAGGCGGAAGTGTATGTTTGATAAGCTGATAGTCCCAGATGATTTCATCCATTGTATAGGGAACGGTCTGCTTTGCTTCAAACTCAATGATTTTGCTGATCATAGTATCGTCGCCGCTCAGTTCAGGAAGTTTGCTCAAACGGGCGAAAGCCGCCTGTCCTGAAATGGTCATACGAACCTGTTTTGCCTGAAAGTTATTGCTTTGAAGCATGTATTGATAGACACGGGCAAAGGCAACTACAGGTTCATCGTCTCCCTGCGCAAGCGGTTCAAAAGCGAATTTTTCGAGTACGAGGCTGCCGCCCTCGGGAGCAAAGGAGAATTCTGCCATTTTGACAGAATCACTGCCTACGTCAATGGTTAAAATTGTTGTTTGTCCTGTCATAAACTATATCTTCCGTATTATTTCTTATTTCTTTTTGCTTTTCTGGTATTTACAGTTTTGACCGTCGTGTTGAGAGCGGCGGGACTGCCTTTTGAAGTGACCGGTTCAATGCGTTTGCCTGAAAGCCACGGTGATTTTTCAAATTCATATCTGTTGACTTCAATTACGCTCCAGGGAGTGCCGGAACGACCGATAAGAGAGTCTTTAAGGAAAATTGCATCGGAAGGAATCTTGGTGAAAAAATTCTTTATCTCTTTCTCTGACAAGCCTTTATTTGAACCGTAAGCGACTGCGTGCTGCTTGCCGTTGAATGAAACGGAGGCTCTGGCAACAAAAACAGTGCGGTCAACAGTGCGATTGTCATTATAACGGCGGAAGAACGGAGCAGGCAGAAGCATTTTCATATTGTGTTCTTTGCCGTCCTGTTCAATGAACCAGTAATTTACCTTGCCGGTAAAGACCAGATTTCTGATTTGCTCTCTGTTGGAATATGTGGCAAGTTCAACTGCAAGTTCCGGTTCATCCAAGTATCTTTTAGCGAATGATTTAACATCGTCAGTACGGAATTTGATGTCGACTTGCACCCATTGATTTTTTGAATTTGAGGAGTTTGAACCGACAGTACCGGTTGTTTTTGCCTGCGGGGGGAGAGCGGAACTGATTGTGATTTTCATTGAATCATTAATAGTATTTTTTTCTGCGCCGCAAGCACAATATCCCCCTGCAAGCATACAGCTTGAAACTGCAAGTATCATTTTTAATGCTTTTTTCATGGGGATATCTCCTTGATTGTTAATTATTTTTTAACGGGAGTTCCGGTTTTTTCTTTTGCATCTGCGGTGGCGGGAGCTGCTGCTTTGACTTGAGCTTCAGTCTGTGCGGCAGCTTTTTGCACTAATGCGTCAACTGCGCCGACGGAGGTTTTTGTTGCGCCGCCATGTGAAATCAAAATCGCAATAGCAAGCACAAGGACAAAGAAAATTGAGCTTAAAATTACAGTAAGTTTAGTCAAATGACTGCCGGCTTGTGCGCCGAGAATAGATTCGCCCAATCCGCCGAATGCACCGCCGAAGCCGCCGCCTTTGGACTGCTGAACGAGAACCAAAGCGATGAGAAGAATGGCGACCAGAATTACTGCCGCATACAAAATTACTGCCCAAAAAGTCATATATTTTTACCTTTCAATAGTTTAATTTGTTTCAAAAAAAATATATTTTTCGTGTGTATACAAAAAGACACATAATAAACTTAACCCATATTTGTATAAAAGTCAACCCTTTTTTTATATTTTTTTCATATTTTATAGAAAAATTTTGATTTTTTCTTATTTTTGATGTAATTTTTCATAAAATTTTAATATCTTGCGGAATTCTGCATTGTCAAAAACTTCACATGCACGGCGTTGTTTTTTTACCGCCTCTGCAAGGTTGCCTCGTTTGTAGGCGATAAGTGCCGCTGCCCGGTGATAAAGCCCGTGCTGCTGACGGCTGTTTTTGAATGTTTCTTCGTTGATTGATGACAGAAGTTTCTGCGCATTGTCAAGAGCCTCAATGCTGTAATTGTAATGATTGGCAAGCATCCAGCACAACAGCAGACGGTCTTCGGCAGTTCCGAGCCCGGCTTTGACAAATGCTGCTGCAGTTTCAGCTCCGCGTTCCGCAAAAGAAGCATAACGCCCGCCCATATCTATCTGAAGCATATACAAATATTTTTCAGCAGGGTATTTACGGCGGAATTCATCCAGAAATTTCCATGCTTCTTCGTGTCTGTTGGTGTTTTCAAAAGCAAACATCCGCATTCGCAGACATGCCAGATTACCCGGTTCCAATGCCAGAATTTCCCTGGCGGCACGGTCAAGCTGATATTCACTGCCGGAGCGCAGAGCATTCTGCATTTCAGCAAGATAACGGTTTATTTTACGGTTGGTTTCCAAATCGTATTTCCCCGCAGCAAATTTATCCAGCATATCGGGTAAATCCATCAGCTCGCCGTCCCAGATGATTTTATTCTGATAATTTATAACAAATGCACGCGGATAAATAATATTTTCCTCCATATAGGCTTTGTGTGCATTACGGTCATACAAAAGTGCGTATTCAAAATGCGGATTTACCTTGAGAAATGTCTCAATCTCCGTTTCTGCAGGCGTCGCAAATGCCAGAGAAATATTTTTGCGGCTGCCGATATTTTTTATCAGCGGTTCGGATTTCAGAAAATCATCTGCCAGCAAACGGGCAAAAACCAGAACTTTGAGCTTATCTTTATTTTTGGTATCAACCATATAAAAACGGGCTTTGAAAATTTTGCCGTTATAAAACTTTGACTTCAACTCCATTGCATCATCGCCGGTTCCGAGTGCGGAAACTTTCAATACTGCCGTCAACAGCAGTATGACTGCAAATAATTTTTTCATAAAAACCTCTCTTTTTGTGTTATATTTTGTTTATTTATTCTGTAAATAATTATTCTTTGACTCTGTTGCGCCATACAGATTGACAGATGCCTGCCGCCGCCATACCGACCAGCAGAAATGAGCCGCCGTAACTTACAAACGGCAGAACCAGTCCGGTGACGGGTGCAAGACCGACATTTACATTTATATTGACAACAATTTGAGTAAAAAACAAGGTTCCTATTCCGAGTGCGACGTAACAACTGAATTTATTCTCCGCATGAAATGCCGCCGACAGAATTCTCAGACACAGCAGCAGAAAAACACACAGCAGTCCGAAACAACGGAAAAATCCCCATTCTTCGGCAATTACTGAAAAAATAAAATCGTTATTCGCCGCTGACTGCGGCAGATACCCCAGCGCATGTTGAGTTCCTTTGCCCAAACCTTTGCCGTACAGCCCTCCCGATCCGACGGCGAGTTCACTTTGTCTCTGCTGATAAGTCATATCACTCGGAGCTTCTTCAGGGCGCAGAAAGGCTTTAATTCGTGCTTTATGGTAATTTTTAAGCAGAGGGCGGATTTGAAAATATTCATTTGCCGTCAGCAATGCGCCGAAAACGATCATTACACCGAGCAGTGAAAAAATCCATTTGCGGCTCAAGCCTGCCGCCAGCAGCATAACTCCGCTGCAAGGCAGCAGCAATAATGCACTGCCGAGGTCAGGTTCTATAAATATGAGAATGAAAGGCAGCAGTATGATACCTAATACCAGCAGCAGAGTTGATATTTTATTGACATCAAACTTCGGAAAACTCAGCATTTTGGCAAGTATTACTATCAATGCCAATTTTGCGACTTCCGACGGCTGAAAGTTGAAGAACTGCAAATCCAGCCAACGCTTCGCACCCGATATTTTTGTGCCGAAAATCAGCACCAGTACCAGCAAAAGCAGCGAAATCAGAAAAAACGGCTCAGCAATAACCTCCCACAAACGGCTGTCAACATGGGAAAAAATTATATAGACCGGAATTGACACCCCTACCCAGAACAGCTGACGGAGAAAAAAACCTTCATTCCCCGACTGTACTCCGGTGCTGTAAATAAAAAGCAGACCGGTACCCAACAGAATAAATAAACTCAAAATCTGCCAATAATCAAATGACTTCAAATATTGAGCAAATTTTGAGTTTTCTTTATCTGATGTAATTCTGTTTACTTGCAGTTTGCGTGTCATTAAAGTTCCTTTGAACAAAAACTTTCAAGTAATTTACATCTTTCGCTGTCAGACCAGAAAAGTCTGGTCACGGCGGGGACCGACAGAAACGATAGCAACTTCAGCATCAACGAGTTCGGCAATGCGGTTCAGATATTTCTGTGCATTTTCGGGAAGTTCGCCGAAAGTGCGGGCTTCTGCAGTGCTGCAGCACCAGCCGGGATGTTTTTCATAAATCGGTTTAACACGGGCGAGGTCAGCTGCGCTGGTGGGCATTTCGGTAATGACTTTGCCGTCAAGTTCGTATGCTGTGCAGATGCAGACAGTTTCAAGTGTATCAAGTACGTCAAGTTTGGTAATAGCAAGTTTGTTGACACCGTTGATCATGCAGGAATAAGCTGAAATAACAGCATCAAACCAGCCGCAGCGGCGGGGACGGCCGGTAGTTGCACCGAATTCTCTGCCGATGTTGCGGAGTTCTTCGCCGTCTTTGTCAAAAAGTTCGGTCGGGAAAGGACCTTCACCGACGCGGGTGGTATAGGCTTTCATAACGCCCCAGACTGTATCAACATAACGGGGTGCGATACCGCTGCCGGTACATGCGCCGCCGGAAATTGTATTGCTGCTGGTGACAAAAGGATATGTGCCGTGGTCAATGTCAAGCAATGCACCCTGTGCACCTTCAAAAAGAACGTTTTTGCCTGCTTTGGCAGCTTTGTTGACAGAAAGGACTGTATCTGTGACATAAGGAGCCAGATAGATTGCGGCTTCTTTGACTTTTGCCCATTCAGCATCAACATCAAGAGTATCAACACCGGCGGCGGCAAAGCGTTTATTGTATTTTTCACACTGGACACGGAAAAGTTCTTCCAGGAGAGCGATGTCACGGAGGGCTCCGCCGCGGATGCCGCAGCGTCCGGCTTTGTCTTCATAAGCGGGACCGATACCGCGTCCGGTTGTACCGATTTTGGCTTTGCCGGCGGCGAGTTCTTTCATTTTGTCGCATGCTTTGTGATAAGCGAAAATGAGGTGAGCTTTGTCGCTGAGTTCAATATTTGAAATATCAATGCCGCGTTTTTTGAGATCGACCATTTCTTCCATAAGACCGATGGGGTCAACAACGAGGCCGTTGCCGATGACACATTTGACGCCGGGGCGGAAGATACCGGAGGGAACGAGGTGAAGAACGTATTTTTCATCTCCGATTTCAACTGTATGACCTGCATTGTTGCCGCCCTGAAAACGCACAACCATATCTACATCGCGGGTCAAAACATCGATAAGTTTGCCTTTGCCTTCATCGCCCCATTGAGTACCGACCAGAATATCTACTGACATTTTATTTTTTCCTTATGTTAATTAAGTAATAATTTTTACACACTTAAGTTAATTTACACCCTGCAGCGTAAATGTCAAGAGCAAAGAGCAAATAAAGCTGAATAAAAGTAAAATTTATCGCAGTTTATGTAATATTCAACTGCTTTTGACGGAAATAATAGCTTTTGCTGTTATGTTGTTTTAAAGCGGAAAGTGATTGAATATACTCAACAAAAGGTTAATTTAACAGCAGAAAGCCGAAACGGGTTCGGCCGCCCTTAATTTAACAAGGAGGTTTATATGGGCACACTTTCATTGATCATCGGTTTAATCGTATTTGCAGTCGCACTCTTTCCGAATCTGGGGTATTTTATTATTATCCCCGCAATCGCAGGACTCATCATCGGATTGTGCAAAGTTTGCCGTGACGGCTACTGTCCGTGGGGTATGAGCGGAATTGTACTGAATGTCTTCTCTGTCATTCTCGCCCTTTTCTGGACCGCAATCATCTCCGTCAGCTCTACGGAAATGATGGAAGACGCCATACGCGAAATTCAGGAACGCCCCGACGTCATGCAAATCTTTTATCCTGTTGCCCCGCAGCAGCATTCCGTACAAAAAGCATTGCAGGAAAAACAATCAGCACCCGCTGAAAACTCTCCTGCAGACAAAGCAAAAGTTTCTGCACCGCAAAGCAAAAACTGATTTTTGATATGCAATTCTTCAGTTGGGGGCAACTTTCGGGGGACTGACTGCGTCCCCCGAATCCCTGCAAAAAATCAGTCATCTTTTATAATACAGTCAAATAAAAATGCTATGTTCCCAATATGGGGAGATAGCTGTATCTTGTGCTTTTTTTGCAGGGGCTTACGCCGCCCCTGCACCCGGCGCCGGGTACGACCCGGAGCGATGTGACGCTGGCGCGTGAGTGTCAGCGGCCGGGTGGTGTCAGGCTGTTTTTCGGCGAAATGTTCGATTGCTCCTCCCCCTTTTTTGGGGAATGAGCAATCAAATCTTCCGCCGGACTTCGCCATAATTTTTTTATGGTATGCTGTCACATTGGCATACCCCGTTGTAAAAATATACAACGTGCTTTTGCTGAGGCGATAGCAAAACAAAAGGCGGTGAAACGCCCCGTTCATTGCTATCGCAATTCACTATACCCCAAACCCCTCAATTTTTTATTCTCAAAAATAATTTCATTATCTCCCCTCAAGGGGAACAGCGCGAATAAAAAAATTCCCCCGCCGGAGATTTTGCCGCGGGGGATTTTGAGTGAGATTTTTTACATAACTCTGCCGTTTTTGATGACTTCTTTCATCCACTTTGCGGAGAGTTTGGGGATGCGCTGCTGAGTGGAGTAATTGATATAGACATATCC
>JAZOSO010000090.1:0-7390 GCA_045657185.1 Victivallaceae bacterium | reverse complement strand
AAAAATGAAATATGCAAATTACGATTTACACATCCACACCCAGTGGAGTTATGACGCCTTTACTACTTTAGATGAAATTTTTGAGTTGGGACGCAGGCACAATACCAAAGCATTCGCAATCACCGACCACCATCTCATGGACGCATACAGCGAAATAGATATTACTGCAGAAAAATTCCCCGAAGTCAGCTATATTGCAGGTGCTGAATTGACTGTACATTCTCCGCTCGGAACTTTTGACATGGTCTGTCTCGGCATGCCCGTTGTTCCTGATGACGGCGTCAGAAAAGTGCTTGACATGTACCGCAGCTGGCAGCAGTCTTACGGAAAAACTCAATCAGCCAATCTCTGCCGTCTCGGTTACAAATTTGACGATGCCGACCGCCTTGCACTCCTGCAGAGTTACCGTCCGCAAAAGGCGATTGCCAAACAGGGAACAACTCATGTTAAATTTGAAATCCTTTTTGAAAAAGTCTTTTCTCTCGGTGCAAAACCTGATGCCAATGGTATTCCTGATGTTTTCAACCATTTTGAGGGGCTGCCCGATTATCCCGAATACGACAAGGTAATCCCCGCAGTCAAAGCCGCCGGCGGTGTAGTCTTTATCGCTCACCCCTATCATTACTTCAACAAACTTGACCGCCGCCGCATGGACGAAATGCGCGAAATGCTCGGCTTTGACGGAATTGAATGTGCCCATCCGAGCATCCCCGATGAGGCAAGTACAATTCTGCGTCAATACTGTCTGGAAAATAAACTGCTCTCTTCCGCAGGTTCAGACATGCACCAGGCAACTGCTGTCCGCAGCAATACACGCCCCTCCGAATTTACAGGTCACATCGGCGATACAAAATGGCTCGACGAAATCCTCGAAAGAGTTACCCTCTACAACGGAAAACAGGGGTTCTCTTACTGATAAACTCAAAAAAAATGTCAGGCACAATTTTTCAGTTGTACCTGACATGAAATATTATATTATTTGCAGCTCAGTTTCAGAAGTTTTCTTTTTCAACTTCAAAATAAGCCTGAGGATGAGCGCAAACGGGGCAAGCGGTGGGAGCTTCTTTACCGTAATGAGTGTGACCGCAGTTGCGGCATTCCCATTTATTTTCGCCGACTTTAGTAAATACTTCGCCGTTTTCAACATTTGCGAGAAGTTTAAGATAGCGTTCTTCGTGGCGTTTTTCAATTTTAGCGACAGCAGAGAAAAGATAAGAAATCTGTTCAAAACCTTCTTCTTTTGCAACTTCTGCAAAGTTTTTGTACATTTCTGTCCATTCTTCGTGTTCACCTGCTGCAGCGGCTTTGAGGTTTTCAGCAGTGGTACCGATACCGTTCAAAAGCTTAAACCAGATTTTTGCATGTTCTTTTTCATTATTTGCAGTTTCTTCAAAAAAAGCGGCAATCTGTTCAAAACCGTCTTTTTTGGCTTTGCTTGCAAAATAGCTGTACTTGTTGCGGGCCTGTGATTCACCGGCAAAAGCGTACCACAGATTGGCTTCTGTCTTACTTCCTTTAAGTTCCATAATCATACTCCTTTATTTTAATTTTAGGGTGCAGATACTATATAGCATTTTTTAAAAAATTTCAATCTTTTTTTGTAAAAAATTTGATAAATCTTCAATATTATCAATGAAAATTAATAACTGTGCTGCATAATCTGAGGTAAAACCCGCCTCAACACTGTTTTGCAGCAAAACTTTCAGAGGCTCATAAAATCCGTTGATATTAAGAGCGATTATCGGCATTGTTTTTCTTCCGCGTGATATTTTGCAGACTGCCAGAGCATCAAAAAGTTCATCCCATGTACCGATACTGCCGGGCAATGCAATAAGAGCATCTGCAAGTTCAATCATTTTGGCCTTACGCTCAGCCAGATTACTGCTGAAATAAACTTCTGTCAATCCTTTATGCAGCAGACTTTCGGGTAATTCTGCGGGGAAAACTCCTATTGCCTTCCCTCCGTTTTCAAGCACTGCATCAGCAACGATTTTCATAGTTCCCGCAGCCGAACCGCCGAAAACGAGAGTTATATTTTTATCTGCCAGAAGTTTTCCCAATTCTGCGGCACTTTCTGCATAAATCTCTTTTGCAGGAACGGATGCACCGCAATAAACCGCAATTTTGCCAAGTGTCATTTTTTGCACCACCTGTTATAAAGTGCATTAACAACCAGTGCGCCGAGAATAATACCTGAAACAAGTTTCACATAAACCATATATGTTTTTGACTGTTCATAAATCTGAGGCAGTTCAAAAGGTATGTCAAAAAGATTGACAATAATCCCGCCGATAACAGCACAAAGCCCTATAACAGCAACGGATATAACTGTCGCCTTTGTTCCGAGGATAGATTTCATTGACGTAACGGAAACTGAACTTATGCCGGGACCTGCCACCAGAAACACCAGAGCCGCACCGGGAGAAAATCCCTTAAGAATCAATGCCACGGCAATCGGAACAGACGCACTGGAACAAACATACAACGGAAGAGCAAGAGCAATAACCAGAATAAATTCCAGCCAAACTCTGCCGGCAATGAAATCCGCACCGAAATTCTGCGGCACCAGCATTTCAATCAATGCGGCAATGAGCATACCGAGCATCAATGACGGAGACATACTTTTGAGCATTTTGATAAAACCGTAATGAAGAATAAACTGCGGAGCTTTTTTCCATTCTTTTTTGATCGGCTGTTTTTCTTCAGAGTGACAGCAGCAGCAACAGCATTTTTTTTCTTCTTTTTCATTTACTTGCTGTGCATCAGGTAGGCAGAATTTTTCAACTGCCCAACCGCCGGCAAGCCCTGTAATATAAGCAATCAGCAAACGCACCAATGCCAAAGGCGCACCGACCATGCTCCAGGTCAGAATAAAACTGTCAATACCGGTTTGCGGAGTAGAAATAAAAAATGCCGAAGTTGCACCTTTTCCTGCCCCCTCCTCCCTAAGTGACGCCGCAACAGGAATAACCCCGCAGGAACAAAGCGGCAGCGGTACACCGAGAAGAACAGCTTTGAGGATAGTTTTAAAACCGCCGCCGTTCAAATGTTTTTTCACCTGTTCGGGTGTAAGGATAAAGGCGATAAAACCCGCCAGCAGATATCCGAAAAGCAGCCACGGTGCCATTGCGGAAAACACCTGCCAGAAACTTGCAATATATTGTTGAATAAAATGTAAAACTGCCATTTTTTACCCCAAAAATTTAGTTCCTATATTCAAAATCAAACCGATATTATATACAATAAAGGTAACAACATAAGCAAGAACAAAAAGTCCAACGGCTTCAGCACATGCCATTTTCCAGGAATTCATTTCACGCTTGGTTATTGCCAGTGTGGCAAGACAGGGAATTGACAGCAGACAGAAAAGCATGATGCAAAATCCCTGAAGCGGAGTATAGTTCTTGCGCAATTGCGTGCGAAGCGGAACAGATTCCTCATCCGCCTCTCCTTCCGCATAAAGAATACCGAGCTGAGAAACAAAAACCTCTTTGGCTGCAAGCGCACCGATACCGGCGGTTGTTACTTTCCAGTCAAATCCGAGCGGTTTGAAAACGATTTCAAGCGTTTTGCCGATTCTTCCGGAAACAGTATATTCCATAAGTTCGGAAAGTCTTTCATTTTCCAATGTGCTGATACTCTCTTCTTTTGCCTCTTTTGTCATATTGAGAGATTGTTCAATTTTGGCAATTTCTCTTTCATAATTTTTGGAAAATTCCTTTTTGACCGGGAAAGTATTGCAGACATAAAGCAAAATACTGGTAAAAAGAATAATAGTACCTGCTTTTTGCAAATACATTCTGCCGCGGTCCCACATGTGCAGCATCAGACTTTTCAAAGTCGGCATACGATAAGGCGGAAGCTCCATGAGATAAATCTCCCCCTCACCTTTGAACAGAGTTGATTTCAAAACCTTTGCGGCAATCAATGCAACAATAACCCCTATAAGATAGATTATCCACATCACCGTTGCCTGATATTTCTGAGCAAAAAATGCAGGAATTATCAAAGCGTAAATCGGCAGTCTCGCACCGCAGCTCATCAGCGGCAGAATCATAATTGTTACTTTGCGGTCACGCTCTGACTCAATAGTGCGTGTCGCCATGATTGCAGGAACAGTACATCCGAAACCGAGAACCAGCGGTACGAATGAACGCCCCTGCAGACCGAAACGGCGCATAACTCCGTCCATAACAAACGCCGCACGCGCCATGTACCCGGAATCTTCCAGAATTGCAATCGCAAAAAAGAGGAAAAGAATATTAGGCAGAAAAACAATAACTCCGCCGACGCCTCCGATAATACCGTCAGTAAGCAAATTGCGCAAATACGGCATAAATTCAGGATTCCAAACTGATTTTATCAATTCACTGAGCCATCCGAAAAATGATTCAATATATCCCATGAACGGTTCGGCACAGGTAAATGTAAACCAGAAAGTAACATAAATTATTGCCAGAAAAAGCGGCAGTCCGAGAAATTTATTGGTCATTACCATATCAATTTTGTCGGATATTTCCCGGCGTTTTTCCTGTGTCATGGAAATTGTATTGCGACATGCACCTGCAAGCATGGCATAGCGGCAATCCGCCATAAATGTATCCGCTTCAATCGCATGTTTTGTACGCAAATGTTCAATTTGTTCCTCAACTTCGGCATAAACGGGAGCAAACTCATTGAGACTCTGAACAGCTTTATCATGTTCAAGCAGTTTTATGGCAAAAAAACGGGACGGAACATGTTGATATTTTTCAATATTGAGTTCATCTATTTTATCAGCAACGCATTTGATGGCATCGTCAATATCTGCGCCGTATGAGAGCATCGGAATACCGTGCTCATCCAGATTTTGCAAAGTGACTGCAAGTTTATCCAGCAGACTGCGGACTCCGCTTGTTTTGCTGCCGATAGTCTGAACAATGGGAGAACCCAAATATTTTTCCAGCTTCGGAATATCAAATTTCAACCCCTTGCGCTTGGCATCGTCACTCATATTAAAAGCAAACAGCATCGGCAGATGCAATTCCGCCAGCTGAGTTGTCAGATACAAACTGCGCTGAGGAATTGACGAGTCAATAACATTCAAAATCAAGTCAATACCCGGCTTGGTTATCTCCTGAAAAACGACCTCCTCTTCGGGGGAGGAAGAACTCAGAGAATAAACTCCCGGCAAATCAATCAATTCAATTTCCATGCCGTTGAGCGTAAACGAACCCGACTTGCTCTCCACGGTTACACCGGGATAATTTCCCACATGCTGACGCGCACCGGTAAGAGCATTGAAAATTGAAGTTTTCCCGCAGTTGGGATTACCTGCAAGAGCGATACGGAAGTGTTTTTTCATAAATTACCTCCGACATTTTTTTTTGCAAAACAAGTCATAATCACCTCATAATTCTGCATTGTTTTTTATCTTTTTTACTTCATATAATATAACACTGCAAAAAAATAATGCAAATTAGTTTAAGCTAAATTTTTTGAATTTTTCCGTTTCTTTATTGACAAATACACAAACTGTGTTATCTTTTTATTATCTGCAAATACAAATCCGGGAAATAAAAAAATGGACAAGCTCTTTGAAGAATTTTTCAACAATCTTGAAGAAACAATTGACGAAATAATTATTGAAGATGAAGACATCTCAAGTTTCTCACCCCGCAAAAAAAGTGCAACCGAACTGTTTTTCACAAGAAATGCTTTAAAAAGCATTGGCAAACATTCTGTCAACAGTTATTTTCAAGAAGAACTTGATGACAATCTTGAGGACGATTATGTCATAAACGGTATCGGCTCTCTTGATGATGATGAATAAAGTCAACTGTATTCAGCATTTTTTATCTATTTTTCAATTTTTCAATTGACAAAAACATAAAAAGTGTTATATTAACTTAATATATTGTATTTTTGTATACTTTCAATCCATAAACTTAAAGGAGTTAAAAATGGAAATTATTCACGATTCCGCTGCTGATCTCAGCGTATTGAACGGAAAAACCATCGCCATTATGGGCTATGGTGCTCAGGGCCGTGCTCAGGCTCTCTGCATGAGAGACTCAGGTCTCAATGTTGTTATCGGTGCCCGTCCCGGTAAATCCTGGGATGCCGCAACTCAGGACGGTTTTGAAGTTCTCTCCGTCTCTGAAGCAGCTAAAAAAGCCGATGTCATTCACCTCCTTCTCCCCGATGAAAACCACGGCCCCATCTACAAATCTGAAATCGCTCCCTACGTCACCGCAGGCAAAACTCTTATGTGCTCACACGGTTTTGCTTATGTTTTCGGCGAAATCGTTCCCCCCGCTGACGTTGATGTCATCATGGTCGCTCCCAAAAGCCCCGGTACCGAAGTCCGCAAACGTTTCGTTGAAGGTTTCGGCGTTCCCGGCTTGATTGCTGTCCGCCAGAACTGCACCGGCAAAGCCCGTGAAGTCGCTCTCGCTATCGCCAAAGCTGAAGGTCTTACCCGCGCAGGCGTTCTCGAATGCACCATGGAACAGGAAACCTACGAAGACCTCTTCGGCGAACAGAACGTTCTCTGCGGCGGTACTGTCGATTTGATGAAATACGGTTTTGAAGTTCTTACCGAAGCCGGTTATCCCCCCGAAATGGCTTACTTTGAATGTGTCCACGAAGCTAAACTCATCGTTGACCTCATCTACGAAGGCGGCATCCAGCGCATGAACCAGGTCATCTCCAACACCGCTGAATGGGGTGAATATGACAACGGTCCCTTCATTCTGCCCGCAGATGTCAAAGAACGCATGAAAGAATCTCTCCGCCGCATTGAATCCGGTGAATTCGCTGAAAAATGGCTCAAAGAAGCTCGCAGCGGTTATCCCGTTCTCAAAGCTAAACGCGAAGGTCTCGGCGCACACGAAGTCGAAATCGTCGGCAAACGCATCCGCAGCCTTTTTGAAAAGAAGTAATCTTTTCTTAAGCAAATAACATTTTCGGGACGGGAGAAAAATTTTCTTCCGTCCCGCATTTTTATACAATAATTAAGAATTAAAAATTAAGAATGAAGAATTGAGGCAGTATTTTTATTTCGCTGTGTACTAAACATTGACTGATATCTATAAATAAAATTTTAGGGGCTTGAGGTATAGTGAATTGCGATAGCAATGAACGGGGCGTTTCATCGCCTTTTATTTGCTATCGCCTTGGCAAAATCTCAAAGTATATTTTTACAACGGGGTATGCCAATGTGACAGCATATAAAAAGAGAGCTTGCTCTCTCTCAATTGTGGCGAAGTCCGGCGAAAGATTTGTTTCGTCATTCCGCAAAAAAGCGGGAGGACGAAACGAACATTTCGCCGAAAAACAGACTGACGCACCCAGCCGCTGACACTCACGCGCCAGCGTTACATCGCACCGGGTCGTACCCGGCGCCGGG
>JAZOSO010000089.1:0-3683 GCA_045657185.1 Victivallaceae bacterium | reverse complement strand
CGCATATTTTCGTTTTTGAGAAGTTTTGAACAAATTTCGTATGCTTCATAAGGGTTGGTGAAAGTCGGGATATTTGCTTTTGCAAAATATTTGATAATATTCGGTTTGTATTCGCTCACCAGACATGCGTTTGAAGCAAGGATATCACACACGCGCCAAGAGAAACCTGAGGCTGCCTGCAAATGATTGATATTGATGCCGATTTTTGAAGAGTTGTATAAATCCTGATTGTGCTTCAGAGTGTATAAAAATGTACGGTCATAACTGAGAATGAGAGAAGGTTCGTTATAGTGATCAAAAGCCCAGTCTGGTGTACCGTACAGCCCCAATCCCAAATCAGCAACAGCACTTAAAGTTTTCACTCTTATTTCATCGGAAAGAGTAAAAATAAGTGCATTGAGGTCAAGAGAATTGATAACTTTTTGTGAATCTATTTCAATTTGTTGCAAAAGATTTTCTTTTGACATCAGTGGGTTTTGTTTAAATATTTGGAGTGCTTTTTTAAACAGATTTATTTCCTGCTTTGTCGGTTTTAATGATATAAAATTATTGTAAATATTTGGCTCTGAAGAGCTTATGAATTTAGATCCAAGAAAAGATATGTTGTGTTTATGCGCTTTCTCTTCCGCTTGTATCTCTGTAAAAAAAGGGACCTCAAGGATATTATTATTTGTTGCTTTGAAAGTTTCTTTTAGTATATTTGCAGACTCTTCCTGACTGACAATAAATTTGTATCTGTTAATATTTGCTTTTAATGTATTTTTATTTGAGTATACCAATGGAGTATCGACATCGTAAATACATATAGGGCAATCAAAATATTCGGAGATGTCATAAAATGTATTGTTGAAAAAGATAAACAGATCTGGATTGAACACTTTTATTTTTTGCAGCAGGTCATTCGGAATATTGTTAAAATCCTGTCTGAATGTTTTTGAAACATGTACAAGAATATTGTTCCCGGATTTCTTTAAATTTTCAATAATTGATTCATAGAAACACGGGATGCTTCCTGTTGAGTTTTCTGGGTCTTCAATTCCACTGAAAAGAGCAATAAAAATATTCATAAATTAATTCCTTATTTATATTGCTCCATATATTCCCCATATGATAACGGGGACCAGATAACAGGATGCTTTATTATTCTTGCAGGACATCCTGCTAAAAGGATATTTGTATCGGTAAATTTTTTATTAACGAGAGAGTTCGCGGCAACAGCAGAATTATCCGGAATTACGGCACCATGCAGTATCATGCAATTTTGCATAATCCAGCAATTATTTCCAATAATAATATCCTGAGGCGGGTTTAAAGGCAATTTTGTATTTGGATCAAGAAAGGTATGACCATCAAAAGTTCTGAATGTTGCATTTTTTGCAATATAGCATTCATCGCCAATTATTAATTTATGCTTTTCATTATAATCGCCTTTTACGATCGCGATGAAGTTGCCATTGCATAACTGACAGTTTTTGCCGATAGATATTTCCCCCCCGCGGTTAATTAAAAAATGAACATCGCAAAGGGGATATTTTTTTTGTTCCTGAATTGTAAGTTTTGCATCATTTCCTGAAATGTTGATATCCACAAGTCCTGTCGCATTCGGATAAAAAATTTCCACAAAATTATTATTGCCGGAAATGATAATTGAAAACATCTGCGGCAATGATTTCAGCTGTTTCTCTGTATGAAAAATAACTGTATTATTATTGCCGACTATTTGTAACGGGCAATTTTTATGCTTTTTTTCTATATTACAAATGACATTGTTTGTTTCAGAGATTATTTTGTTGCTGCTCCCGGAAATACTATATTCAACAGCAGTTTTTTTTCGCAGTTTTTTTAATAAATTCATTCTGCCTGCCTTTGTTTATTTGAATTTCAGTTGAGATGAACTTATACCTTGAGTACGCGGAAGACGAACAACTTTTTTGCCGTTTTCTTCACACCATTTTACTGCACGCTGAAATCCTGCATGATTTTGGTCGCCACCAATTGCAAAAATATCAAAATCTGCAGTTTTTACTATTTCATCGACATCACGGTATGAAATTATTTTATCTACATAGCGTATTGCTTGTACCATATCAAATCTGATATTGTAAGGATAAATAAGTTTTGTATCCGGTTTGTATTTGAGAACTACATCATCTTCCTGTATGGCAACTATAAGTTCGCCATCATTTCCGACGATATTTTTTGCATTACGGAATAAATTCAAATGTCCGTAATGAAATAAATCAAAAACACCAACTGTTAATACTTTGAGCATGATATTGCCTTTCTTAAATCATTCAGGATAAAAGTTGTTACATTAGGATAATTGATTTTTAGAACATTTTCTGCGAATTTTTGTCTTTCATTTTTCATTGGGTCGTTATTTTTCAATACAGTATTTTCAATGAAATTGATTATATCTTCTTCTGAAAATGCCTTATAGTGCTGTTCCAGACATTGCAGCCCGAAAGTATTGAAATTTTCTTTCGTTTTTTGTTTATCTTTTATAAGATAGCATGTTGGATTTGCCGTAAAAAGATATTCTGCCATAAAAGAACCGCAATCATGAATTAACGCATCAGAGTTGACAAAAGATTCCAGATAATCTCCGCCTTTTTGATATTCTACATTTGAAAAATTTTGTAATTTATTGAAGTATTCATCTGTTTTTTCTTTTCCCCAAACATTATCTTTTTGTAAGTTGCTTCTTAATAACGGATGTGGCCGGAAAACAAAATCAATATCAGGATAATTATTAAAAATAGTCAGATAAAAATCTGCGTAGTCGCAAAAGGTACTGATATTAACACCGTTCTCCCAGTTTAGAATGGTATGGTGAGGCGCAATTATTATTTTTTTCCTTTTTCGCTTTTGAATTGTTATTTCGGCAAAATCATCCATTTTAATATATCCGCTGAGGATAAAATTATTGGAATTGTATGAGCTTTGTTTTAAGGTGTTTATAGTAAATTGATTTTCAACATAATATTTCCACCATAGAGTGTATTCAAGGTTATTAAACATGTTTTCGCTCCATTTTGAGATGGAGTATCCATATGTGAAATAAAATGGCATTTTCCCCTTTTTAGCGTAATATTTCATTGAATATATTTCCATAGTTACAACGTCATAAGGATTACAAAAACATGCAATATCTATATTATCGGAAAAATCAATGAATTTTTTATTTTCTTCTGAATATGATAAAAAGACATTATCATATTTACTTTTTAACAGTTCGTATGTTTGTGTCAGTTGACTAAACATATAATCGTCACCTTTAGCTATATAAGGAATAACAATGATATATGGCTCGAATATATCATCATTTTGCATAAGTTGATATAGATTTTTAGCAGTAAATACACCGTCAAAAACGACCAGAAAACCAACTTTTATTTTTTTTTTTGTTATCTATTTTTTTTGAAAGTTTTAATAGATTTTTTTTATAATTTTTATGAATCCTTTTTATTTCAGCAGGTGTAATTTCATAGCATTTTTTCTTGCCTCTGCAAAAGTCAATAAAATTTTGGATAAATTTAATGCGCATGTTAAAATTTTCCTATGACTTTGGTGTTTGGGGGGACGTTTTGGGTGACGATGGCGCCGGCGCCGATGAGGGCGTTTTCTCCGATGGTTACTCCGGGAAGAATAGTCGCATTAGCTCCGATGGATGCACCTTTTTT
>JAZOSO010000088.1:0-14645 GCA_045657185.1 Victivallaceae bacterium | reverse complement strand
CCCCCTCATCTTTTTCCAAACCTTTTAATTATATTTGACATTTTCTTCAGTCAAACTTATGGAAAATTATCAGACCGATTTTTTATTGCAAGTGGAATATCCATCCTCGTTTTGTGACGGCACAACCGCAAGACAAAAAACGGGAGAGAACGACCAAAAATTTTTCTTCTCCCCCTGCATGCAGTAAATCAATCATCTTTTATAAAACAGTCTGATTCATTCAACTTTAGCGTCAGTTACTTCAAAAGAGATACCGTCAACCAGAAGTTTTGCACCCTTTTTGGGGCGGCGGTTCCAATTGCCGAACCAAACGAAAGGACGAACGTATTTAGTACCTTTCCAGAATTTTTTACTGCTTGTCCCCGCTTTATCAAGCACTCCGCTGATTACTGCGGTACATTCTTTGCCCTCGCCTTCAGGCATCCAGCCGGAAGCAAGATAATACATACTCGGTGACCAGGGGGAATGAATTCTTACCTTAGTACCTGCGGGATAATCTTTTTTGAGTGTCCCTTTTAATTCAATATGCAAATTCCCGTCTTTATCAGGCTTTATTCTCAATGCCTGCGGAGAAATATCAAAATTAGGCAGGTCACTGAAATCCTTTGCGGCATTGAAAGCGACTGCAAAATACTTGAGTTTTTCATAATCTTTCATCATTTTGATTGTCATAAACTTATCGCCTTTGCGGGCGGAAACAACCTCGCTGAGTTCAGCTTTCAACAATGCCTGAACATTATAGTGTCCGATTTTGCGTTTATTTTCATCATACAAATCAAGCCCCATGTAAGCACTTGCGGGCAATGCTGGGTCAAGTGTGCGGAAATTGACTTTGTAGATATAAGTTTTGTCAGGAGAAACAGGGATATACTCTTTGTATGTAAGCGGTGTCGGATATTTGCCGTAAAGGACAAAACACGGACCTTTGCCTCTGGCATAATCAGGAGCGAATTCAACTTTGCCTGTCCATGATGAAGCTTTGTCCTGCTCTTTGAGCAATTGTTCAGTGCTTACGCAGCCGCCGAAAAACAAAGCGGCAAGAAGTGACAGAAATACATAATTTTTCATTGTTACTTTCCTTTTTATTTTATTTCATTTGCTCCGATTATACGCATTTTGCGTTCGGAGGCGTGTTTCAAAAGTTCTTCAAGCCATTCAGTCGGCATGTGAATTCTGGGAGCATCAGGAAAAATATCATGAGAGAAAAACGCTATCATACTGTTTGTCTCTGCGGCGTGGTCAAGGAGTTTTTTTATCTCATTCAAATCACTGTTATAATATTTTCCGATACCTTTCCCCTGCAGAACGATTTTGCGTTTAAGCTGTTTTTTCGGCACAAAAACCGGCTGTTTGTCAGCACCGACACCCGCACGCAAAAAATCAAAATGCTGAAAAAGATACTTATCAAACTCTTCATTATGCCGATTGTTGGGATAAGCAAAAGCTGTAACATTGATATTGTCGGCTTTGCAAATATCAAGCTGCGGTTTGATTTGTTCGTTAAAATAAGCCTCGGGTGTATAAATTTGCGGATCAGAAGTTGCATTGGCATGACCGACACTGTGCAAACCGACAGTATGTCCTGCATCCTGAAGTTTTTTCATTACCTCAATATGTTTATCAGTCAGATTGCCTGATACCAGAAAAGTTGCATGAGCATCATACTTTTTGAAAAGTTCATCAGCCTTTACCCAGTTGTCACCGCCGAAATCGTCAAAAGTAAAACATACTGCTCCGTGATTACGGCAGCCGCACATCAGAAAACCGACAACTGCTCCGGCTAAAAATCCTATTTTTTTAAACATTTCATTACCTCTTTAAAAAAAAACAATGCAATGAAATATAATGCTTTTTTTTAATTTTTCAAGTAAGGAAAATATTATAAAAATAAAACATTCAATTTCAATTCATCTGACGCTCAAGAAATGCGACAGCCTCAAGCAGTTGCGGAAAACTGTAAATTATATAGTCAGGTTCAGCTCCGGCAAAACTCTGCTCCCCCTGATTTGAACGGAAAAATACAGTTTTCAGCCCGATATCATGCGCACCTGCAATATCACGGTACATATCATTGCCGACAAATATTACTTCTTCAGGATGCAAATTCATCTGTTCCAATGCCATCTGAAACATGCGCGGGTCAGGCTTGCGGAAACCGTAAGTGCTTGAAACAATCACATTACGGAAAAAACAGTCAAGGCCGACCGAACGCAATTCCGCCTCCGCCCACACTTTCTGACCGTCAGAGACTGCCGATATCATATAATTTTTTGACAGCTTATCCAATGTCGGCAAAACTCCGTCATAGAGTTCAAGTTTGTAGCGGCTTGCTGCACGGAAAAGCAAAGCGAGTGTTTCAGCTGACGGATGTTTGCATTTTTTAACGCTGTATTTTTTCATTATCTCAGCAAAAAGTCCGATTACATCAAATTCGGGAAATTCCTCAAAGCTTTCTTTTTTCTGACGGCGAAGTATGGAAAAATATTCCTCACGCAAAATTTCAGGTGCAATTCTGATTTGATAATAGTCAAGAAAATTTGCAGTAATACGGTAAACATTATCATCGCTTTCAGATGTGTAAATATCTGTAACTGTGCCATTTATATCAAAAATCAATCCTTTGAGCATAATCAGTTCCTTTCCAAGGTGAGTTTAGATTCATCAACAAGCATACGGCGGTAGTTCTGCTCCAGATAACTGTTGCGTGCAATGCGAAGCAGAGTTTGCCCCATATAGAATGGAAGCCGCTTCGTTATTGCCGAAAAAGCTCTTTCTCTATCAGGAAAATGACAACAATATTCCCACAGAAAATGTCCGATAAACGGTTCTGCCTTATATTTATTGCCGGTATGGAAAAGGAAAAAATGTTTCAATTCTCCCGCCAGTCTCCCGATATCAAAAAGTCTGTCTGTCCGCATCATTCGCTCAAGGTCAAAACTTATAACATACATACCGTCCCCGAAAAAAAAGTTTGCCGGTGTTGCATCACCGTGAACTGCAACTTCACAATCCTGATACATTTTCTCATCACACTTGAATTTGCAGCAAAGACTTCTCAAGTATTGAGCTTCTCTGTCGTCAATAACAAAGTTCAGCTGATTTACAATATTATCGAAATAACGGCAGACCTTGTGAAAATCAACTTTTTGAGCCTGCGCAGAGCGGTTGTGAACAGTGGATAAAAAATTTCCGAGAGCAGCAAGCTTAGAATAAAGCAGCGATGAATTGTCATTTTTTATAGCCTGCAAGATAACAGAATCAAGTCCCTCTCCGTAACAGAACTCCGTCACCAGAAGACAATTCAAAAATTCATTACAGCCGAGCGGACGGGCAATATAATGATTTTCTCCGATGTATTTTCTGAATTCATTAAGATTGGCAAATTCCCGATACATCTTTCTTTTTGCCCGCTCAAAATCATTTTCATTGCAGGCAAAAAATTTTCCCACCGTTCTGACACCGCTTGCACGGTCTTCATAAACATAAACCGCGTGAGATGAACAGGAACTGAAAACCCGTATCCCGTCTCTGCCGTCGGCTCCGAGCTGCGGATAAATTTCATGACACAAATACCCGTAAAGCGGGTCTTTTTTTGATAAATGCCCCAAATACTGCATATTTTACTCCTTTCGGCAATAAAATAGCAGTACCGGGATGAAAAGCAAGCCTCATACACTGAAACAAAAATGATTACTTTTATACATAATTACGATGACAAGGCGTCACTGATTTTCAAAGTCAGAATGAAACTGCGGCGGCGGATAAGGTCAGAGGCTTTGGCAATATATTCTGCGGCATCAGCGTAATATTTTTCACGGTCATTAACATTGAGCCAATGGAAATTCAACGGATAAATTTCATGCGGCGGAATCTCTGAATTATCAAGATAATCTTCAAGAAAATTCTTATGTATAAAGTCATAAAAACCTTTCACGCCGTTGAATTGCTGAAAAAAGAAAGAATTCCGCTGCATCAGACGGTCAAATAATTCATCTCCCGAACTTTTACCGCACAGTGACGAATAAACACCGATAAGAAAACGGTCAAAAAAGTCATGCCAATCATTGCAGCCGCGATGAGTATTCAAGGTTCTGCCGTCACAGCTGTAATTCGGAAGCACAATATAGTTCCCTAAACGGCAAAGAATGTTGCTGAAATCCCGCACTTTCTGTCGCAATTCATCCGTCGGAGAATACTTTTCAAGTCCGCCGAAGAATCCTTCATGCCCTTCAATCGGACGCCCGAACATAGTATGAAAAGTATTTATCGTATCTCCTCTGTACTTTTTGCCCGTACCGATATTTTCCAACTTCAAATCAGGGTATATATCACCCCATAAAAGGACATAAACAGCATGCAAAATTTTAGTATCATCACAATCAAAACGGTAATCAGGACAACCGAATTCATCCGAATTCTGCAAAGTACGAAAATCAAACTCTGCCAATTGCGTCACTTCTCCGTTGAGTTTCTGCTCAACAAATGCAGAAACAAGGCTTTTGGCTTTTTTTACATCTTCACTCATTTAAACCTCAGCAAAAATTGTATTTATGTTCAAAATTCTCAATTTCGGCAAAATCACAATAAATTTTTGCTGCTTTTTTCGCTTTTTGCAAACAATTTTTGACCGAGCAAAAATCTTTCATACGGTGAAAACGGCAGAGAAACTCTGCAATATCAAGATAATCAGAGGAAAAGGCCGCCAGCCTGACCGCTTTGCCGAGCGGAATTGCCGCCGCAATCTCCTCTCCGTTGACAGCATAAGACGCGGCATATTTGAGCAATGTAAAAAAATCATTACAGCAATCAGTTTCAGCTTGAGCTTGAGCAACGTAAAAATCAGGATAAACAACATTTTTCATAATAACCTCCGTTTGTTTCTTGTCATATTATAATCATATATATACGACATTTTGTGTCGTACCTGTAATTTTTTGTGCCATAATTGTTTGATTTATAAAAAAAATCTTGTTTTTTAAAAAAGATATGCTAAATTATTATTCAACAATAAAGGTAATTTCAAATGAAAACACCTTAATATTTTATAAAGGAGTTTTATGGAAAAATTTATAAAAAATATTCTTGATAAAATGACAACTGAGGACAAAATTGAACTTATCAGCGGTTGTGATAATCTCTCAATAGGCAAACTTCCTCACCTCGGCATCCGTGAAGTTTTTATGGCTGACGGTCCGCAGGGTATTCGCCGTGAAGACGGCAATAAAAATACGGCATTGCCGTCAGGAATTGCCCTTGCCGCCTCTTTTGATACTGACCTTGCGGAAAAATACGGTTCAGTCATCGGCGAAGAAGCCCGCGCATGCGGTATCCGTGCCAGTCTCGGCCCGGCACTAAATCTTACCAGAACTCCTTTAAACGGCAGAACTTTTGAATATTACGGCGAGGACCCTGTTCTTGCGGGAAAAATTGCCGCAGGCTATGTCAGGGGCTGTCAGTCAAAAGGTGTTGCTGCATGTCCCAAGCATCTGGCTCTCAATAATTCTGAAATCTGCCGCACAACAGGCAATTCAATTTGTGACAAATCCGTTATCCGCGACTTATACCTTGAAGGATTTGAAATCGCAGTCAAAGAGTCAAAACCTTATATGGTCATGTCTGCTTACAATAAAATCAACGGTATTCAGGCTTCTGAATGTGAATATACTCAGAAAAAATTCCTCCGTGAAGAATGCGGTTTTAACGGTCTGGTTGTTTCTGACTGGGGCGGTACGCATGATATTGCCAAAGCACTCAACGGCGGTCAGGATTTGGAAATGGGCGGCGGTCCCGATACAAAAGCACGCAAAAATCTTGCCGATGATATCAAAAAAGGCAGAGTTTCAATGGAAGTGCTTGATAATGCAGTTCTCAACAATCTGCGTCTGCTGTATCAGATGAAAGCATTTGAAGCAACTGAAGATACAGGAAATTTTGAGGCAAATTCCGCCGCAAATCAGCAATTTGCCCGCCGAACCGCTGCGGAATGTGCAGTTCTCCTTGAAAATAAAAACAACTTTCTGCCGCTTGACTTCAAAAAAATTAAAAAAATTGCCGTTATCGGTCCCGGTGCGGATTTCAAACATCATGCCCGTTCATTTTACCTTGACGGAGGTTCAGGTGCAGTGCATCCGCCGTATGAAATTACACTTTTGCAGGCAGTAAAAGAACGTTTCGGCAAAGATTGTGATATCGTTTTTGAAAAAGGTGTGCAATATGAATTTGAACAGCAGATTGCCCCTGAATTGCTCGGTGACGGTTTTGAAGCCGAATATTTTGAAAACGCCGAGGCTATGCAGAATGGCGATGCTCCTTTCCTGAAACGCATTGAAAAGACCATGCAATTTGACTTCGGTATCAAAAATGCCGGCGGAGCAAGTAATGCAGAAGACCGTTTCAATGCCTCCTTTGCCGCACGGTACAAAGGTTTTATCACTCCGGTTAAAAGCGGCAGAGTCGGTATTCAAATCGGCATAGGGGCATTATTTTGCCGCATGTTCGTAAACGGCATAAATATTGCAGAAAAAAATCCTGCTTCACTCTGTCTGCCTGTTTATGAATTTGATGCAGTTGAGGGACAGCCGATTGAGATTGTAATAGAAGCAATTCATTACGGTATTGGTTCTTCTTCGCTGAATTTGCGTTATTTTGATGATGATTCAAAGAATATTCAACGTGCCGTTGAGGCTGCGGCAAAGGCGGATGTTGTGCTTTACTGCGGCGGTTCAAATCACTCTTTTGACAAAGAGGCAATGGGCTGGGGCAATGTTGCAAGCGCAGATATCCCTGACTTGGAAATGCCCAATAATCAGAGCGAACTTATTGAACGCATCACTGAAGTAAATCCCAATGTCGCAGTCATACTTGTCAACGGTTCAGTTCTCAATATTGAAAAATTCGCTGATAGAGTTCCGGCTGTACTGGAAATGTTCTATCCCGGTATGGAAGGCGGTAATGCAATGCTTGATATTCTTTCCGGGGCGGCAAATCCCGCCGGTAAACTTCCCTGCACATGGTGCCGCAGACTTGAGGATTATCCCTCAATCGCCAACGGCACTTATCCCGGCACAAGAGATGACAACGCCCATACCGAATATACCGAAGGATTATTTATCGGCTACCGCTATACGGAAAAATGCGGAATTGATGTCCGTTATCCTTTCGGCTACGGATTGAGTTACGCTTCATTTGCATACGAACTGATTGATATTGAACAAAAGAGCAATACAGACTTTTCAATCAGAGTCAAAGTCAGGAACACTTCAAATGTTGCAGGTTCAACAGTTGTTCAGCTGTATATCGGCAGCACTTTTGAACCTCACCGTCCGGCAAAAAATCTCCGTGCTTTCGCCAAAGTAAAACTTGAAGGAAACGAAGAAAAAACCGTTGAACTGAAACTTTCAGAGCGTGATTTCTCTCACTATGACGGCTTGATTGACAAAGTGCGCTTTTTCAGCGGCAAATACAAATTATATCTCGGAAGTTCCGTCCGCGACATTTTCGCAGAATCTGAAATAATTGCAAAATAAAATTATGAATTTCTCTAAAAAATATTTAATGCAGCAGTTTGCTGATGCAAATTTGAAAAATAACGATACCGTTCTCATTCACTCTTCCATGAAAAAAATGGGAGAGATTGAGGGCGGTGCTGAAACTTTTTTTCAGGCACTGGAGGAATATTTCTCCGACGGTCTTATTGTTTTTCCTACACTTACCTGGAAAATCGGACTCGAAAAATATGCGTCTTCATCAGGTAATATTTATTCTGTCAGAGATTCTGCAACTGATATCAGTCTGCTGCCGGAACTTTTCCGCCGCAGGCCGGGAGTTGTACGTTCACTCCTTCCGACACACTCACTGAGTGCCAAAGGGCGTGATGCAGAACTTTTCTGCAAGATTGATCCCGCCGCCGTCAGCACACCTCTTCCGTGGAATTCTCCGTGGGGCAGACTTTACGAACGCAATGCAAAAATACTTTTCATCGGATGTACAATTCAAAGCTGCACCTATTTTCACGCACTTGAGGAAAAAGCCGATATCAGCGGACTTTTTGACCCTGTTCCGAAACATGTCAAAATCATTGACTATGACGGCAGAGAGACAGAAATTGATATGTACCGCCATCTCGGCATACACAGCAAATATTACCGACTGGCGGAATCTCTGCTTTTCGCCGACAATGCAATGCACATGACAAAAATCGGAGATGCCGAAACATACGTTGTTGATGCAAAAAAATGCGGAGACTCAATCTTGCGTCTTCTGAAACACAATCCTCAATTTTTCACAGACAGTTATCAGGAAAACTGATTATCTTATAATTTTATCTTATCATAGCTTATAATATTGCAATATATGAAAACAACATGTATATTATAATGCAAGGAGATAAACTTACAGGAGATAGTATGAAAAAAATCAATCTCAACGGAATATGGGATTTCGCTTTTGATAAAGAAAAAGAACTCTGTAATGAATTACCGGAAATAAACTTTACAACCGCATTATCTGTGCCCGGATGTTTTGATACGGTACAGCCTTTTTTCGGAGAAAGAGGAACAGGATTTTACAAAACCTCCGTCCGCACCGAAGGCAATGTCAGACTCTGCATTGACGGTGTCGGAGTGGAGGCAAAAATCTTCTGGGACAAAAAATATATCGGAGCTATGCCGTATGCTTATATGCCGGAAAAGTTTTACTTCAATGCAGGCGATGACGGCGAACATGAATTGATTATCGCCGTGTCCAACCGTTTCAACAAAATATTTTTCCCGTATTTTGATTTTTATGCTTACGGCGGCATTTTCGGCAATATTACTATTGAAGAACTTCCGAAATACAGTCTTGACAATATAAAAGTTACAACACTTGATTACAGAAGCGGTAAAATTTCCGTTGAGCTTAATTCATTGAAATTTATCCGCAAAAACTGTGCCGTTATATTTGAAATTGACGGCAAAAAAGTTTTTGACGGCACATTTTCCGGAAAAAAACAAACTTACGAACTTACTGTTCCCGACTTCAAACTCTGGTCGCCGGCCTCCCCTGCCCTGCACAAACTTCGGGTGATTTTTGACCGCTATGAAGAAGAAGTGACTTTCGGCATCCGCACTTTGGAAATAAAAGGTACTGATTTATTCCTCAACGGGGAGAAACTGCGTCTTATGGGCTACAATCGTCACGACAGCCATCCGCAATTCGGCGCGGCTGTGCCTGAAGCATTGATTGCAGCCGACCTTGCCATGATAAAACAGCAAGGCTGCAACTTTATACGCGGAAGTCACTATCCGCAGCGCAAGGCATTGCTGGAACTTTGCGATAAGACAGGTATTTTGTTCTGGGAAGAGACGCTGGGATGGGATGTGCGTGACAGTGAACTTTTTACCGGAGAATTCCGCCGCAGCCAAATTGACCAGGCAAAAAAACTTGCCAATGTACACTATAATCACCCCTGCATCATTATCTGGGGCTTCATGAATGAAACTCTCAGCGAAGACAAGCGAACAAGAAAAATAATCAAAGATGTTTATAATGCCTACAAAAGCGTTGATAAAACACGCTGGGTGACTTTCGCTTCAAACCGTTACGAAAAAGATATTTGTATGGATATCGTTGATATCGTGGCTATGAACCCCTACCCCGGCTGGTACGATATGAACTGGAACGAATTGTCAGGCATACATAATATTGCCCCGCGACTGAAAGAACTTGCGTCAGCAGTTCCGTCTGATAAACCTTTTCTGATAAGCGAAATCGGAGCTTCCGCCATCTACGGACACCGCGACCCGCACCGTGTACGCTGGAGTGAAGAATACCAAGCCGAACTGGTGGAGGAAGTATGCAAAGTCGTTCTCGGTGACAACCGTTTCTGCGGGGTCTCGTTCTGGCACTTCTGCGATGCCAAAAGCTACCTCAACGGCGGCAGAGTCATGGGGCTGAATGAAAAAGGAATCCTTGACGAATACCGCCGTCCGAAACTTGCATGGCACTCCATTACAGAATCATTGAAAAAACTTAACTTCAACGGCAAATAAATATCTCTTACAGATAACTTTTTGTATATGTTATCTGTATTAACGGTTCTGCTCTCAACATTGAAAGATACTCAATTATTCCTGTATCATCTCAACGATTGAGAGCCGTCCACCACTCTCCGACACCGGATAAAATGAATTGTATTGCCATTGTTGCAACGATAAGTCCGGTCATTCGGATTGCCGGACCTGACATGTGAGCTTTGCGTAAAAAATTTGAAATCGGCGCAGAAAAAATCATAAATACAAAATTCAATGTTATTGCAAGTATAATAACACTGAATGCGTAAAAAACCCCGGAAACACTTGCCATCGTCATACCGATAGCAATAGTTCCCGGTCCGGCAATCAGCGGAGCTGCCAACGGAATAATTGACACTTCAGAAAAATCTTTGATTTTATGATTTTCATCCAATACAAAATGACCTGTTCTGACGGCAGAAAAACCGGTAAAAAACAAAATTATTCCTCCGCATATCTTCAAGGAATACAAATCAATCCTGAATACATCTTTCAGAACAAAATTTCCGACTAACGCTGTTATCAGCAAAATTATCATTGCAACAAATGATGATGTATAACTCAAGCGCAAATTGTCCCTGAACGAAAGAGGCGGCTGATATGCCGACAGAAAAAGAATTTTACTCGGCGGATTGACAATCGCCAGCAAATAAAGAGTGTCTTTCAATAATTGAATGAAATCCATAATAAAATCCTATCCGATATATCACAAAGTAACACCGTCTTTAAAAATGGCGATTTCATAATCTTTACGCTTTTCACCTGAAGTCAAAGTGCCGTTGGCTACATTTATTATGTATTCAACGAATTTTTCTGTTTCAGGATTACCTTGAGCATCGTAGTCAATCCAGTTGGCTTTGCGGCTTGCAAGGTCTGTATTGGTAGCAACTTTGACTGTGGGAACGACTGAACCCATGGGGTTTCCGCGTCCGGTGGTAAAAAGGATGATATGACATCCTGCCGCGGCAAGTACGGTACAAGCTACAATATCATTGCCGGGACCGGTAATGAGGTTAAGTCCGCAAGTATTAAGTCTGCCGCCGTATGGAAGAACATCAACGACGGGAGACGTGCCGCCTTTTTGCACACAGCCGAGAGATTTATCTTCAAGAGTTGTTATACCGCCCGCCTTGTTGCCGGGGGACGGATTTTCATAAACAACCTGATTATGATTTTCATAATAGGCCTTGAAATTGTTGACCATATCAACGCATTTTTCAAAAGTCTGCTGATTAACACAACGATTCATAAGAAGAGTCTCTGCGCCGAACATTTCCGGAACTTCGGTAAGAACTGAAGTACCGCCCTGTGCACAAATCCAGTCAGAAAATCTGCCGACCAGCGGATTGGCGGTAAGACCGGAAAAACCGTCGGAGCCGCCGCATTTAAGACCGACTTTGAGTTCGGAAACAGGAATTTCAACACGGTTTTGCGGACGGTTGGCTTTCAGTTCAGCAATGAGTTCAAGACCTTTTTCAAATTCATCATTTTCTTCCTGTGCAAGCATGAAACGGATATTGAGTTTTGAACAGTCTCCGATGCGTTTTTTGAAACTTTCAAGCGTATTATTTTCACATCCGAGAGCGACAACGAGTACACCTCCGGCATTCGGATTATGAACAAGAGCCGCCAGCAAATCGGCAGTCATTTCGTGGTCGTCGCCCATTTGAGAACAGCCGTACGGATGACAGAGCGGAATGGAATCAGTTTCTTTGGCAAGGTTGCGGACAAGACCGTTTACACAGCCGACAGTCGGAATAATCCAGATATCGTTGCGGACAGCAGCTTGACCGTCGGCACGGCGGTAGCCCATGAATGTACGGTCACACTTGATATCAAGCAGTTTGAAATCAGGGGTATATTGATATTCCAGCTGACCTGAAAGATTGGTTTTGACATTATGAGTATGAACGTGAGAACCAACGGCGATATCTTCAAGAGCATGACCGATAGGCATACCGTATTTGATGACATTTTCGCCTTTTTTGATATCTTTGAGAGCGATTTTATGTCCCTGCGGAATATCAACAAGTGCGCCGTGTTCGCCCTTTTTGAGTTCAGAAAGGGCTACGGCAACATTGTCGAATTTATGAATTTGCAGAAGTTTATCCATTACAAAACATCCTTGGTTGCCTGTTCAATGCCATTATCTGCGATATTTTTAAGGTCGGCGGCAAGCAAATCTGTAAAACCTGCGATTTTATTCAAATCTTCACCCCAGAAAGCGGTGTTGGCAAGGACGGCTTTGGCTTTTTCGGCGTAATCGGCAGGAAGTGCTTTCATAAATGCAATTGCATCGGCATCGTCGTTGAGAGTGTAATCACCGTCAGTGGTATAAAAAGTAATAAGCGCAGCAAGTGAAAAGACCAGCCCCTGCGGCAGTTTGCCTTCAAGTTTGCAATAGTCAAGCAGTGAGGGCAGATTGCGGACTTTGAACTTTGAAATGCTGTTGAGAGAGATTGACAGAAGCTGATGATTGGCAAACGGATTTTTAAAGCGTTCAAGAATTGAAGATGCAAATGCTTTCTTTTCATCATCAGGAAGCTGAACTGTTTTGAAAATTTCATCAAAAAGAAGTTTCTCAACAAATTTGCCGTAAACGGGATGTTCAACCATTTGGTCAACGGTTTTGCAGCCGCCGAGATATGCGCCGAGAACAGAGCCGGTATGTGCGCCGTTGAGAAAACGGACTTTGCGCTCACGGTAAGGTTTCTGGTTGTCGGTGACAATGACATTCAAACCTGCTTTATCAAAGGGAAGTTCGTTGAGAATTGTTTTCGGACCTTCAATAACGAAAAGATGGAAAACTTCGCCGCAATCAATGAGATTATCCTGATAACCGAATTCTTCACAGAGAGAAGCTGCTTCATTTCGGGGATAGCCTGCAACAATACGGTCAACGAGAGTATTGAAAAATGTATTTTCATTTTCAATATAGTTTTTGAAATCATCTCCCAATTTCCAGTCATCGGCATATTGAAGAATATACTTTTTAAGAGTTATGCCGTTTTTATCAATAAGTTCACAAGGAATAACAAGCAAACCTTTTTTACCTGCTTTGAAGCGTTCATAAAAAAGAGCTGTAACTTTTGCCGGGAAAGTCGTCTGCATGACGCCGGGAGTGTATGCTTCCGGTTTGTACTCAATACCTGCTTCAGTGGTGTTGGAGAACATAAAACGAAGGTCGTCGCCGCAAAAAGCATTGATTACTTCATTCCATTCAGAAGCGGGATTGAGACAGCCTTTGACACATTCAATAACACGTTTTTCGGAAATGACTTTGCCGTTTTCAACACCGCGGAGGATGAGCGAATAGAGACCGTCCTGGGCGTTAATCATATCAGCCATGCCTTTTTCAATCGGCTGAACGAGCTGAACAGCTCCGTTGAAGTCACATTTGTCATTCATTTCCTGAATCATCCAGTCAATGAATGCGCGGAGAAAATTACCTTCGCCGAATTGAATAACTTTAACAGGAGAAGCAAGTGGAGTTTCGCGTTTGAGAAGATTCATTTTTACCTCAGATATAAAATTGGTTAATCGTTATAGCATATTTTACTGAAAAAGTCCCCGTTTCGCAGAGAAGCGGGGACTTTCCGTAAGCCGTAATTACTTGCGGCGGATTGACAAAGCATCAGTAAGTTCGATGTATTTGTCGTGATTTTCTTTGGAAAGGTAAGCCAGAAGTTTTTTGCGGCGGCTGACCATGTTCAAAAGACCGCGGCGGGTGCTGTGATCTTTTTTGTTTGCGCGAAGATGCTCAGTGAGATCATTGATGCGCTTGGTGAGAATTGCAATCTGAACTTCGGGGGATCCGGTGTCGCCTTCAAAACGTGCGAATTTGGCGATGATAGCGGATTTGACGTCTTTTTCCATAATTAAATCCTTTCGTGCCGAGAAGCAAATCTCCCCCCATGGGAGACCACTGCAACGGTCGTTTGTCTTAATATACATCTGTTTCGCAAAAAATCAAATTAACAAAACAATTTTTCTGAAAAACAATCATTTTCCTGATGCTTCCCGAATCATATCGGTAAATTCTTCACGGGAAATATCGTCAAGTGTTTTGCCTTTGCGGCGGAGTTTTTCATTAAATTTTATCGCAGTTTCCGCCATGTGGTCGTGAGTTTCCTCCGAGCCTCCGGCAATAGTGAAATTTTCACCTCTGGTCAATCTTTTGTGGCCGTCTTTATTATCAAAGCCGAGACCGAGCAGCTGAGAATTTCCGTTTGTATTCGGTTTCATTAAAACACCTTTCTTTTATCCATACATCCGTACTTATCTTATATCAAAACGGCATAATATGTTCCTGTACTTAATATAATACATTTTTTATGAAATGCAAGGCAATAAAAAAGCGGAAATCCGGGGGGCCGGATTTCCGCAAAGGGAATGCGGAGCGCGTAAAGCGCAGGAGGGGAACCGCATTCCCGATTGGGGGGGCAATTACTTTTTGGATACGCGTTCAGCGTATTCGCCGGTACGGGTATCAATTTTTACCAAGTCGCCCTGGTTAATGAAAAGGGGAACCTGGATTTCATAACCGTTATCAATTTTAGCAGGTTTGGTAACATTGGTAGCGGTATCGCCGCG